>DASRTE010000047.1:0-38163 GCA_035656095.1 Jiangellaceae bacterium
GGGTGGGCGGCACCGGGGATCACGGCCCAGCCTCGGGTCGGCGGGCGGCGGCGAGCAGGCAGCCCAGCCCGCCGTCGGAGTGGCCGACCAGGTGCGCCCCTCGACCGAGGATCTCGGCGATGTCCTCGGCGTCCACCTCGAAGTCCTCGCCCTCGGCGGGTGGGCTGTCGCCGAAGCCGCGACGGTCGATAAGCAGCAGGCGGTAGAAGTCGGAGAGCGGTCGCTGTTCGGCCCAGGTCTCCTACCCCAGCTCGGGCCACTGCCGTGCACCATCACCACCGGGTCGCCGTGACCCCAGGTCACCACGTTCAGGTCCGTCACCGTGACACCTCCCGACACACCGAGATCATGCCCGTCCGCTGCGATGGGGCTCGTAGCATTCCGCTCATGAGTCTGGCGACCTGGCGGGCATTGTGCATGGACGCGGCTGATCACACCCGGCTGGCCGGATTCTGGGCGGCGGTGCTCGGCCTGACACCCGCCGACCCCGGCGATGGTTCCATGCGTCTCGATGGCGAGCACGAGGACCAGCAGCTCTGGGTCAATCCGGTCCCGGAGGCGAAGACGGTCAAGCACCGCGTGCACCTCGACGTGGAGGTCGGCGACCTCGACGGGCTCGAAGGGCTGGGTGCCACGGTGCTGCGACCGCCCGGCGACGACCGGCACTGGTGGGTCATGGCCGACGTCGAGGGCGGCGAGTTCTGTTCGTTCGTGCGCGACAGTCGGCCGTCCCTGCCGGGCCGGCTCTACGAGCTCGTCGTCGACTGCGCCGACGCGCATGCCCAGGCGGACTGGTGGGCCGGGGTCCTGGGCATCGAGCGCGAGCGGGAGTCCCAGGAGCATTTCGCCGCGCTCGAGGGTGGCGACCTGCTGCCGTTCGACTACCTGTGCTTCGTGCCGGTGCCCGAGCCCAAGCGGGCGAAGAACCGGATCCACTGGGACGTCGTGGCACCTGACGTCGGCGTCCTGGTGGCCAGGGGGGCACGAGTGCTACGCGAGCCCGACGACGAAATCTCCTGGCACATACTGGCAGATCCCGAGGGCAACGAGTTCTGCGCCTTCCCGACCCCGTAGCGAGTTCCACTGTCCATGTCGATCGGTCCGTTGGTCAGCGGGCGGCGACCGAGGGGCGGCGCTGCTGGCCGCGCCAGAACGTGTTCACAGTGAAGGAGTCCAGGAAGGCGTCGCCGTCGGCGCCGGTGCCTCGAGCGTGAATCTGGAAGAAGCCATTGCGGTCCTCGTCGTCCTCCCACACGACGTAGCGCCGGCTCAGCCGATCGACGGCGAGCCGAGGGCGCAGTTGCTCTCGGCCGCCGCGTGGGTTGGCGGTTGACTCGGGCTGCGTCTCGGTTCCATTCGGTCCGAAGCCCCGGGACCGGATCTGGCCGATCAGGTTCTCGTCACGGTCGTCGGTCCAGACGACCACGAAGGACCCGGCCGGGTGCGCGGCGACGTCCGGCGTGACCTGGATGCCGGATTCGGTCGTGTTGACGACGATCTCGGGGAACAGGTCGGAGCTGTCCGCGGCGAAGCCGCGGGCACGGATCTCGCGGGTGTCCCGCTCGAACGTCACGACGAAGCTGCTGTCGGAGGCACGGCCACCCGAGGGAAGACATCCTGGTCGCCGAGGCCGTCGGCCACGGCGAAATGTTCGAACACGCGCTGGCCGGCGGCGCCGAAGACCTGGCCGTGCACGGAGAGGCTCTCGTCGAGCAACTCTCCCCACACCACCACAAAACCCGCGCCGGGATTCATTCCCACGGCCGGGACGGCGGGTGTGCCGCCGTCGGTTCCGGCGGTGACGACGAGTTCGGGGAACCGGTCGCGACCCTCGCGGTCCAGCCCTCGGGCGCGGATCTCCTGGCCGCCAGCGGGCAGCCCGACCTGCCAGACGACGACGAGGTCTCCTCCCGGGGCGACCGCGACATCCGGCGCACCGTGCCGCCCGACACCAGAGGAGACCGTCAGCGCATCGAATCGCTGCGCGCCGTTGACGGTCAGGCAGCGCAGCTCCACCCGGGTGCTGTCGCTGCCCCTCGGGCCCTCCTCGTACACGACGAACGCCGCCCGCTCGGCGTCGAGTGCCACGTTCGGGTGGACGCGATCGGTGTCGTCGCTCTCGACCCTCGCCGGCCCCCAGCAGTGCTTGCCCCACCGGGCCAGCCCGGTCCACTGCACCTCTCGGCGGTCGCGACGGTCGAGGTCGTCCTCCCAGGCCACGACGAAGTGCGGAGCGTCGTAGAGGACACAGACACCCTTGATGTCGAACTCGCTGAGACCGTCGCGCTGGCCGATGTCTACGTCTTGTAGCGGGTCGATGGTGTCGCCGCCGTCGGAGAACGCGTCCTCGGGGTAATGCATCATCGAGCCGTAGTCGTACGGTCCGAGGACGACACCGCCCAGCCGCATGTCGAAGTTGTGCTCCTTGCCGGCCTCGATGTTGCCGGCGTTGATCCGGACGAACCGGTCGCGGTCCGGCCGTTGGTGCTCGTGGAAGTAACCGACGGCATGGCCGATCTCGTGGATGACGTTGCCGGTCCCGAACCCGTCGCCCACGTCGCAGCCCACGGTCTGCTCGCCGCCGACCCGGCCGACGGTCGCCTGGCACACGTCCTCGGCCAGGACGAAGCGGACGAAGTCCTCCTCGTTGAACCGGCGCCGCAGCCGGATGATGGTCCGGTCGTTCCAGTGGTCGATGGCGCGCAGCACCTCCCGGCGCTGGCCCTCGCTGAACTCGTCACTGATGACGTACGGGATGACGCCATCGGGCCAGCGCGCGTCGGCGTCACCGGTCGCGTACGCCACGGTGCCTCCTGGGCCGGCCAGGTGCCGGGCCGCGCCTGTGCCCGGCGCTTCCGACGGGTCCGGCCGTAAGGTATCGCCTCCCGCCGCTTCCGAGCGAAACGATCGGACGTTCGGTGGCTGTGGTCCACCCGCCCGGGTGGTGGCTGGCCGGCACTACGGGGCGAACGCGCCAGGCACGATGGCCGGGATCAAGGGGTCCAGGACCGGCGTCATCGTCGGGTCGACGCGGACCTGCGCCCGGTAAGCCTCGACGTGCGGTCTGCCTTGCCGGAGCAGCCTGACGACCTCGTCGACCCGATCGAATATTCCGAAGGTGCGTAGGCCGCCGACGATGCGGAAGAACGAGTCGACAGACGTGACCGTCATAGCCGTGGCTCGGTGGTCCTGGTACAGGCCCCATCCGGGCCGGATGGGTGACCTGCTCGACGAGAAGGCCGATGACCGAGCTCACGATGAAGAACGCCTTCTCGACGAGATACACGCGAACGTTCCGGTGCAAGGGGCCCGCCGGCCGCAGAAACCACTCGAGTACCGAGCGATGCTTGTCGCGGAGCAGATGGTTCGCCTTGTACTCGGTCGCCGGGGAACGAATCCCTGCTCCGTAGTTCCTGCACGCAACGGGTTGCCGATACGCCGTCCAACGCACGCTGGCATGTGCGAACACATCGGTCATCCCGCCGATGAGCTTGCTCGCCCTCGTAGCCGGACTCGTCGCAGGCGATTTGTACAAGCTCATCACGTGTACGTGTCACAGTCTTTCCCCTGGCGGACGACGACCGCCTCACCAGCGACACCATCGTCGAGGAGCGGCGGAGGAGCAACCCAATCCGGCACGAAGGAGCAAAGGCTGTCACCAGAGACGGCAGATCCGGCCGAGGCGGGTGTTCATTCGTCTGAATGCCGTTCGTGTAGAGGGTGAGACGCCGGCGCAGGGCCGGCGGCACAACCAGGGAGGACGAGATGAGCAAGATCGTGGTGTTCAACAGCCTGACGCTCGACGGTGTGATGCAAGCCCCCGGCCGCCCCGACGAGGACCGCCGCGGAGGCTTCGAGCACGGCGGCTGGGCCCAGCCCTACATGGACGCGGTCATGGGGGAGGTGGCCGCACAGGGGATGGCCGAGGGCGGTCCCATCCTGTTCGGCCGACGGACCTATGAGGACTTCTTCTCCTACTGGCCCCACCAGACGGACAACCCATTCACCGAGGTCCTCGACAACTCCCAGAAGTACGTTGCGTCCAGGACGCTCCACGAGCCGCTGCCGTGGCAGAACTCCACGCTCCTGAAGGATGACGTCCCACAGGCGGTGGCCGAGCTCAGGGAGCAGCCGGGCAAGGACATCGTGGTGCTGGGCAGCGGAGACCTGCTCCAGTCGCTGATCCGCCAGGGCATGGTCGACGAGTACATGCTGCTGATTCACCCGCTGGTGCTGGGATCCGGGCGGCGGCTCTTCCCTGACGACGGTTCATTCGCCAGGCTGCGACTGGTCGACTCTGTCGCGACGACCACCGGTGTGATCATCGCGACCTACAAGCCGGCCGAGCCGGGTGCGGCCTAGGAGGACCGCCATGAAGCAGTACCTGCTCAGCGTGTACCAACCCGAGGGTGAACCTCCCCCACCAGAGGTCTTGGACCCGATCATGCGCGACCTCGAGGTCGTGAACCAGGAGCTCAAGGCTGCCGGCGCCTGGGTCTTCACGGCCGGGTTGCACCCGCCGAGCACTGCCACCGTGGTGCGGCTCCGCGGCGGCGACGTGCTCATGACCGACGGCCCGTTCGCGGAGGGCAAGGAGCACATCGGCGGGTTCACGATCATCAAGGCGCCCGACCTCGACGCCGCGCTCGACTGGGCCCGCAAGCTCGCCCGGGCAAGCACCCTCCCGATCGAGGTGCGGCCGCTTCAGGACGAGGCCGAGGGCTGATCGCGGCGTGCCGGGTCTGACCGCCTCGGAGATCGACCGTGTTTTCCGCGAGGAGTACGGCCGCGCGGTGGCCGTCCTGGTCCGCACCTTCGGGGACATCGACATCGCTGAGGAGGCGGTCCAGGACGCGTTCACCGTCGCGGTGCAGCGATGGACGTCCGGTGGGCTGCCGCCCAGCCCGGCGGGATGGATCATCACCACCGCCCGCAACCGGGCGATCGACCGGCTCCGCCGGGAGTCGTCCCGTGCGGACCGGCACGCACAGGCCGCCCTGCTCCACGCCCGCGACGAACCAGCCGAGGAGGGCGCCGTGCACGACGACCGGTTGCGGCTGATCTTCACCTGTTGCCACCCCTCCCTCGCCACCCCCGCCCAGGTCGCGCTCACTCTCCGCCTCCTGGGCGGGCTGACCACGGCGGAGATCGCCCACGCCTTCCTGGTACCCGAGCCGACGATGGCCCGGCGGCTGGTCCGGGCCAAGGGCAAGATCCGCGACGCGCGGATCCCCTACCGGGTCCCGAACGAGGCGGATCTCCCGCACCGCCTCGGAGCCGTCCTGGCCGTCGTCTACCTCATCTTCAACGAGGGGTACACCGCCAGCTCCGGCGAGCGGCTGGTCCGCGAGGACCTCTGTGCCGAAGCCATCCGGCTCGGACGCCTGCTGGCCGAGCTCATGCCCGACGAGCCGGAGGTGATGGGGCTGCTCGCGCTCATGCTGCTGGTCGAGTCGCGTCGGGCCACCCGCACCACGCCGGACGGCGACCTCGTACTGCTGGCCGACCAGGACCGCCGCCGCTGGGACCGCGGCCTCATCGCCGAGGGCCAGGCCATCGTCCGGCGATGTCTGCGGCGTAGCCAGCCCGGCCCCTACCAGCTCCAGGCCGCGATCAACGCCGTGCACAGCGACGCTCCGGCCGCGGCCGCCACCGACTGGTGGCAGATCCTGCAGCTGTACGACCAGCTCCTGTCGCTGGCTCCGAGCCCGGTCGTGGCCCTCAACCGCGCGGTCGCGGTGGCCGAGGTCGAGGGCCCGGACGCGGCCCTCACCCTCGTCGACGGCCTCGACCTCGGTGACTACCACCTGTTCCACGCCATCCGAGCCGACCTGCTGCGACGCCTGGGCCGCACCGACGAGGCGGCGCCGGCGTACGAGGCGGCGATCGACCGCACCGAGAACGCGGCCGAGCGCGAGTTCCTTCACCGCAGCCTGGGCACACTCGGCCGAGCACGCTGAGGCTGCGACTCGGCAGGACAGTAGGGTCGGCTGCCGTGACGGTGCGCCTCGATCTCGGCCTTTCCGCCCCGGACCTGACCGCGGCGCTGTGCGACATCCCGTCGGTCAGCGGCGACGAGGCCGTGCTGGCCGACGCCGTCGAGGCGGCGCTGGCCGGTCATGGCCACCTGCGCGTTCACCGCGCCGGCGACACCGTCGTCGCCCGCACCGGCTTGAGCAGGGGCGAGCGGGTGATCGTCGCAGGGCACCTGGACACTGTGCCCGTCGCCGACAACCTGCCGACCCGCCGGGACGGCCAGATGCTCTGGGGTCGCGGCACCGTCGACATGAAGGGTGGCGTCGCGGTCGCCCTCCGGCTGGCGGCCCATGTGCCGGAGCCGGTCCGCGACGTCACCTACATCTTCTACGACCACGAGGAGGTCGAGGCCGACCGCAGCGGGCTGGCCCGGGTGGCCGACCGTCACCCGGAGTGGCTGACGGCCGACTTCGCGGTGCTGATGGAGCCGACCGCCGCCCAGGTCGAGGGCGGGTGCAACGGGACGGTGCGGGTAGCGGTCACTGTCCGAGGCCTGGCCGCGCACTCCGCGCGCTGGTGGATGGGCAGCAACGCGGTACACGCGGCCGGAGAGGTGCTCGATCGCCTGCGCGGCTACGTCCCGGCCGAGGTCGAGGTGGACGGCCTCGTCTACCGCGAAGGGCTGAATGCCGTCGACATCAGGGGCGGCATCGCCGGCAACGTCGTCCCGGACGTGTGCGTGGTCACGGTCAACTACCGGTTCGCCCCGATCAGGAGCGAGGAGGAGGCTCTGGCACGCCTGGACGAGCTCTTCCACGGATACGAGTTGACGACTCTCGACAGCTCGCCGGGTGCGCTGCCGGGCCTGAACCACCCCGCCGCCGCAGCCTTCGTCGCGGCGGTGGGGGCCGAGCCCGGGCCGAAACACGGCTGGACCGACGTGGCCCGCTTCTCGACGCTCGGTGTCCCGGCGGTCAACTACGGCCCCGGTGACGCCAACCTCGCTCATGCCGACGACGAACGCGTCGACGTGCGCGAGGTGCAGCACTGCGAGGACCGGATGTGGGCCTGGCTCACCTCGGCACCGGCTCGTGGCTAGCCTGACGACCGTGACGGCACCGCAGAGCCCCGGCCCGCCCTCCGAGAAGCACCGCGGCCCGGTCACGCTGCGCCGCTCACAGGTCGAGGTGACCACGACCGACCAGCGGCTGCTGGAGAGCCGTGGTCCCGCCGACTGGGTCCATGGCGACCCGTGGCGGGTCATGCGGATCCAGTCCGAGTTCGTCGAGGGGTTCGGGTCGCTGGCGAACCTCGGCCCGGCGATCAGCGTCTTCGGATCCGCCCGGACCCCGCGCGACGATCCGCTCTACCGGACGGCGGTCGAGCTCGGCACCGCCCTCGCCCGGGCCGGGTACGGGGTGATCACCGGCGGCGGCCCAGGCATCATGGAAGGGGCCAACAAGGGCGCGGTGGAGGGCGGCGGCGTCTCGGTGGGTCTCGGCATCGAGCTGCCGTTCGAGCAGGGCATCAACGAGTACGTCGACCTCGGCATCAACTTCCGGTACTTCTTCGCCCGCAAGACGATGTTCGTCAAGTACGCCCAGGGGTTCGTGGTCTTCCCCGGCGGCTTCGGCACGCTCGACGAACTGTTCGAGGCGTTGACGCTCGTCCAGACCGGTAAGGTCACGCAGTTCCCGATCGTGCTCATGGGCACGTCCTACTGGGCCGGGCTGGTGGACTGGCTTCGCGGCACCGTGGCCGCCGAGAAGAAGATCGCCGTGGCCGATCTCGACCTGTGGTGCGTGACCGACGACCCCAGTGAGGCCGTCGAGGTCATCGTCCGGGTCAACACCGAGGGCGAAGCGCCGCGCGGCACAGCCTTCACATGAGGCCACGGCGCGGCGAACGTGGCGGACGGGTGCCCCGGATCGCTGCCACCATGTCGAGGACCTGACGGGTCTCGGCGACGTCGTGCGCCCGGAACACCCGCGCACCCGCCCATGCCGACACCGCCGTCGCGGCGAGCGTGCCCGGCAGACGGGCGGATGGGGGCAGGCCCAGCGTCTCGCCGACGAAGTCCTTGCGCGACAAGCTCACCAGGACCGGCCAGCCGGTCGCGACGACCTGGTCGAGACGGCGGGTCAGCTCGAGCGAGTGACGGGTGTTCTTACCGAAGTCGTGGGTCGGGTCGATCAGTATGCCGTCGCGGCGAACCCCGGCGGCGACCGCCTTCTCGGCGAGGTCCGTCGTTGCGGCGACCACGTCCGCGACGACGTCCCGGTACGTGACGCGGTGCGGATGGGTCCGCGGCGTCAGGTCGCCGGTATGGCTGCACACCAAGCCGACCCCCCAGCGGGCCGCGACCGCGGCGACATCGGGGTCGGCGCCCGCCCACGAGTCGTTGACCAGGTGGGCACCGGCCGCGCAGGTGGCCTCCGCGACGCCGGCTCGATGCGTGTCGACACTGACAACCAGGTCGGGATGCCGCTCACGCACGGCCGCGACCAGGTCGGCCGTTCGGTCGATCTCCTCGTCCACGGAGACGGCCGGACCGTGTCCCGCCCTGACGCCGCCGATGTCGACGATGTCAGCACCCTCGGCGGCCACCGCGGCCACCCGTCGCAGCGCGGAATCGAAGTCGAAGGTCGATCCGCGGTCGTAGAACGAGTCCGGAGTCCGGTTGACGATCGCCATGACGGCGAACTCGCCCGCAGCGAAGGCCCTGGTGCCCAACCGCAATGTCACGCGCGCCTCCGAATGCGCCGGCGGAGGCACAGCGTGACACGATCGGGGACCCGACACCGACAGGAGGGTGGCCGTGCTGGTGGTGTTCGTCGTCGTCATCGTCGTCGTCGTCTTCGCCGTGGCCGTTGTCGCGTCCGGCCGTGGCGATGGCCTGGACGCGCCTGAGCGCGACCTCGCGACACCCTGGTTGCCCGACGGCCCGGTCTCACCCGCCGATGTCGAGGCGGTGCGGTTCGCCATCGGGTTGCGGGGCTACCGCATGAACCAGGTCGACGACGTCCTCGATCGGCTCGGGCGTGAGCTCACAGCCCGCGACGATCGCATCTCCGCACTCGAGCAGCGCGGGCATGACAGCGATTCCCGGTCGAACGGCGGTGCTGACGACTGAGCGCCGACCTCCGCGTCGAACGCGTCGTGGTCGGAACGCCCGAACGCGTCTGGTCGGCGCTGACCGACTGGGAACAGCAGGGTCACTGGATGCCGGCCACCCGGGTCAGCTCGGTGGACGGGCACCGGGTCGGCGGTCGGATCACGGCGCGCACCGGATTCGGCCCCGTGGGCTTCGTCGACACGATGACCGTGACACGGTGGGACCCACCGCGGCGCTGTGAGGTGATGCACACCGGGCGGCTGGTGCGCGGACCCGGATCGTTCGTCGTCGAGCCGGTGGGCCGCCCGGACCGATGCCGAGTGGTGTGGGAGGAGCGCCTCGATCTTCCGTTCGGGATGCTGGGTCGAGCCGGGTGGGTGCTGCTGCGGCCGCTGGCCCGGGCCGGGTTGGCCTTCGCCCTGCGCCGGTTCTCTGCGTCTCTCAGGTGATCGAACCCGTGCGAGCGTCCCGCCGGGCGATGCACCCGGCGAGGTGGTCGTCGACGAGGCCGGCGGCCTGCATCGTGGCGTACGCGGTGGTGGGACCGACGAACACGAACCCGTGACTTTTCAACGTCCTGGCCAGGGAGACCGACTCCGGCGTGGACGGCGGGACGTCGCCAAGCGCGGCCGGTGCCTCGCGGGGGCCCGGTGCGTGCGACCAGACCAGGCGGTCCAGCGCTCCGTCGCCGTCCGCCTCCCGCAGCGCCACCAGTGCACGCGCATTGGTGACGGTGGCTGCGATCTTGAGCCGGTTGCGGACGATTGCCGCGTCGGCCATCAGCCGCGCCGTGTCGGCGTCACCGTAACGAGCCACGACGTCGGGGTCGAAGTCCGCGAACGCTCGCCGGAAGCCGTCGCGCTTGCGGAGGATGGTCAGCCAGGACAGCCCCGACTGGAACGCTTCGAGCGTCAACCGCTCGTACAGCGCGCCGTCCCCGTGAACCGGCCGCCCCCATTCGTCGTCGTGGTAGGCGAGGTAGTCGGGCGTGCCGAGCGCCCAGGGACACCGCAGGCGCCCGTCGGGACCGGGCAGCGGGCCGCTCATCGGCCGCGGAAGGTCGGGCGCTCCTTGGCCAGAAAGGCCGATACGGCCCCTCGGTGGTCGTCGGTCGCACCGGTGAGCCGCATGAGTTCCGCCTCGAGGGAGAGGGCATCGGTGAGCTCGTGGGTCGCCGAGTACGACAGCGCCCGGCGGATCGCACCGTAGGCCACGGTAGGGCCTACGGCGAGCTGCTCTGCCAGCTCGGTTGCCCGGCCGAGGACGTCGGCGTCGGGTACGACCTCGGTGGCGAGACCCAACTCGAGCGCCTCGTCCGCCGGCACCGTCCGGGGCAACAGCAGGAGCTCACGCGCCCGTGCCCAGCCCACCAGGCGGGGGAGTGTCCACGACGACCCGGAGTCGCAGGACAGCCCGATGCCGGCGAAGGCCAGGTTGAATCCCGCACCGGAGGCAACGATCCGCAGGTCGCAGGCGAAGGCGAAGGCCGCTCCCGCGCCGGCGGCGATGCCGTTGACCGCTGCCACCACCGGCTTGTCCATCGTCGCCAGCGTCGAGGCTATCGGGATGTAGTGCTCGTGCACGGTCGCGCCCAGGTCGGCGTCGTCGCCGGCGAGAGCCTCGGCGTGCTCCTTGAGGTCCTGCCCGACACAGAACGCCCGGCCGGAGCCGGTCAGCAGGACGGCTCGGACGGCCCGGTCGGCGGCCGCGTCGAGCACCCGGTCGCGCAGGGCGACCTTGGTGGCCGTGTCGAGGCTGTTCATCTCGTGAGGACGGTTGAGTGTGATCGTGGCGACGCCGTGCTCGACGGCGTAGAGGACCGGGAGGGTCACCGGGCGGCTCCGTTCGGGCGGGGCTGGACGGACAGGCTCTGGTCGACGAACCGGGCGGCGGCGGGCAGGAGTCGAGCAGTGTGCCGGTCGAAGAACTCGGCGGCGGTGTCGCCGGGCCAGTGGTCCGGAAGGAGTGCGCGAGGCAGGCCGGGGTCGGTGAACAGGAACTTGCGCCACTCGTGCACCAGCTGGCTGCGCACGGCGAAGGCGTCCTCGTCCGAGGGCTGGGCCGGCAGCGTGCCGACGAGTGATCGGGCGTCGGCCAGCCAGCGCTCGTACGAGCGGCCCACGGCGTCCAGGTCCCAGGCCCGGCGGACGAGCTCGGCCTCGTCGGACTGGTGCGTGGCGGTGAAGCGCTCGGCGTGGACCCCTTCGGCGTCGAGGAGCGCGTCCAGCTCCGGCGACGGCCGGGCCGCCACCCAAGCACCGTCGCCCAGCGGCGCATAGCCGAGGAAGGCCAGACCGCTGCGCAGCCGCTCTCGGGTCGTCCGGTCGGACGGACGGTCGGGGACGAGCAGGTGCCACCGCCCGTCCCACGCGCCGTCGGCGCCGGTGCGGTAGATGCGGGCGGCGGCGTCCTCGAGCCGACGCTCGGCGCGTGCGGTGAGCGCGTAGCCCGGCCCTCCGTTCATCATGGCCGGGGTGAGCCATCCCTGCTTGACCATGCGGGACACGGCGGTGCGGACGGCCGGTGCTGCCACGCCCAGCGGCGCCAGGAGCGTGACCAGTGAGGCGACCCGGGCGCGCCCGCCACGCGACCGGAGGTGGTCGCCGTAGAGGTCGAACAGCGCGGACCGGGCGTTCATGGTGGTCATCCTGCCCCGGACGGCATACACCCCGCCCGACGGGCCGTCGGAGAGCCTTCGCGCGATCACCACGGATGCGGGATAATGGCCGCCATCGTGTCGCACGCGGGATCGTCGGCCGGCGATCCAGGGGCCCGCGTGTGCACCTGAATGGGAAAGGGGTGCGCGGATGGCGGCGATGAAGCCGCGGACTGGCGACGGGCCGCTCGAGGTCACCAAGGAAGGACGCGGCATCGTGATGCGCGTCCCGCTCGAGGGTGGGGGACGACTGGTCGTCGAGCTCTCGGCCGACGAGGCCAACGCGCTCGGAGATGCGCTGAAAGGTGCCGCCGGCTGACGACGCCGGCAGCCTGACCTGGTCCGGCCCCGTTCGGTGCCCGTCGCGCCGTCCGGGGCCGGACCGCTGTCCCCGTACCCCCAGGAAAGTCGAAGGCAGACCGTGATCGGACCCGACGATAACGGTGGTGGTGGACGACCGCAGCGCCCTCGAGGTCGGGGCGTCGGCCGTCGCTGTGCCGGTCTGGCCTGGCGAGGGAGACGCCCGCCCGTGGGTCGGCGAGGGTGCGGCCGACCTCCACGCGCTGGGGGTGGACCTCTTCGGGGCACTGGAGCGCGACAAGGCGTCGGGCCGTGCCGGCCAGGTCGTCTCCGTGCCGGTGTCGGGTGGGGGTGCGATCGAGCGCGCTCTGCTCGTGGGGGTCGGCGACGCTCGGCCGCGATGTACCGCCGCGCGGGTGCCGCGGCCCCGCGGTCGGCGCGGGGTGTGCGGACACTCGCGAGCACGGTGTCGGCCACCGCCTCCGACGCCGAGGTCAGAGCGTTCATCGAAGGTGCTGTGCTGGCGCCCTATGCGCTGCGCAGACCCGAGGGTCCCCAGGCGCCGCTGCGCGAGCTCGTCCTCACATCGACCGGGCCCGGACGCGCGGCCGCGGTCGATCGCGGCCGTGCCGTCGCCGGCGCCGGCTGGCTCGCCCGTGATCTCGTCCACATGCCCGCCAATGTCAAGGATCCCGAGTGGTTGGCTCTCCGCGCCCGACAGGTTGCCGACGCTGGGCGACTGGGAGTGTCCGTTCGGGACGAGAAGGTGCTGGCAGCGGAGGGGTTCGGCGGGATCGTCGCGGTCGTGATGGGCTCGACCCGGCCGCCGCGACTGATCGAGCTGACGTACACGCCTCCAGAACTCGATGCCGGGACCCCTCGTGTGGTGCTTGGACGACAAGGGCATCACGTACGACAGCGGCGGCCTGTCGCTGAAGCCGCGCGAGGCGATGGTGCCGATGAAGACCGACATGTCGGGCGGGGCCGATCGCCTACGCCGCGGCGACCCTGGAGCCGTCGGTGATCGTCGACATCGCGACCCTCACGGGTGCGGCGACGCTCGGGCTGGGTCGCCGGCACGCGGTGCTGTACACGCCGTCGGACCCGCTGGCGGCCGCACTGACCGCAGCCGGCGAAGCGGCCGGTGAGCGGCTGTGGCGGATGCCGCTCGTCGACGACTACCGCGAATCCCTGGAGTCCGCCGTCGCCGACGTCGCCCACGTGAAGACGCGAGAGATGGGCGGCGGCTCGATCACCGCTGCCCTGTTCCTCCAGCGCTTCGCCGGCGACCTGCCGTGGGCGCACCTGGACATCGCCGGGCCGGGCCGGGCCGAGGCCGACGAGCACGAGGTCGTCAAGGGCGGCACGGCCTTCGGCACCCGGGCGCTGCTCTACTGGCTCGAGAGCGCTCAGCCGGCTGACCTGGCGACCCCAGAGGTCAGTCGGGCAGCCGGCGCATCTCGACGACGGTGAGACCGAGGTCGTCGAAGCGGGCGAGCAGTCCCCGTAGGTGCGCGAAGTCGCGGACGGGGCCGTACATCGCGGTGCCGCCGGCCGGTGCTGGCGTGCACGTCAGTTCGGGGAACGCGGCTCGCACGGTGTCCGACGGCTCGCCGGCGATGATGAACTCGTAGCGCACGGGGGGTAGCACCTCCTCCCCGGTCGCGATACCCCACAAGGGTCGGCCCGTCATCCCCGCAGCCGCTTCACCCCGGACGGGTGAAGTGCTTGATCTCCCGCACACCGCTCAAGACCGGCTACGGTGACGGTGCGCAGCATCTGGCAGGGGAGCCGTGGTGACCGACCCGACGTTCGCCGTGCCGCGGGTGACCGCGTCCGCCCTCCGGCGGACGCGCCTGCTCCGCACCATCGCCGCTGCCGAGACACGGGGGAGCCGCGTCGTCCTGGCCTCCGCGATGGCGGGGGCGGGCAAGACCACGCTGTTCGCCCAGTACGCCGCCACCGTCGCGAGATCGGGTCGACCGGTAGCCTGGGTGTCGATAGGCGACCAGCACAACGACCGCCGGGCGCTCTGGCGGGCCGTGGTGTCGAGCCTGGCAGGGGCAACGGCAGTCGCGCCCGAGGCGGCGGCCGGCCTGGCCCGGCTCGCCACGGCTGCTCCGGCACGGCTGCTGCCCGGGGAGGTCGCCGACGCCCTCGGGGCGCTTGGCCCGGCATGCCTGATCCTCGACGACGTCCATCGGCTGACCGCGAGGCCCGCGCTGGAACTGCTGGAGGTGCTCCTGCACGAGCGGCCGGAGGAGCTGCGGGTGATGATCGCAGCCCGGCACGATCCGCCACTGCGGCTGGCCCGGATCGCACTGGACGGGGCATTCCACGACCTGCGCTTCGCCGAGCTCGCGTTCGACCGTGCCGAGACCAGGACGCTGCTCGACGAGCACGACATCGACCTGGCCGAGCCGGATATCGACCTGCTCCTCGAGCGCACGGAGGGCTGGCCGGCGGCGCTGCGGCTGGCTGCCATCTCGATGTCGCACCGTCCCGACGCCGCCAAGTTCGTCACCGGGTTCGCCGGCGACGACCGGCCGGTGGCCGACTACCTGACCTCCGAGATCCTGTCCGTCCTGCACGGCGACGTCGTCGAGTTCCTGCTGGTCACGGCGGTGCCGGAACGTCTGACCGCCGAGCTGGCCAGCGTGCTGTCCGGACGCTCGGACGCCGGCGCCGTCCTCGGCGGCCTGGAGCAGGCGAACCTCATCGTGCACGAGCCGGGGACGGACGGCGGGTGGTACCGCTACCACTCGCTGCTGCGTTCTCACCTGCTGGCCGAGCTCACGCGCCGCGAGGCGCTCGCCGAGCGGCGACTGCATGCCGAGGCAGCTCACTGGCTCGACGCCAGCGACCTGCCGGGCCCGGCGCTCGCCCAGGCGGTGGCTGCGCGCGACTGGGACCAGGTGGCCGACCTGGTCGCACACCGCGGCCTGCGGCTGCTCGCATCCGACGGCGCGACCGATCTGCGCAATGCGATCGACGCTCTGCCCGCCGACACCGGCTCGGCACCGTCCCTGCGGTGGATCGAGGTCCTCGCCGCTCTCGGTGACGGCGACCTGCCCGCGGCCCGCGCCGTGATCGGCCGACTGGGTCGGACGGCTGCCGATCCGGCGCCGCGCACGCGGGTTCTGGTCGCGACCGCGCTCCTGCACGAGGCCCGCCTCCGCGGCGACGGCGATGCGCCGTTCGACGAACTGATCGAGTCGAGCCGCGACGACACCGTCGATGATCCCGACCTCGTGCTCCTCGCAACGTTGAACCGAGGCATCGCCCTGCTGTGGCTGGGCCGTCATGGCGACGCCGAGGTCGAACTGACCAGAGCGCTGCGCACGGCCCGCCGTGGGTCGCGTCATCACGTCGTCGTCGAGTGCCTGACCTACCTGTCGGTCTGCGCAACGGTGCGCTGCGACTTCGTGGAGATGGACAAGCTGGCCCGGAAGGCGATCAGGAAGGCGACCGAACGCGGTTGGGCCGCCGCGCCCGTACTCGCGTTCCCGTACACGGCCGTTGCGTTTGCCGCCTGGCAGGTCTTCGATCCTGACCTGCCCGAACGCTTCAGCGCTCTGGGGGAGTCCGTTCTCGCCGGCGACGTCGAGCCCGCCGTCGACCTCGCCGCGCGGTGCTTGCCGGCCGTGCTCGCCGCGGCCGATGCGCACCGACGACGCTCGGCGATCACGACGCTCCACTCCGGCTGGCAGCGCTGGGAACGCGCGCTGATCCCGCACGTGTTCCTGGCCATCGACTGCCTCGTGGAGCTCACCCTGGCACTGCGGTACGCCGAGACGGCCTGGACGACCGAGGTCATCGGCCGCACCGAGCGCCTGCTGCCGGACTCCGGGGACCTGCGTGTCTGCCATGCGCTCGTCCACGCACACCACGGACGCGACACCGCCGCCCGCCGCGAGCTGACGCCCGTCCTCGCCGGTGTCGTCGCGTGCCACGCCGTGACCTCGCAGGTCGTGGCGCGCCTGCTCGAAGCACACCTGGCCGACATCGCCGGTGAGTCTGCCCGGGCGCACGCGGCCCTGTTGCGGGCGCTCGACCTCGCGGCTCCGCGGCGGATGATGCGCGACCTCGTCCACTGGTCGACGCGGGTCTGCGGCCTGCTCGTGCGCAATCGCGGGCGGTTCGGGGAGCACGAGGACTTCGTCGCCGATGCGCTTGCGCGCGGACGCATCACGCAGGAGCACAGCGGAGCGGCCGCACTCCTGGCCGGCGAAGCCCTGACCAGCCGCGAGCTGGCCCTCCTGCGGGACCTCCCGTCACTCTTGTCGCTCGACGAGATCGCGGCCGCCCATGTGGTCAGCCTCAACACCGTCAAGTCCCATCTGAAGTCGGTGTACCGAAAGCTCGGCGTCGCGAGCCGGCGCGCCGCTGTGGACCGTGCCCGCGAGCTCGGCCTGCTGTGACCGGGGCCGAACCCATCGTCGTTCACCCGGTACGGGTGAGGCCTGGGGCTCTCGCGTGGATCACTGTGGTGGACACGGCCCCTCGCGCGGGTCACGGTCCCGAAAGGGGAGACGATGAATGCTCATGAAACGCCGCGCTCGACGCGTACGGTGGCGTCGGGCTGGGTCGGCTGGATCTGGTTCGCCGGACTCGTCCTGGTCCTGGTCGGCACCATCAACGCGATCGAGGGTCTGGCCGCGATTGTCGAGGACGACGTGTTCGTGACGACCGGTCAGGGAGGACTGCTGGTCTTCGACCTGACGACCTGGGGCTGGGTCCATCTGCTGTTCGGTGCGCTGCAAATCCTGACCGGCCTGGCGCTCTTCTCCGGGGCGGCCTGGGCCAGGGTCAGCGCAATCGTTCTGGTCATGCTCAGTGTGATCGCGCAGGTCGCGTGGCTCAACGCGCAACCCGCGTGGAGCGTCGTCGTGATCGTCCTCGATCTGCTGGTCCTGTGGGCCTTGGTGGTTCACGGAGACGAGGCCCGGGAAGGCATGGCATGACGCCAGGCGAGCCGGCCACGCCGCGTCCGGCAGGTGTCCCGACCGACGCAGAGTTCGACGCCGCCCGGGCAACGCTGCCTGCCTGAGGACGCGCATGACTCACCCCGGCGCGGACCGGACGACCCGGGTTCGTGACCTCCCACCCATGAGTCACTACGCCCGCGTCGCGGCGGTGGTCATAGGCGTGATCGCGTTGGCGCTGCTCGCCTGGACCACCCGCGGCGTGCTGTTGATGATCTTCGGTGGCTTTCTGCTCGCCGCGGGCCTCGATCCCATGGTGCGGAACCTCGAACGGCGAGGGATGCGACGGGGGTCGGCGGTGTTCCTCGTCGTTGTGGTGATCGTGGCCGGCCTGATCGCCTTCGTGGTAGTGGCGCTACGCCCGGCGATCGTCCAGGCGGCGGAGTTCCTGCTGGCGATCCCCGACCTGCTGGCGCAGCTGGCCGAGCGGTTCGGCGACTCGAATCTGGCCGACTACCTGGCCAGCCCGGAGTTCGCGGACGAGGTGCGCGGTGCGATCGACAGCATCGTCGGGTTCGCGGCCGAAGGCGTCGGCGCCGTTCTCGGAGTGCTGTCCGGTGCCGCCGGTGCCGTGTTCACGGCGTTCACGGTCGGCGCGATCACCGTGTACCTCATGCTGGCGCTCCCGCGTATCAAGGCCTTCTGCGGACGTGCTCTCGGTGACGAGCAGCGCGTTGGTGTCTTCTCGGAGGCACTGCGGCGGATCGGTGGCTACGTCACCGGGCAACTCGGCATCTGCGCGTGCGCGGGTGTCACCTCCGGCATCGTCTTCCTCCTTCTGGACATGCCCTTTCCGGCGCTGCTGGCGTTGATCGTCGCCGTTCTCGACGCCGTGCCGCAGGTGGGCGCGACGATGGGGGCGATCATCGCGACGATCGCCGCGCTCACGGTTGGTGTCGGCACGGCGGTGGTCGTCGTGGTCTTCTTCGTGATCTACCAGCAGCTCGAGAACTACGTCATTGCCCCGCGCGTGTTCGCTTCCGCGGTGTCGTTGACCCCGATGAGCGTGTTCCTCGCCGTACTGTTCGGCGGGACCGTCGGTGGCCTGCTCGGTGCCGTCATCGCACTGCCCGTCGCGGCATCGCTCACGGTCATCTTCCAGTACGTGTTCCGGGACCAGCTGGCGCAGATCGAAGGTCGAGACGTTCCCGAAGCGCTGGCACCGCCCGAGCCTCGTCCACGCCGGCGGCGTCGGAAGGTCGATAGCCTGCCGGCCGACTGATCGGCGGACCGTCGTCGCTCCAGTTGCCTACTGTCGGGCCATCGCGATGTGGTAGCGCTCCTCCGGAGCGACGAGGTGGTCGGCGTCTGTGGCGTCGTCGCCCAGAGATCTGAACCCACTTGACCCGGCCGGTGAAGGTGGTCTCGTGTGGGCCGAGGTCGTCGGTCACGGGCGTGCCGGTGTCGCTGCCGACGTCTGCCGTTTCGTCGGCCGAGAACACCATCGGTACGGTCCCGTCCACCCGGCCGTCGCCCACCTTCGTCCCGTCGACATAGAGCGTCACCTGCCCACCCTTGCCGAGCCCGCCGCCGTCGTAGGCGAACTCGACCCGGAGCTGGTGCTCGCCGGCGGGGACGGGGTCGGGACCGTGGACCTTGAACCGCTGCAGCCCGAACAGGTTGTAGCAGTGGGCCGGCCTACCGCCGGTGAGGTACAGGCTCCAGCCGCCGAAGGCTCCGCCCTGGGCGACGATCGTGCCGTTCGCCCCGCCGTCCGGAACGACGATCTCGGCTGTGACGGCGTACGACTTGTTCTTCATGACCACGAGCGAGTTCTCGCTCAACCGGCCCATCCCGCCGAACAGGATCTGGGTGTTCCCGTGGACGAGCTGCGGGCGGCCGGCGATGTCGGCGTTGAACCGCTCGACCCGGCGGTCGTCGAGCGGCAACACGTTGTACTTGGCGGCCTCGATGAGGAAGAGCCGTTGGAGATGGGCCAGCTTGTCCGGCTGCTCGGCGGCCAGGTTCCGGGCTTGGGTCCAGTCGTCGGGGCCGTAGAGCTCCCAGATGTCGTCGTCCAACGCGGGCAGCGGGCTGGTGGGATCCCACGGGGTGCTGTGCCGGGTGACCGCCGTCCAGCCCTGGTGGTAGATGCCGCGGTTGACGAACATCTCGAAGTACTGCGTTGTGTGCCGGTCGGCGGCCACGGCGTCGTCGAAGGAGTAGACCATCGAGACACCTTCGAGCGGCGCCTGCTGGATGCCGTTGACGAACGACGGCGCCGGGAGTCCGGCGGCCTCGAGCACCGTCGGCGCCACGTCGATCACGTGGTGGAACTGGTGGCGGACCTCGCCGCGTGCGGTGAAACCGTTCGGCCAGTGGACGACCGTTCCATTGCGAGTGCCACCCCAGTGCGATGCGACCTGCTTGGTCCACTGGTACGGCGTGTCCGTGGCGTGGGCCCAGCCCACCGCGTAGTGGTTGTATGCCGTTGTCGCCGATGATGCAGTAGACCAGCGTGTCGTCGAGCACCTCGAGTTCGCTCAGCGTTTCGATCAGACGCCCGACATGGTGGTCGGTGTGCTCCATGAACCCGGCGTAGACCTCCATCTGGCGGGCGAGCACCGGCTTCAGGTCGTCGGGCATGTCCTCCCAGGCCGGAATCTCGGCCGGGCGGGCGGTCAGCTCGGCGTCGGCAGGAACCACCCCCAGCTCCTTCTGGCGGGCGAAGGTGCGTTCGCGCAGCGCATCCCAGCCGTCGTCGAAACGGCCCTTGTACCTGTCGGACCATTCAGTGGGCACATGGTGCGGCGCATGTGTGGCGCCCGGCGCGTAGTAGACGAAGAACGGCTTGTCCGGCATGAGCGCCTTCTGCTGCCGGACCCACTCGATCGCCCGGTCGGTCATGTCGTCGGTGAAGTGGTAGCCCTCCTCCGGCGTGCGGTCGGGCTCGACGGGGACGGTGTCGCGGTGGATTGCCGGCGCGTACTGGTTAGTCTCGCCCCCGATGAACCCGTAGAAGTGCTCGAAACCATTGCCCGGGCTGGGCCAGCGGTCGAACGGTCCCATCGGGCTGGTCTCCCAGACCGGGACCTCGTGGCACTTGCCGAAGTGGGCGGTCGAATACCCGTTCAGCTTGAGCGTCTCGGCGAGCGGCGCCTTGTTCTTCGGCCGCAGCGAGCTGTATCCGGGCGCCGATGTCGCGATCTCGGTGATCCCGCCCATCCCCACCGAGTGGTGGTTGCGTCCGCTCAGCAGCGCCGCTCGCGTCGGGAGCAGAGCGCCGTGGTGTGGAACCGCGTGTACCTCAGGCCGTCTGCGGCGAGCCGTTCGAACGTCGGCGTGTTGCACGGCCCGCCGAAGGCACTCGACGCTCCGTAACCGACGTCGTCCAGGAGCACCACCAGCACGTTCGGGGCACCGGCCGGCGGCCGTAGCGGCACGATCGGCGGGTAGGACGTGTCCGGTCCTTGGTGTCGTACGTGGTCAGGCCGACGTGCGCCGTCTCCGGGATCGGCAGGGTTTCGCGTCCGAGCTGATGGCTCTCAGGCATGCGGGCCTTCCTCCAGTCGCGGGCCAATAGCGGCAGCCGGACGGCGATGTCACGGCTGTCCCCCGCCCTGCGGGCCACCCACGCATCTACTGTGTGCGACTCCGGTCGTGGAGTGCTTCACCCGCATCGGGTGAGGCAGCGCGACATACGGGCGCACGATCATGGTCACGGCCACAGGGCGCCGCTTCACTCGGAGGTGGAGGCACATGGGTGAGGCGATCGGCGACGTCCTCTCGTTCGGCGTCGGTGTCGCACTGAGCCCGATACCCATGACAGACGACGGGACGCGCGACCGCGCATCCCGACGAACCGGAAGGGGAAAGGACATGAGTACAGAGTCGAGGATCGAGCCGACCGGGTGGGTCGGCTGGGTCTGGTTCGCCGGCATCATGCTGATCACGATCGGGTTGATGGACGCGTTCCAGGGTCTGATCGCCCTGTTCAACGACACGTTCGCGGTCGCCGTCGAGGCCGGCGTGCTGGTCGTCGACCTGACCACCTGGGGCTGGATCCATGTCATCCTGGGTGTCGTGCTGATCCTGACCGGCATCGGCGTGCTCGGCGGCAACAATTGGGCCCGGGTCTTGGGCGTGATCTTCGTGATCATCAACTTGCTGGCCCAGCTGTCGGTGATCGGCATCTACCCGTGGTGGGCCACGATCGTGATCATCCTGGACGTCCTGGTGATCTACGCACTGGTCGTGCATGGCGGCGAGGCTGCGGCCGTCTAACCCTTCGGCTCGAGCCGGACGACGACGGACTTCGATGCCGGGGTCCCGCTGACCTCGGCCGTGTGGTCCAGCGGTACCAGCACGTTCGTCTCCGGGAAGTACGCGGCGGCACACCCACGGGCTGTCGGGTAGGCCACGACCCGGAACCCGGCAGCCCGGCGGTCGCCGTCGGCCCATTCGCTGACCACGTCGACGATCGACGCATCCTCGATGTCGAGCTCCGCCAGGTCGTCGGGATGGACGAACACGACGCGGCGCCCGCCGTGGATGCCGCGATAGCGGTCGTCCATGCCGTAGATGGTCGTGTTGAACTGGTCATGCGAGCGGACGGTCTGCAGGATGAGCCGGCCTGGTGGCACCCGCAGGACCTCGACCGGGTTCGCGGTGAACAGCGCCTTCCCCGACGGCGTCGGGAACCGAAGCTCATCCCGCGGCGGATGAGGGAGCACGAATCCGCCGGGTGTGGCGGCGCGCCCCTCGAAGTCCTCGAACCCGGGCACCACCCGCGAGATGCGGTCGCGGACGGCGGCGTAGTCGGCCGCCAGTGCCTCCCATGGGGTCGGGTCGTCGGGACCGAGGACGCGACGCGCCAGCCCGCAGACGATGGCCACCTCGCTGCGCAGGGCCGGTGAGGCGGGCCGAAGAGCGCCGCGCGAGCTGTGGACGACGCTCATCGAGTCCTCGACCGTGACGAACTGCTCGCCACCCGCCTGCACGTCGACCTCGGTGCGGCCGAGGCAGGGCAAGATCAACGAACGTCGGCCGGCCAGGGCGTGCGAACGGTTGAGCTTGGTCGAGACGTGCACGGTCAGCGGAACCTGTCGCAACGCCGCCGACGTGACGGCGGAGTCGGGTGTGGCTGCGGCGAAGTTGCCGCCGAGCGCCATGAAGACGCGGACAGCGCCGTCGCGCATCGCCCGGATCGCGTCGACGGTGTCGTATCCGTGCTCGCGGGGCGGGTCGAACCCGAACTCGGCGCGCAGGGCGTCGAGGAACGCCGCGGGAGCCTTCTCCCAGATGCCCATGGTGCGGTCACCCTGGACGTTGCTGTGGCCGCGGACCGGGCAGGCGCCGGCGCCCGGGCGGCCGATGCTGCCGCGGAGCAACAGGAAGTTGACGATCTCGCGGATCGTGGGTACCGCCTGCCGGTGCTGGGTCAGCCCCATGGCCCAGCACACGATGACACGGCGCGCCCTGCGGACCTCGGCAGCGAACGTGTCGATCTCCGTGCGGGTCAGTCCGGTGGCGTCGCGCACGTCGGCCCAGTCCAGTTCCCCCCAGGTGGCCGCAACCTCGTCGAAGCCCGCCGTGTAGGTGCGGATGAACTCGTGGTCGATGTCGCCGGACTCGACCAGCAGCCGATTCACGGACTGGAAGAACGCCAGGTCGCCGGCCAGTCGGATCTGCAGGAACACGTCCGCCAGCGGGATGCCGCGGCCGAGCAGGCCATCGATACGCTGAGGGTTCTTGAAGCGGATCAGCCCAGCCTCCGGCAGCGGGTTCACCGCGACGATCCGTGCACCTCGGCGTTTGGCCTGTTCGAGAGCCGTGAGCATGCGTGGATGGTTCGTCCCGGGATTCTGGCCGACGATCACGATCAGCTCGGCGTGGTCGGTGATGTCGGTCAGGGACACGCTGCCCTTGCCCACGCCGAGGGTCTGCGACAGCGCCGCACCCGAGGACTCGTGGCACATGTTCGAACAGTCCGGCAGGTTGTTGGTGCCGAGCTTGCGGGCGAGCAGCTGATAGAGGAACGCAGCCTCGTTGCTGGTCCGGCCGGAGGTGTAGAACACCGCCTGGTCCGGGGTCTCCATCGCGGCCACCTCGGCGGCGACGATGCCGAAGGCGTCGGCCCACGGCACCGGCCGGTAGTGGTCGTCTCCGGCCTCGCGCAGGACCGGTTCGGTGAGCCGTCCCTGCTGGCCGAGCCAGTGGTCCGACCTGGTCGCGAGTTCGGTGACCGGGTGCGCAGCGAAGAACTCCGACCCGACGCGGCGGACGGTCGACTCCTCGGCCACCGCCTTGGCACCGTTCTCGCAGAACTCGACCAGGTGGGGTTTGTCCGACTCCGGCCACGCGCAGCCGGGACAGTCGAAGCCGCGCTGCTGGTTGACCAGGCGGAGGGTCCGGACTCCGCGTGCCACACCTGCCTGCTGGAGAACCGGACGCAGGCCGTGCCGAATCCCCGCCAGGCCGGCTGCGCTGCGTTGCGGCGGCTCGACGCGCAGGTTCTCGTCGCCGACGTCGTCGACCGGCGGCCTGGCCGTCATGAGACGACCGTACGACTACCGGCGCCCGATCACGAGGTCGATGGTCCGGCCTGCGCCCCGACGTCGCGTCGGCCGCATCCGTCGACGGTGCCCGCCCCCGTCGCCGTCGGTAGCGCCGTCAGACGACCGGGCCGCGGCCCGCGACGGAGTCGCCGATGTCGGCGATCGCCCGCATCATCTGCCCGAGGGCGATCGGCCAGGAGGCGAGGAAGAGCGCAATGGGCGTTCCGATGAAGATCACGCCGAGCGTGGGCCAGAAGCCTTCCGCCTCGACCGCCCAAATCACGGCGCTGATCGCGACCAGGATCAGTGACACCACCCCGATGACGACCAGCGCGAACGACCAGGTACGCAGCGTGGCGTATTGAGTCATGGCTCACGTGTAGCGCCACACGGCCCTGCACGTCGTCACCCGATCGGGGTGATCTGACGTGTGGGCGTCAATGGCTGACCGCGACCTTGAGTACGACCAGCGCGACGCCGAGCACGAGGTTGACTGCGACCCAGATCAAGGTGACCCGCAACGATGCGCCCGCCTGACGGGTCGCTGCGACCGCCCATCCGACCTGCCCGACCAGGGCGGTGACGAAGGCCCACCACGCCGCCGCGGTATGAGACAGGCCGAACGCCGCGGCGACGAGGGCGGCCGCGGCGGGCGGCACCGCCGCCAGCAGGATGGGGCTCTCCTGGCGAGCGCTGTGCAGGAGCGACGTCCGGCCGATCCGGCCGTCGACGGCATGAGCAAGGCTGCGTGCGTAGACGTGCATGATCCAGAACACCGCACCGGTCGCCAGCAGCACGAGCGCGAGGTCGCGGGGTCGTACGGACTCCTGCAACGGACTCTGGCCGACGACCACGGAGGCGGCCAGCAACGAGCCATACACCGCACCGGCCGTGTCGATGCGGTCGTACCACGTGTCCGCGTCGGTCCAGGTCATGGTCGCAACACGCACCGGAAGCCCAGATGACTGGTCGTACTCCGCACCGCATGCCCTTGTCGGGCCGCGGGCCGGTAGCGATGGCAGTACGACGGCGCGCAGATGTGCGATCCACCCTTCATCACCCGACGGTCCTGCTCGCCGACGTGCCCGAGGTCCGGCCCGCAACAGGCCGGCACCGGCGCGACGGGCCCGGTATGGTCGGCGGTCCACGGCGTGCGGGTCCACTCCCACACGTTGCCGGCGACGTCGTACAGGCCGTAGCCGTTCGGCGGGAACCGGCGAACCGGCGACGTGCGGTCGAAGCCGTGCGGTCGGAGGTTCTCCCACGGGAACCGGCCGTGCCAGGTGTTGGCCATGACCTTGCCGCGGGGCATGAACTCATCGCCCCAAGCGTAGGTCTGCCGGTCGAGCCCACCACGGGCGGCATGCTCCCACTCGACCTCGGAGGGCAGATCCTTGCCGGCCCACGCGGCGTAGGCCAGCGCGTCCTCGTAACCCACGTGCACGACCGGGTGGAGATCACGGCCGTGCAGAGTGGAGGTGGGTCCCAGCGGATGCCTCCAGTCGGCGCCGGGAACCCAGGCCCACCAGTGCGTCCAGTCGTCCAGCGGCACCGGCCGGGGCGTCGGGGTGAACACCTGCGACCCGGCTACCAGGGCCTGCGGGTCGGCACCGGGGAAATCGGCGGGATCCGGCGCGTGCCCGGCGATCGTGACATGGCCGGTGTCCTTGACGAAGCGGCGGAACTCGGCGTTGGTGACCGGGTGCTCGTCGACCCAGAGATCGTCGACGTCCACCTCGCGGACCGGGCGCTCCTCGGGGTAGAAGTCGTCGCTGCCCATGACGAACCTGCCCGCCGGCACGTAGACCATGTGCTTACGCAGACCCCCCGCCACCACGGCGTAGCCCTAGGCCTGGTCCGACGGCTTGAGCATCCACCACTCGGTGAACTCCGAGCAGCGTCCGTCGGCGCCGAAGCGCGCCACCCAGAGGTTGGAGAACCGATCACCGTCGTCGTAGTCCACCTCGCCGGTGACGACCGCCAGGTCGTCGGTCACGACCAGCGGCGTGAACTCGGCGCGCCAGCTACCCGGCTCGTCCCGGTGCTCGAGCCAGTCAGCCACGATCGCGTCCCGGCCCACGACGGGCGGCCGGTACGGACGGTGGCGGTAGGTGGCGTCGGCGGTGAACAGCGCCTCGACGTCGGCTGGGTCGTTGCTCGCCCAGGCCGTGAGGTACGCGTCCACCCAACGTCGGACCTGGTCGGTGTCCAAGGCTTCTCCCTCCGTACCCTCCCCACCGGTCGGTCCCGGTCTACCACGGTCGCGTGCCCGAGGGCTTGCGACGGGTCACACTGGTGGGGTGGAGGTGCGTTCCCGATGGGCAGGGTGACGGCGCGGCGCCCCGTGGTGCGGCTTGTGGACGGCCGTGCCATCGAGCGACCGGACACGCTCGCCGTGGAGGAGCCGCTGCAGATCCGGGTGGGGCCCGCGGTCGTCACGACGACCATGCGCACCCCGGGCGACGACTTCGACCTGATCGCCGGTTGGCTGGTGGCCGAGGGTGTCGTCTCCGCAGCCGCCGACGTGGTGGCCATGCGCATGTGCGTGGACGAGCTCAACACGGTCGAGGTGACGCTGGCCGAACACGTGGCGCCGCCCCGGCCGCGCGCGTTCGCCACCACCAGTGCATGCGGCGTGTGCGGATCGGACAGCGTCGTCGAGGTCGGTGGTGCGCTGCGGTGGCGGCCGGCGGACGACCGCGTGAGGATCGAGCCGGCCGTTGTCTCCTCCATGCCGGATCGGCTGCGGTCGGCCCAGAAGGCGTTCGACAGCACCGGGGGCCTGCACGCCGCCGGGTTGTTCACGGCGGCGGGTGAGGCGGTCTGCGTCCGCGAGGACGTCGGCCGTCACAACGCAGTCGACAAGGTGGTCGGCGCCGCCGTGCGCAAGGACGCTCTGCCGCTTCGCGGCCACATCCTGCAGGTTTCCGGCCGGGCCTCGTTCGAGTTGGCCCAGAAGGCGGCCATGGCCGGCATCCCGGTCCTGTCGGCCATCTCCGCACCGTCGAGCCTGGCCGTCGACCTGGCCCGCGAGTGCGGCATGACGCTGGTCGGATTCGTGCGCGACGGCAGCATGAACGTGTACGCCGGGATCAGCCGCCTGACCCTGGACTGATCACGCTGCCAGCACGGCACGGTAGATCTCGATCGTGCGGGATGCGACCGCGTCCCAGCCGAACTCGGACACCGCCCGCTCGCGTCCTGCCCTGCCCATCTCGGCGGCGCGGTGCGGGTCGGCCGCCAGCCGGCCGACCGCCGCGGTGATGCCGGCCTCGAAGGCGGCGGGGTCGGTGGCGTCGTACGGCACCAGCAGCCCGGTGACGCCGTCGCCAACGACCTCTGGAATCCCCCCGACCGCGCTGGCCACCACGGCTGTCCCGCATGCCATCGCCTCCAGGTTCACGATCCCGAGCGGCTCGTAGACCGACGGGCAACAGAACAGCGTCGCGTGCGCGAGCACCTGGCGGACCTCCTCCCGCGTGAGCATCTCGCTGACCAGGACGACTCCGGTGCGCTCCGCACGGAGACGCTCGACCAGAGCGTCGGTCTCACGGGCGAGCTCGGGTGTGTCCGCTGCACCGGCCAGCAGCACCAACTGGATCTCGGGGTCGAAGCCCAGAGCGGCGCGCAGCAGGTGCGGCACGCCCTTCTGCCGCGTGATGCGCCCGACGAAGGCGACCGACGGACGTCGCGGGTCGATGCCCAGCCGGTCGAGGACGTCGGTATGGTCGACCGGACGGTAGAAGTCGGTGTCGATGCCGTTGTGGACCACGTGGACGCGGTTCGGGTCGACGGCGGGATAGCAGTCCAGGATGTCCGTCCGCATGCCGTTGCTGACGGCGATGACCGCTGCTGCACCCTCGTAGGCGGTCTTCTCCATCCATGACGAGAGCCGGTAACCCCCACCGAGTTGCTCCGCCTTCCACGGCCGCAGCGGTTCGAGCGAGTGGGCCGTGAGCACGTGCGGCGTCCCGTACAGCAGCGAGGCCACATGGCCGGCGAGGTTCGTGTACCACGTGTGGGAGTGCACGACGTCGGCATCGGCGAGTGCCGCCGCCATGACGAGGTCCGCGCTCGTCACGCCGAGCGCCGGGTTGGCCGCCGGCATCCGCGGGTCGACCTCCGGGTAGGTCGACGCACCCTCGCGCGCGGCGCCGGTCGCGTGGACCTCGACCTCCACGTCGCTCGCACGGCGCAGCTCCCGAACCAGGAAGTCGACGTGCACGCCGGCGCCGCCGTACACGAACGGGGGAAACTCTCTGGTCAGCACGGCTATCCGCATTTCGGCCACACTACGGTCGGTTCGATGTTCGACGTGGCGCGAAGGGTGTGACGTCGTCGACGAGATCTCCCGCGACGAGCAGGAACGGCTGCTCGCACCGATGCGGCGGTGTCGAGCGCACCGTCGCACGCATCCTCGAGGGCAGGCCCTCGACCCGAGCGGTCACGAGGCCGGTACCCAGTAGCGGAGCTTGCCCTCGCGCTCGTCGTCGAACTTTCCACCGGCGCGCTCGATCACCTTCCGCGAGGCGACATTGTCGAGGTCACACGTGACCAGCGCCGGGTCGATGCGAAGCTTCCGGCACCACGGCAGGGCCTGCCGGAGCATCTCGGTGGCATGGCCGTGCCGTCGAGCCGAGGGCCGCACGTCGTAGCCGATGTGGCCGCCGTAGTCGTGCAGCCACTGGGTGAGGCGATGGCGGATCGACAGCCGGCCCAGGAAGATCGCTCCGTCGACGTACCAGAGGTAGGTGGACGGCACCCAACCCGTCGGCCGCGGTGCGTCCTCGGTGGCCTGGGCACGCTGGCCGGCCACGAACGTCGCGAACTCGGTCGGGTCGGTGAGCCGGTCGAGGTCGAGGTCGTCGGCCCAGCGCGGGTCGTACTCCGGCTCGGCGACAGCCTGCAGCCAGGAGCGGTGGACGCGGGTGGTCGGGACGACGAGTTCGGGCACCCGCACATCCTGCTCGCCGTCGAGCCCCTCCGGCCACCGGCCGCGAGCGGGTGATCTCGGGCCGGATCGTGGCTAGTGTCGGATCGTGGCGTCGGGACTGCACGTTCTCGGGATCGTCCTCGCCGGTGGTCAGGGCAAGCGGCTCATGCCGCTGACCGCCGACCGGGCCAAACCGGCCGTCCCGTTCGGAGGAAGCTACCGGCTGGTCGACTTCGTCCTGTCCAACTTCGTGAACGGCGGCATCGACCGCATCTGCGTACTCACCCAGTACAAGTCGCACTCGCTGGACCGCCACATCTCTCTGACCTGGCGGATGAGCACCATGCTCGGCCAGTACGTCACGCCGGTGCCCGCCCAGCAGCGGCTCGGACCGCGGTGGTACCAGGGCAGCGCCGACGCGATCTACCAGTCGCTCAACCTCGTCTACGACGAGACGCCCGACCACGTGGTGGTCTTCGGCGCCGACCACGTCTACCGGATGGACCCCCGGCAGATGATCGAGGCGCACGTTGCCAGCGGCGCGGGGATCACGGTCGCCGGCATCCGGGTACCCCGGGCGGACGCCAGCGGGTTCGGCATCATCCAGACCTCCGACGGCAGGCGCATCGACGCCTTCCTGGAGAAGCCCGCCGACCCCCCCGGGCTGCCCGACGACCCGGACAGCAGCTTCGCCTCGATGGGCAACTACGTCTTCTCCACCGAGGTGCTGCTGGAGGCGCTACGTATCGACGCCGGCGACGAAGGCTCGGTCCACGACATGGGTGGCAACATCGTCCCGCTGCTGGTGGAGCGCGAGCGGGCCTACGTCTACGACTTCGCCGCGAACAAGGTACCCGGCTCGACCGACCGCGACCGCGGCTACTGGCGCGACGTCGGAACCCTCGACAGCTACCACGAGTCGCATATGGACCTGGTGTCGATCGATCCGCTGTTCAACCTCTACAACCGCGACTGGCCGATCCTC
The DNA here is from genome assembly GCA_035656095.1 of Jiangellaceae bacterium. Lineage (GTDB taxonomy): Bacteria > Actinomycetota > Actinomycetes > Jiangellales > Jiangellaceae > DASRTE01. The sequence continues at coordinate 29,448 of DASRTE010000047.1, forward strand.
ACCATCCACCCGCAGCTTCCCGGCGCGAAGATCGTCGAGGGCGGCGAGGCGCACGAGTCCATCGTCACCGACGGCTGCATCATCGCCGGGGGACTGGTCGACCACGCTGTGCTCTCGCCGGGCGTCGAGGTCCGGCAGGCTGCCGAGGTGACACGGTCGGTGCTCATGCACGGCGTCCGAGTCGAGGCCGAGGCCCTGGTCCGCGACGCGATCCTCGACAAGAACGTCGTCGTCCCGAAGGGCAGCACGGTCGGCGTCGACAAGGACGCCGACCGCGAGCGCGGCTACGCGGTCAGTGCGAACGGCATCACCGTCGTCGGCAAGGGCATCCGGATCGACGACTGAACCGAGACCGTTCCGGGCCGGCCGGAATCGGCGTCAGCGGGAGCGATCTCCCGCGAGCCAGGCCCGCCCGACCCGCTCCTCGACACGTGCGGCGTGGACGACGGCATCGTGCACGGCCTTCTCGATCCGGGCGCCGACCAGCGGGATCGATGCCTTGACCTTGGCGGCGACGATGGCGGATGTGCCCGTTGTGGTTCCGATCAGCGTCATCCCGCCGGTGAGGTTGACGGGGGCGCCTCCCATCACGATGCGGATCGAGCCGGTGCGCGCGCCGTCGGACGATGCGGGCTCCCACACGTCGGTCTGGTCGAGGTCGATCGTCTCGCCCACCAGGCGCCGGAGGACGTCGGGTACGTCCGGTGGCATGACCCGGAGCAGACGCACCGTCACGTGGTCGCCGAGGCGGGTGACGGAGGCCTCGTGGCGCACCGCTCCCGTGGCGTCGGCCTTGCGGGCCAGGTACGCCTCGTCGGTGAACATGGCGAACACGGTGACCGGATCGGTGTCGAAGCGGAGCTCGGTGCGCAGGTCCATGAGCACATCCTGACCCACCGAGGTGCGTGAGGTGTTCGTATGGTGGCCGGATGGCCATCCATGTGCACCCTCCGTCCGCACACTTCGGCGAGGACGGGGCCCGGCTGACGTACGGGCGTTACCTGCGCATCCCGGAACTGCTCGACCAGCAGCGGTTGGCGAGCGATGCACACGACGAACTGCTGTTCATCACGATCCACCAGGTCTACGAGCTGTGGTTCCAGCAACTGCTGTTCGAGCTCGAGTCCGTTCGGGGCGCCATGGTCGGTGGGCAGCTGTGGTGGGCCCGGCACCTGCTGGCCCGTGTCCACGAGATCGAACGGATCCTGATCGAACAGGTCGGCGTGCTGGAGACGATGACGCCGCAGGACTTCCTCGAGTTCCGCGAGCGGCTCGCTCCGGCCAGTGGCTTCCAGTCCGTTCAGTTCCGTGAGCTGGAGTTCCTCTCGGGAGCCAAGGATGCCGGCTTCGTGGACCGCCTCCGCGGCGTGACCGACGAGGAGCGGAGCCGGTTGGAACGGCGGCTGGCCGAGCCGACCCTGTGGGACGCGTTCATCCGGGTTCTCGACGCACGTGGGCTGGCCGCCGGCTCGGACGACGAGGTCAGGGAGTCCCTTCGAGCCGCCGCCCACGACCGCGAGACCCACGGCGAGATCTGGGAGCTGGCCGAAGCCCTGCTCGTGCACGACGAGCGTGCGGCCGGTTGGCGTGCCCGGCACGTGACGATGGTCGAGCGGATGATCGGGACGAAGACCGGCACGGGCGGCTCGTCGGGAGCCGCCTACCTGCGCGGCCGGCTGGACCTGCGCTACTACCCGGTGCTGTGGGAGCTGCGCTCCTGGCTCTGATGGCTGTGGACTACCGAGACGAAGGGATGAAGGTCGGCCCGGCGGGAGCTAGGGTCGGAATCGTCGGTACAAGGACGTACCGCCAGGAGCTGTCCGGGGGCTGAGGCGCATGCGAAATCGGCTCGACGAGGCCAAGTCGGAGCTTCTCGCGAAGGCGGCGGTGGTGGCCGACCACCACGGGCAGCGCGGCCATGCTCGTCCGGACGAGAGCGCATACCTTCGCCGCTACTACCGCCACGTCGCTCCCGAGGACCTCCTCGACCGCGATCCGGTCGATGTCTACGGTGCCGCGGCGTCGCACCGTCAGCTCGCCCAGACCCGTCCCCAGGGCACCTCGCTGGTCAGGGTCTACACGCCCAGCATCGAAGAGCACGGCTGGTCCTCCGGCCACAGCGTCGTCGAGGTGGTCACGGACGACATGCCGTTCCTGGTCGACTCGGTGACGATGGCGCTGGCCCGTCTGGACCGTTCCGTCTTCCTCGTCGTGCATCCCCAGTTCGTCGTGCGCCGAGACATCGCCGGCGAGGTGCTCGAGATCTACGACCAGGGCGAGTCCGACCCCCGCACAGCGGAGACGGCCGACGCCGTGGTCGAGTCCTGGATGCACGTCGAGATCGACCGCGAGACCGACCCGACGGCCCAGAGCGCGATCGCCGACGAGCTGCGCACTGTCCTGCGTGATGTCCGCGAAGCGGTCGAGGACTGGCCGCGGATGCGGCAGCGTGCGGACGAGATCGCGGCCGAGCTGGAGAAGGACCAGTTGCCGCTGCCGGGCGAGGAGGTGGCCGAGGCGCAGGAGTTGCTGCGCTGGCTCGCCGACGACCACTTCACCTTCCTCGGGTACCGAGAGTACGTCCTCGACACCGTCGACGGCGAGGACGTCCTGCGCGCGGTCACCGGTTCCGGGCTGGGAATCCTGCGCTCGGACCAGGAGCTGTCGGGTTCGTTCGCGAAGCTGCCACCTGAGGTGCGCGCCAAGGCCCGGGAGAAGCGTCTGCTCGTGCTGACCAAGGCCAACTCCCGCGCCACCGTCCATCGCCCTACTTATCTCGACTACATCGGGGTGAAGTCGTTCGACGAGTCCGGCGAGGTCGCCGGCGAGCGGCGCTTCCTCGGGCTGTTCACGTCGGCCGCGTACACGGAGAGCGTGCTGCGCATCCCCGTGCTGCGCCGCCGGGCCCTGCAGGTGCTCGAGAGCAGCGGCTTCGCCCCCTCCGGTCACTCGGGCAAAGACCTCATGCAGGTGCTCGAGACGTATCCGCGCGACGAGCTGTTCCAGACTCCCGCCGACGAGCTGCTGCCCACCGCGCTGGCCGTCGTCCACCTGCAGGAGCGGCGCCAGTTGCGCCTGTTCGTCCGGCGCGACGTCTACGGCCGTTACCTGTCCTGCCTGGTATTCCTGCCCCGCGATCGCTACAACACCGGCGTCCGCGAGCGGATCCAGAGCATTCTGCTCGCGGCCACCGACGGTGTATCGATCGACCATACGGCGTTGGTCAGCGAAGCGGTGCTGGCACGACTGCACTTCGTCGTCCGGATGCGGCCCGCCCAGGAGCTTCCCGACCTCGACGTCACGGCGCTCGAGAGGCAGCTGGTCGCCGCCACCCGGGCGTGGGGCGACGAGTTCGCGGATGCGCTCGCCGAGCGGGCGGGGGAGGAGGTGGCGGCGCGTCTGCTCCGCCGGTACAAGGAGGCGTTCCCCGAGGCGTACAAGGAGGACTTCCAGGCACGGACCGCGGTCGCCGACGTCGCGCGGCTGGAGGAACTGCCCGACGAGGACGGTCTGGGCATGAACCTCTACCAGCCGATCGGCGGGCCGCCGGACGAGCGCCGGTTCAAGATCTACCGGACCGGGTCACCGATCTCGCTGACCCAGGTGCTCCCGATCCTGTCGCGGATGGGCGTCGAGGTCATCGACGAGCGGCCCTACGAGATCCTGCGAGCCGGCGATCCCCCAGCCGGGCCGGCCTTCATCTACGACTTCGGGCTGCGACACGGCGCGCGGCGGGCGGCCGGTGGGGACGGCCTCAAGGAGCTGTTCCAGGAGGGCTTCGCGGCGGTCTGGAGAGGCGAGGCGGAAAGCGACGGATTCAATGCGCTGATCCTGCGGGCAGGCCTGTCGTGGAGACAGGCCGCCGTGTTGCGTGCGTACGCGAAGTACCTGCGTCAGGCCGGCTCGACGTTCAGCCAGAGCTATCTCGAGGAATGCCTCGGCGTCCACGTCGAGATCGCCCGCATGCTCGTCGAACTGTTCGAGGCGAGGTTCGACCCGGACAGCTTCGAGGACGACCCCGACGCCCGCACGGCTGCAGCCGAGGCAATGGTCGAGAGGGTGCAGAAGTCGCTGGACCAGGTGGCCAGCCTCGACCAGGACCGCATCCTGCGCTCGTTCCTGGGCCTCGTGCAGGCCACGCTGCGCACCAACCACTACCGCGTCGACGAGAACGGCCGGCCGCCCGCGGCGACGTCGTTCAAGCTCAAGCCTTCGGCGATCCGCGACCTGCCCGAGCCGCGACCGCTGTTCGAGGTCTGGGTCTACTCACCCAGGGTCGAGGGCGTCCATCTCCGCTTCGGTGCGGTCGCCCGTGGCGGATTGCGCTGGTCCGACCGTCGGGAGGACTTCCGCACCGAGGTGCTCGGGCTGGCGAAGGCCCAGGCGGTCAAGAACGCGGTGATCGTTCCCGTCGGGGCCAAGGGCGGCTTCGTCGGCAAGCGCCTGCCCGATCCCGCGGCCGACCGCGAGGCCTGGCTGGCAGAGGGCGTCGAGTGTTACAAGACGTTCATCCGAGGCCTGCTCGACGTCACCGACAACAGGGCGGCCGACCGGAGCATCGTCCCGCCGCCGCGCGTCGTCCGCCACGACGGCGACGACCCCTACCTGGTCGTCGCGGCCGACAAGGGCACCGCCACGTTCTCCGACATCGCCAACGGCGTGTCCGCGGAGTACGGATTCTGGCTCGGCGACGCGTTCGCGTCCGGCGGCTCGGCCGGCTACGACCACAAGGCCATGGGCATCACCGCACGGGGGGCCTGGGAGTCGGTCAAGCGACACTTCCGCGAGATGGGCCGCGACTGCCAGAACGAGGACTTCACCTGCGTGGGCATCGGCGACATGTCCGGCGACGTGTTCGGCAACGGCATGCTGCTGTCGACGCACACGCGGCTCGTGGCCGCCTTCGACCACCGGCACATCTTCCTCGACCCGGATCCCGACCCGGCGGTCTCCTTTGCCGAGCGCCGCCGCCTGTTCGAGCTCGCCCGCTCCAGCTGGGCCGACTACGACCAGGCGCTGATCAGCGAGGGCGGTGGTGTCTACCCGCGCACGGCGAAGAGCATCGCCCTCACCCGCCAGGTGAAGGCACGGCTGGGCATCGACGGTGACGTGGCCGAGATGACCCCGGCCGACCTCCTGCGCACGATCCTGCGGGCGCCGGTCGACCTGCTGTGGAACGGCGGCATCGGCACCTACGTCAAGGCGGCCGCCGAGACCCACGCCGACGTCGGCGACAAGGCGAACGACGCCATCCGCGTCGACGGAGCCGAGTTGCGCTGCGGCTGCGTCGGCGAGGGCGGCAACCTCGGCTTCACCCAGTTGGGCCGCATCGAGTATGCGCTGTCCGGCGCCGACGGCAGCGGCGGCCGCATCAACACCGACGCGATCGACAACTCCGCCGGCGTCGACACCTCCGACCACGAGGTCAACATCAAGATCCTTCTCGACGATGTCGTGCGAGACGGCGACCTCACCGACAAGCAACGCAACGCGCTGCTGGCCGAGATGACCGACGAGGTCGGTGACCTGGTGCTCGCCAACAACTACGGCCAGAACGTCGCCCTCGCCAGCGGGGTGTTCCAGGCGGCCAACCTCATGCACGTCCATCACGCGTACGTCTCCGCGCTCGAGGCGAAGGGCAAGCTGGACCGGGCGCTGGAGTTCCTGCCCACCGACCGCCAGTTCCGCGAGCGGATGCAGAGTGGTCGTGGCCTCACGTCCCCCGAGCTCGCGGTCCTGCTGGCCTACACCAAGAACACGATCCATGCCCAGCTCGTCGGCAGCACGCTTACCGACGACCCCTACCTCCGCAATGCCCTGCACGCGTACTTCCCCGACGCGTTGCGCGAGCGCTACCCCGACCGCATCGACGAACACCCGCTGCGGCGAGAGATCATCACCACGACCGTCGTCAACGAGTTGGTCAACCAGGCGGGTACCACCTTCGCGTTCCGGCTGGGCATGGAGACCGGCGCCACGATCGAAGACCTCGCGCGAGCGCACACGGTGGCCGGCGTCGTGTTCCGCATGCCCCAACTCCTCGCCTCTGTCGCGGCTCTCGACACCGTGGTTCCTGCCGACCTGCAGACGCGAATGCGGCTGGAAGGGCGCACGATCACCGAGCGGGCCACTCGATGGCTCGCGGTCAACCGCCGTCCGCCCATCGACATCGCCTGGCAGATCGAGTTCTTCGAGGCGCCGGTCGCCCGCCTGCTCTCCGAATTGCCCGAGCTGCTGGTGGGCCGTGAGTTCGACCTGTTCGTCGAGCGCCGCGACTCGCTCGTCCACGCCGGAGTGCCCGAGGACCTGGCCGTCCGGGTCGCGGTGCTGCCACCGGCGTACGCGGGCCTCGGTATCGTCGAGACCTCGGTCACGACGGGCACCGACCTCACCGAGGTCGCCCGGGTGCACTTCGAGCTGGGCGAGCACCTTGCCCTCGGACGCCTGCTCGAACGCATCGTCGCGCTTCCGCGCACCGACCGGTGGCAGACGATGGCGAGGGCGGCGTTGCGCGACGACCTGCACGCCGTCCAGACGGCGTTGACCGCCCAGGTGATCCAGCGCACCGAGGAGGGTCTCGACGTCGAGGCCCGCGTGCAGGCCTGGGCCGTGGCCGACCGGGTTGTCGTCGCGCGCACTCGCGAGACCTTGCGCGAGATCGTCGGCAGTGATTCGTTCGACCTGGCCCGGCTCTCCGTCGGACTGCGCGTCGTCCGCTCACTGCTGCGTGCCGACACGGCATGACCTCGGCGAAGGGATCGATCCCGTGATCGTCCGTTACTGGCGCGGCTGGACCACACCGGAGAATGCCGACGCCTATCAGGACATCGTCAGCAACCGGGTGCTTCCCAGCATCTGGGACCGCGGACTGACGGGGTACCAGGGCGCCTATCTGCTCAGGCGTGAGCTCGACGGCGAGGTCGAGTTCGCCACGCTCATGCTCTTCGACTCGATGAACGCCGTTCGGGCCTTCGGGGGAGCCGACTACGAGATCGCCTACGTCCCACCCGAGGCGCGGGCAGTGCTGGCGCGGTTCGACGAACGGTCCGCCCACTACGAGACGCTGCTCGAGCCCTGACGCACACAGCCAGTGATCATGTCGACTTTGCCGCCTTCCGTGGCTGCAAAGTCGACATGATCACCTGCCTTGGGTGCCGGAGAGACGTACAAGGAGTCTTGCACGTGAGTTCTTGTACGTTTATCGTGGGCACATGGCCGACCCGTCCTCGCGCATCCGCCTCCGCGACCCGGGTGCGATGCGCGCCCTGGCCCATCCGACCCGGCTCCGGCTGCTCGGCGAGCTGAGAACGCGGGGCCCGCAGAACGTCGGGATGCTCAGCGAGATCGTCGACGAGGCTCCGGGCTCGGTCAGTTACCACCTGACGACGCTGGCGAAGCACGGCTTCGTCGAGGAGGCGCCGGAGTCGGCGCCGAACGGCCGCGAGCGGTGGTGGCGGGCCGCGCACGCCCGGACGGTCTGGGATCGGGCCGAGACTCTCGACGACCCCGAGCGGCAGCTGGCCGCCGACATGATGCAGCGCACGATCCTCGCGCGCTGGGTGCAGAAGCTCGAGCACTACCTGGACGTCGAGCCCACTCTCGGCCGTGACTGGATCGCTGCGGCGGCCGGCAGCGACGCGATCATGCACCTCACGGCCGACGAGTTGGCTGGGCTGCGCGAGGAGCTCGACGGTGTCGCGGCCCGCTGGGAGGCGCGCAGCGACCCGGACCGGCCCGGCGCGGCCCAGGTGACGATGCTCTACTTCGGTTTCCGGAGCGACGTATGAAGGGCCGTCGCGTTCCGCTGACCGGCCTGCTGGCTGCACACGCCGTGTCGTTGACCGGCAACATGATCACGTTCATCGCGCTGCCGTTGTACGTGCTCGACACGACGGGCAGCGCCTCGCTGACCGGTGTGGCGGCATTCTTCGCCGTGCTGCCCGTCGTCGTCGGTGGAGCGCTCGGCGGCGTCCTCGTCGACCGAGCGGGATACCGGCGCACCAGCATCGTGACCGACCTGATCGGCGGCGCGACGATCCTCGCGGTGCCCGTACTGGCGGCGACAGTCGGCCTGCCGTTCTGGGTGTTGGTGCTGCTGATCTTCGCCACCGGCATGTTCGACACGCCGGGGCGGACGGCTCGCTCGTCGCTGCTGCCCGAGATCGCGGAACGTGCCCAGGTGCCGCTCGAGCGGGCGGTCGGGACCTTCGAGGCGCTCGAGCGCAGTGCGCGGCTGGTGGGCGGGCCGGTGGCCGGGTTGCTGGTCGCGGCGCTCGGGTCGGTGAGCACACTCGTGATCAACGCCGTGACGTTCGCGGTGTCCGCGCTCGTGGTGGCCAGGCTCGTGCCGAGGTCAGTGGATGCCGTACGGACGGCCGGTGACGGTTCGCTATCGGCAGAGAGCACGTCCTACTGGCACGAGCTCGGCGAGGGCCTCGCCTTCCTCTGGCGGCAGCCTCTGCTGCGGGCGATCACCGTGCTGCTGGTCCTCACCAACTTCTTCGACGCAGCGTGGACCACCGTGATCCTGCCCGTTTTCGCCGACCGTCACCTCGGCGGGTCCGTGGCGCTGGGTCTGCTGGTCGCGGCGATGGGCGGCGGTGCGTTGGTGGGTTCGCTCATGTTCGGTGTGGTCGGGCACCGGCTGCCGCGGCGAGCGTTGTTCGTCGTCTCGTTTCTGCTCTGTGGCGGTCCACGGATGCTGATCTTCGCCGCC
>DASRTE010000048.1:0-3863 GCA_035656095.1 Jiangellaceae bacterium
TGCGGTCGCCCGAGGACGTCGCCGGCCAGGGCTGGATCTTCGACATCGAGATCGACGAGACCCGCCGCGGACAGGGCCTCGGGCGGCAGCTGATGCTGGCCGCTATGGACAAGGCGAAGGCGATGGGCTGCACGAGCATCAAGCTCAACGTCTTCGGTGGCAACGACGTCGCGATCCGCCTCTACCAGTCGTTGGGGTTCCGCACCGCCCAGATGCAGATGACCAAACAGCTCTGAGTCGCCGCTGAGCGGCTGACCCGTGTTGCTACCGCGGACGGTGACCGTCTGCGATCCTGGCGGGTAGCCGCGAGGGAGCGGGACATGAGCGATGGTCCGACGCTGATCCAGTCGGTTCAACGCGCGCTTCGGCTGCTCGAGGTCGTCGCCGAGCGTGAAGGTCGTGCGCACGCCAAGGAGTTGTCCCGCGCGGCCGGGCTGACGCTTCCGACGACCTACCACTTGCTGCGAACGCTGACCCACGAGGGATACCTGCGGCGACTGGACGAGGGCACATACGTGCTCGGCGACCGGCTCGACGTCGTCCTGCGCGACGGCAGCGCGGCCCGTTCGGCCGCCCGTGCCCGCAGAACCCTGGAGTCGCTGCGCGACGAGCTCGACAGCGCCGTCTACCTGGCGTCGTACGACCACGGCGAGATCGTGATCGTCGAGATCGTCGACAGCCCGAAGGCCCCACGTATCGACCTGTGGGTGGGCATCCACGACGCCGCACATGCCACTGCGCTGGGCAAGTGCATCCTCGGCCAGCTCGACGACGGGACCCGTGAGGCCTATCTGGCCGGTCACCCGTTGCACGACCTCACACCCAACACGGTGGTCGATCGCCGGCGGCTGCAGGCGCAGCTCGCCGTGTCGGCGACCGTCGCGGTCGACGACCAGGAGTACGCCCTCGGCGTCGGCTGTCTGGCGGTGCCGGTGCGCACGCCCGAGATGGTCGGGGCGCTGGCGATCGCCGGCTCGCCCCGTCGTCTCAGCGAGCAGCCGGCCCTGCGCGAGAGCCTCGCGGTGGGCGCTGCACGGGTGTCCCGTGCGCTGGCGCTCGCGTAGCGACGTCGTCTATCACCATCTGAGATCCCGGGGCTTTCCCCGTGGCGGACGGCGGCTCACCATCGGGGCATGGACCAGATCCCGCAGTGGGCCACACAGGCGCTGGGCACGGTCTACGACCCCTGCTGCCAGGAGAAGGGCATCTCCGTGGTGGACATGGGCCTGCTTCGCTCGGTGACGTTGACCGAGGGCCGGGCGAAGGTCGAACTGCTGCTGACGACGGGGTGGTGCCCGTTCGCGGCCCGGGTCCTCACCGACGTGCAGAAGGCGGTGGAAGCCGTCCCGGGAGTCGAGGAAGCCGAGGTCGAGGTCGTCTGGGACGAGGCGTGGACGACCAACCGGCTGTCCGAGTCGGCGACCCGCAAGCTCCGGTTCCTGCCGCCGCCGGTGGCCGTGTCCGACCGGGACGCCTACCTGGCGGCCCACACACCCGCAGAGGAGGCCAGCTGATGATCGACGACGCGTTCGTGTTCGACGGCGTCGCACACGTGTTCAACTTCGACGAGAAGAACCCGTTCGGAACGCCCGGCCAGATGTTCTCCAACCACCTCTACGCCTTCCACGCCACGCTGACGCCCGACACCCAGACGAAGCTGCCGCCGGAGAGCTTCCTGAAGCAGTGGACGCCGTCGGACATCCGCCAGATGGTCTACGACGAGTCCGACACCGACATGCTGGTGGCGATGCCGCTTCCCCTGACCGACCTGTACCGCGACGGTCTCTCGCCGTGGGAGGAGTGTGCCGACCTCGCCGGGCGCGACCCCGACCGGACGATCTTCTGGGGCAGCGTGAACCCGCTGGAGGGACGCAAGGCCCTCGACCTGATGGAGGTGCAGGTCAAGGAGTACGGCGCCAGGGCCTTCAAGTTCTACAACGTCCGCTACGACTACGGGACGCCCTACCCGTGGCGCATGGACGACCCCAGGGTGGCCTTCCCGGTCTTCGAGAAGGCGCAGGAGCTGGGTATCGACCTGATCGGCGTCCACAAGGGAGTCCCTCTCGGGCCGCAGCCGGTCGAGCACACGCAGACCTGGGACATGGACGGCGCCGCCGCGGCGTTCCCGGACCTCAACTTCGTGATCTTCCACGTCGGGCTGCCGTTCATCGACGAGACCTGCTGGCAGCTGATCCGGTTCCCGAACCTGTACGCGTCACTGGCCGCGACCATCAACTTCCTGGTGCGGGCGCCGCGGATGTTCGCGGAGATCCTCGGGAAGCTGCTGTTCTGGTGCGGCGAGGACAAGATCGTCTATGGCTCGGAGGCGCCGATCTTCCACCCGCAGTGGGCGCTGCGGGCGTTCATGGACTTCGAGATCCCGCAGGATCTGTGCGACGGGTACGGCTACCCGCAGCTCACCGACACGGCCAAGCGCAAGATCCTCGGCGAGAACCTGCTGCGGCTGCACGGCATGGACGTCGAGGAGGCGCGAACGAGGTTCGGGCGCGCCCCGGTCGCCTGAGACCGGACGGGTTCGTCGTCGGCGCCTGCGTCAGCCGGCGGCGGCGCGGCGGCGCTCGCGGTAGGCCGCGACGTGCAGGCGGTTGCCGCAGGTACGGCTGTCGCAGTAGCGCTTGGACCGGTTGCGCGACAGGTCGACGAGGACCCTGCTGCAGTCGGGGGCGGCGCAGACCTGCAGCCGTTCGTGCTCGCCGGTCGTGATGACCACCGCCAGCGCCATGGCGCCGTCGGTGAGCAGGTGCTCGGACACAGCCGCGTCAGGCGGGAAGTAGTGGATGTGCCAGGCGTAGCCGTCGTGGTCGGTGAGCCGCGGAATGACGGTGACCGTGCCCAGTAGGTCGTTGAGCAGAGCGGCGGACTTGGCGGCGTTGCCGGTGAGGAAGATCTCGCGCAGCCGATACCGCACAGCGCGGACATTCGCGAGCTCCTCGCGCGTGAGCCGTCCGACCTCGCTGACGTCATGACGGACGACGAAGGCGTGCAGAGCGTCGAGGTCGGGCAGCAACTCCTCGCCGCAGCTGGCCGGGTCGGTGTTGACCAGTGCGACGACGACGCCCAGAGACCGCTCGACATCGTGGGCGAAGGTCACGCGGCTACCTCGTTCGGGACGGTTCTGCAGGGGTGCCGCCGACCGTAGTCGGACAGAGCCCCCTGGACAAATGATGCGTCAGGATTCGCCCAAGAGCGACTCGAACGCTTCGTCGATGTCGAAGTACTGGTACTCCGTTCCCGGCGGCACCAACCGGGCCGTCGCCGCGAGGAAATCCGCGACCGCGTCGGCCGGCGCCTCCAGCAGCGCGTCACCGTTGGGTGAGCGCAACCTCAGGTGCACGGCGGGGCGGGCCTGCGCGTCCTGGGTGGGCCAGACCACGACGTCGCCGTCGCCTGTGCGCCGGCCCAGGCCGGCCGCGAGCAGGTCGCGCGCGAATACCCAGCGGACCGGGTCGGGGGTGCCGTCGTCGAAGAGGGCCTCGACGGCGAGTGGGTCCTGCGCCGAATAGCGCAGTTCGGCGACGACGGGGATGTCGTCGCCGTCGGCGCTCAGGAGGCTGAGTGCAAGGTGATGGGACACCATGACGTGGTCCATGGAGGTCTTTCTGTCGTGGGGCCGTCGCCGGACAGGCGAGGCGTCGGCGGGCACACGGTCGTGCTTGTGCCAACAACCATTGTAAGGACACCTAATGGTAGCTACCGCCAACCGAGGCGTGACGGGCATCACCAGGGCTGACCTGCGTTGGGGCACCAACCGGCGCGACTGTGGACGAACTGTCGATCACGGTCCTGTGCAACGATGGTCGGTGCGCCGAGTGACCCGACTTCGATACGCCAAGTCGCGCCAA
>DASRTE010000049.1:0-8252 GCA_035656095.1 Jiangellaceae bacterium
ACGTCGACGACCTGGCCGCCACCGAAGCGCGGGTGCTGGCCGCGGGCGCCACCAAGTACGACGTCCAGCCCAACCCTGACCACTGCTTCGTGTTTGCCGACCCCGCCGGGCATCCGTTCTGCCTGTCCACCTGGGACGACGTGTAGCCCTGACAGGGCACAAGGACCCGACGCGCGGCGAAGACCGCGGCGGGATGACGCCCGCTGCTAACCCACGGCGAACCGGAGTTCCGTTGCCTGGCGCAGGGTGTTGGTCACGTAGCACACCCGCTGGGCATCGGGAATCAACTCGTCCAGCATGTCTGGAGGCCCGTCGGACGCGATCCGGAGATCGACGCGCGTGAACTTCAGCCCTTCATAGGTGCCCACGACGCGTACCCGCAGCCCCGGCAGCTCGAGGCCGCGTTTGCGGGCCGCATGCGCCATCGACAGCGTGAAACAGGAGGCGATCGAGGCCAGGAACAGGTCTGTCGGCTGCGGCCCGCTGTCCGTCCCGCCGGCCGACTCCGGCTCGTCCACGACGATCTCGAAGTCGCCGGCCTGGACCGAGGACTTCATACCCCCCGCCCAGCGGGCGTCCACGATCCGTTCCACCGCGCCGGACACGGCGCCTAGCTCTCGGCTAGGGCGAGAACGGCGGCCCGGAAGCACGCGGCCGGGGCCGCTGCCACGCCGGCTCCGATCTGCCCCACGCCCGAGCTCGCATGCAGGATGCCGGTGGTGACCTTGGGCGTGGTGTTCAGCTCCACCACGGACCGTGCGTCGACACCCAGCGGCGTCCCCGTGTTGTTCCAGGTGGGCAGCTTGAAGCGGGAGCTCTGCCCGACACAGATCGTCTGCATCTCCTCGGTGACCGCCACTGCGTCGGACATGCTGCCGCCGAGGAAGCCGGCGACTGCCGGGGACCCCGCCGCGGCCGCGCCACCCAGGCCGACGAGTTCGAGGATGGCGCTGTCCCCGATGTCCCGTGCACTGGTCTCCGGTCCGTAGTCCGGGTAGTACATCGCATCGGACACCGGCGGCGCGGGAGCGAGGAACAGCTCGTCCGAAGCCGCCAGCCGCACTCCGTACGACGCGCCGTTGCGGCACATCACGGTCACGATGCTGGACCCCTCGACCTGCTCGGCCCATAGAGCCACCGACTTGGCTCCCGCCATGGCCAGGTTGAGGAAGAACAGGTGGTTGCCGGACAGGAACCGCGCGAGCTCGATCCGCCCGTCGTCGGGCAGGGACACGAGATGCGGGAGCAGGTTGCGGATCAGCAGGCTGGTCGTCCCCTGCGTACGCATGTGCACGTCGTCGCCGATCTGCACCCCCTGCGCCGCCAGCCCGAACACGTCGATCGGGCCGGAGCGGTCGAGTACCTCGCGGAGCGTCGGCCCGGCGACGTCTCGTAGGAACACCAGACGTTCGATCGCGGCCGGCGTCTCACGGCCGAACCATGCCGTCTCGCCGGGACCCTGGTTGATGGGAGAGAAGGCGCGAGTGCCTCCGTGCCGGTTGTCCACGACGAAGACCGGAGCAGAGGGTCCGATGGCGGTGGCCATCGGTACGACGACGTCATGCCGGTATGCGGGCTCGAGGCGGACCGTGCCTGCGGCCAGGAGGCGGTCGGCCTCGTCCACGTCGCCGGCCCATCCCTCTGCCACGGTCGCCGCACGCATCGACCGACGCAGCGGATCGCACACGTCCGGCCACGCAATGGCGGGGCCGCAGTGGAGAAGCACCTGCCCGGACAGGTCGGGCACGAGGGTGTGAACGGCCCCGATGTCGACCAGTAGTGGCACGCCCTGGTCCAGCCGGCGCACCACCTCCGCGTTGGACCGGTCGATCGATTCGGCGCGGGTGCCGGACAACCGTTCCAATGCCTCGATCACGTCCAGGTCGCCGTCTGCCGGGATCCGCCAGTCCACGTGCTGGACGGGGACGGCCTGATCCCGGACGGCATCGGCGAACAACGGTAGGCCGATGTTCACCACCGACACCTCGTCGGGCAGCACAACCTCCGGTGGTCCGGACGTCGTCATGGGCTCTCCTCCGTCGCCGCCATTCGGCGCGCGCTCTCGAGCAACTGGCCTTCGGCATCGTCCAGGTCCTGCCGTCTCCGGCGAACCGTGTCCGTCAGATCTCGTGCCGACTGCAGACACTGCGCGATCATGCCCTCGACGGCTGAAGGGGCGGCACCGCCGGTGCCGACCCGGGAATCGACGATCGCCCGGGGATCGAGTACGGCGTCGAGGTTGCGGTCGGTCAGTCCCCAGGCCTGTCCGGTCTCCGCCAGGGCGACCTCGTCGAGCATCGCGCCGGTGATGTCCTTGCCGGCGATCTCCCGGCGGCTGGCCTCACGGACGGTCTTGCCGACGACGACGTAGGCGCTGCGGTAGTCGACCCCGCAGGCCTGCACGATGAACTCGCAGAGGTCGGTGGCCTGGGTATAGCCGCCGTCGAGCTCCGCCGCCATCCGAGCGGCATTGACGCGGAGCGTGCGAACTACTCCACTCATCAGCCGCGTGACGCGTATCGACAGGTCCAGTGCCCGCGGCACCTCGCCATAGGCGAAGATCAAGTTGTCGCTGCGCGCGGACGGGCTCTTGGCGACGGCGAGGAACCCGGTCAGCCGGCCGATCACCACTCCCGAGGCACCGCGCACGATCGACAGCGCGTAGGGGTTGCGCTTCTGCGGCATCAGGATGCTGGAGCGGGTGTAACCGTCGTCGAGGTCCACGAAGTCGAACTCGGTGCTCGACCAGATCTCCAGGTCTTCGGCCAGCTTGCTCTGCGTCGAGAGCAGGCTGGCCGCCGTCGCCAGCACATGGATCAGGCCGTCGATCTGCCACATCGCGTCCCGGGTGTGCTCGATGACGTCGTCGAAGCCCAGTGCGGCCGCGATGACCGTGCGGTCGTCCAGCAGCCGGGTGCCGTTGACGCAGCCGGCGCCGCCGGGGCTGCGGTTGACCCAGTCGACCGCGTCGAGCAGCCGGCGGGCGTCGCGGATCGCCGGGTAGACGAACGACATCGTGTAGTGCCCGAACGTCGACGGTTGCGCCTGCTGAAGGTAGGTCTGGTCGGGCATCAGCGTGCCGACATGGCGGCCGGCCAGGTCGGTCGCGTGGCGTGCGAACGAGGCGACCTCGTCGACCAACTCGAGCAGTTGCCGCCGGATGTACAACCGCAACGCGATCCGGGCGGCCTCCCGCCGGGGTCGTCCGGCGTGGAGCCAGCCGGCCACGTCGCCGAGCCGCCCGACGAAGAACCGCTCCCGCGAGTTGTACGGCTCGCCGAAAGCCGGGTCGTAGGGGAACGACGCGGCATCGGTGGCGTAAGCCTCCAGCAGGAGGCGTTGCAGGTCGCGGGCGGCGGTCTCGGGGATGAGGTTGCGGCGACGCAGGTCCAGCACGTGCGCGATGTCGGCGAGATTCAGGCCGTCGTGCAGGAACGGCGCGTCGGCGTTCTCGAGCGCAAAGCCGCTCTCGACCAGCTCGGGGGCGGCCGAGCCGCGGGGCGGACCGCTCAGCCGCGGTGTCGTGGTCACGTTCGGGCTCCTGGAGAGAGGGCGGACAGGGCGGCAGCGATACCGCCCGTGTGCCAGAAGACGACCGGCGTCGGACAACCGTCGGCAAGCTCCCTGCGAAGCAGGCTCATGGCCTTGGCGCCGTAATAGTCATCCAGGAGCAATGCCTCGTGGATGAGCGCGAGACGTGCGCTGCGCCGGTCGTCGTCCGAGGCGACGCCGAAGCCCGGGCCGCGGCAGTCGCGGATCTCGACGGCGGCGGACTCCGCAGGGGTCAGGGAGAGCAGCTTCGCACAGTCACGCGCCGCGCGCAGCACCTGGGCAGCCGCCTCGTCCGGGGGCCGGCTCACCGAGGCGCCGATCACACGCCAGGGCAACCCGAAGCCGACCTGACCGGCCACGAGCCCTGCCTGGGTGCCGCCGGACCCGGTGGCCACGACTACCAGCGCGGGCGTCACGCCCGAGGCAGCGCACTGGTCGGCGAGCTCGGTCGAGGCACAGGCGTATCCGGCGGCGCCCACCCCGGTTGCGCCACCGCGCGGCACGGCATACGGTCGCCGGCCCTCGGCGCGCGACCCCTCGGCGTGGGCCAGCACCGCGTCATCCAGCTGCTCGCGCGTCGCAGCGCTGTCGAAGTACAGCCGTGCGCCGCACGCCCGAGCCAGCTCGACGGTCACCGACGGCGTCTCGGGCGGCGGGCCGCTGAACAGGAGGTGGCATGCCAGCCCGGCAGTGCGGGCAGCCATCGCTGCGGCGGCGCAGAAGTTCGAGGTGGGACTACCCGCTGCGATCAGGAGGTCGGCCCGTTGCTCCACGGCGTCGCCGACCAGGAACTCCAGGGCCCGTGCCTTGTTGCCGGCGATGCCGAAGCCGGTCAGGTCATCGCGCTTGAGATAGACCGGCCCGGCGGACAGTGCGGACTCCAGGCGGCGCGCCCGGACCAGCGGTGTGGGCAGCGTGGCCAGCCGGATTCGTGGAAGGGTCACTGCCATCTGTTCGGCTCCGCGGTCCGCGCCGCCCGGGCTCGGCCGACCACGGTGTCGACCATCACGCCTGCGGAACCCGCCGCGGGCCGGGCGAGCCAGCCGCGGCACTCCGCCTCGGTGGCTGCGCTCACGGCCACCAACGCGTCCACGAGTGGCCGTGCGTCGGTGCCTCCAGGGCTGAGTGCCGCGTGCATCACCTGCTGCGCGGCGTGCTTGCCGAGCTTCACCGACAGGCCGGCGAGCAACCGTTCGGACGCCAGCCGGTCGCCGTGCCGATCCACGTTGGCCCGCATCGCGTCGACGTCGACGACCAGGCCGGCGAGCAGTCGGCGGGCCAGGTCGAGTGCGGTCCCGGTCAACAGGCAGATCTCCGGTAGCGCGGCCCATTCGGCCTTCCAGCCGCGGCCGTCGCGTTCGTGGCCGACCACCATCCCCTCCACGAGGACGCCCGCATTGGCCCGCACCAGCCGGGCAAGGGTGTCCAGATGCTCGCTGCCCTCCGGATTGCGCTTGTGGGGCATGGTGATGCTCCCGACCACGTCGGATGTGGTCGGCTCACGCAGCTCCCCGATCTCCGGACGCTGCAGTTCGTAGACCTCGTTGCCGATGCGCGCCAGCGTCCCGCAGATCATGGACAGCACAGCGCCGAACTCGGCGACCCGGTCGCGTGAGGTCAGCCACGAGATCCCGGGATCGCCCAGCCCCAGCTCGGCACAGAACTCGGCCCGCAGAGCCGGCCCCGCCGGCTCGAAGAAGCCGAGCACGCCGACGGCCCCGGCCAGTTGGCCCACCAGCCAGCGCGGCCGTCCCTCCCGTAGACGGTCCAGGTGACGGCGAACCTCGTCGGCCCAGGAGGCCACCTTGAAGCCGAAGGTGATCGGCGCACCCGGCTGACCGTGAGTGCGACCGACCATCACCGTGTCGCGGTGAGCCGCGGCAATCTCGACGAGGGACTCCTCTATGGCGCGCAGGTCGCGCCAGACGAGGCCCCCGACGTCGCGCATGACCAGGGCGAACCAGGTGTCGGTGACGTCCTGCACGGTGGCGCCCACGTAGACGAGCTCGCGGGCCGATTCCGGCAGGACCTGTTGCAGCCCTCGGATCAGGCCCAGCATCGAGTGGCCGGTGCGTCGGGTCTGCTCGGCGACGAAGTCGAGGTCGAGTGACTCGGCGCGCGCGTGGCTGGTGATCGCAGCGGCCGCCTCGGCCGGGATGATCCCGAGGCGGGCCTGCGCGGCCGCGAGAGCGGCGAGGATGTCCAGCCAACTCTGGAGCCGCGCGCGCTCATCGAAGACCCGCGCCAGCTCAGCGGTTCCCCACAGGTGGGCGTACTGGCGGGAGTCGGTCAGGCGGGAGCCCACGACGGCTCCCATGCGCCGGCGATCACCGTCAACGCCTCGGAGATCTGGGCGAGCGAGGCGCCCCACGGTACGACGACCTGGTCGGGTTCGGTGACGATCTCCCCCTCGAACAGGCAGCACTTGGTCAGCACCGCCCCTGCGGTCGGTCCGGCCGTGCGTGGGCAGATGTCCACCTGGTCCGCCCGCTGGCCGTAGAACCACTGGTGGATCTGCTGCGAGCGCTCGCAGCCGATGAGGGTCCAGGCTCGGCGCTCGGGTCGCTCGTCGAGATAGGAAGTGCTGACGCCCTCGACGGAGACGCCGCCGCCACGGCAGGGCAGCAGGTAGGCATTCGACGGACGAGAGCGCGCGAGGTCGGTCAGATCCACCACCTCGGGGACCACCTCGATCGGCGGCAGGTGCTCGGCGACGTCCAGGAGGCGTCGGGTCTGGTCGTAGAGCTTCGGAGGGTAGGGAGGGACCACCTCACGGACGGTGAGCCTGAGAGGGGTGGGGTCCACGATGAAGCTGACGTGCCCGTAGCGGCCCTGGACCGCCACTCCGCGCTTGCCGGGTGCGTCCTCGAAGGCGGCGCGACCCAGTGCGGTGGGCACAGCTGTGTCCAGGTCGGGGCGGACCACGAAGGAGCAGTCGTCGGACCCGGCCAGGAGGGTGACCGCAGTGATCGGAGCGAACAGCGGGTCCTCTCCGTCAGCCGCGAGGCGCTTCTCGACAGCGATGATGGCCGTGCCCTGCCCTCGGCGGACGACGACGAAGCGAGTTCGGCGATAGGCCTCCAGGCCGACGAAGTGCGCGGCCAGTGATTCCTCGTCGAGTTCGCAGGTGACGTCGGTGACGGCGACGCCACGGTATGCGGAAGGCACCAGGTTCGGCCGCGCGAGCACCGCCGTCGACCTCACGTCGTCACCAGGCCGGCACTCATCTCGAAGGTGTCCGCGCGCAGGCCGCGGCGTAGCGTCTCGAGACCGAGTGCCTCGTCGAGGGCGATGTTGGCGAGGTTGACCTCGGGCCCGCACTCGCGGATGAACCAGGCCTGCTGGTCCTTGCGCGGGGCCTCGAACACCACGGTGTCCAGGCCGGCGCCTTCGAGCACGGCCGTCACGACATCGGCTCGAACGCTGCCGTCGGCGCGGTAGAGGCCGACGGTTCCACTCTCGCGCCCCTCGATGATCACCCATCTGGCGCCGGCGGCCAGGTCGCCGGCGACCTCGGCCGTCCACTGAGTGGGAGTGAGGTCCTGGTGCGGGTCCTTGCTGCCGACCTCGGAGATGACGACGAACCGCTCGGCCGCCCGGCGGATCAGATCGTGCTTGTCCGCCACGGGCATGCTGGCGACGCCACGGGAGACCTCGACGCAGCCGAAGCCCACGTCGTCGGCCCAGTCCAGATACTCGCGATCCTTGCGTTGGGACCAGGCGATCTCCATCAGCGTCCCACCGACGCAGGCGCGGACGTCGGCCGCCGCGAGCAGGGACAGCTTGGCCGCGAGTGCGGGATCGACGTAGGCGGTGCCCCAGCCGAACTTCCAGAGATCGACGTACGGCGCGACCGACGCGAGGACCGACTCCGTGACGACGACGCTCGCCCCTTTGTCGAGGACGTGGGTCAGGCCGGTGACCCTGGGCTTGCCGCCCCGTTCCGGCAGACTGAGGAATGTGGGCAGCGGCACGTCCTCTATAATAGAGGATTCATACACTTTCCGACAGGTTGCCGGCCGGCTGGCCGCTGGTGGCCAGGCGCTGTTGATCACGTTCACCACCCTTGCGGACGGTTCACCAGGCTCCAGCGCCTGGTGAACCATCCGCGACCATGGTGAACGTGATCAACGGACGGGCGACAGGGACTCGTGGAGGAGGCGAGGGCTCGTCATGAAGGCCAGCGCCGACGGCGTCGACGACCTGGACGCACTCGCGGCACATCTGCGATCACACGCGGCACTGCGGGCCAAGGGCGAGATCGGGCTGGTCAGCGAGGTCGTCGGTGCGCCGAGCTGGCTGCATGGCCCGGGGGACGACGGGGCGGTCGTGCGGTTCGGTTCCGGCGTGGGCGACGGTTTCACCGGACATGTCGTCGCCTGCGGCGAGGCCCTGCTGCCCGCGTTCGTCGCCCGGGACCCGTACGGGGCCGGCATCGCCGCCGTCCTGGCCAACGTCAACGACCTGGCGGCGATGGGCGCGCGGCCGTACGGCATCGTCGACACCATCGTCGGGTCCGCCGATCTCGCCCGGGAGATGTTGCGCGGTATGCAGGCGGCCGGCCATCTCTACGACGTGCCGCTCGTCGGCGGTCATCTGACGGTGCACGACGGCCCGCCCTCTCTGTCCGCCTTCGGCATCGGACATGCGGACGCGGTGCTCTCCGTGACCCATGTCGCCGTCGGCCAGTCACTGGTCGT
>DASRTE010000050.1:0-6347 GCA_035656095.1 Jiangellaceae bacterium
TGGCGCCCCCGATGGTCAGGCCGTCGTACTCCTCCTCGACGTGGCCGTCTCTGGTGACGATCATGCGAAAGGCGCCACTGGCCTCGGGGGCCGCCGGGAGGATCTCCACGTCCGTGCCTGCACCGAGCGGCCTGCCGGTGAGCGTCTCGAACCCCAACGACTCCGGTGTACGTGGCGTCGGGCTGCGGGACGCCGACTGCCGGAACCAGATCGACATCCGGCAGCCGCCCGCCCGGACGGTGTCACGAAGCGGGGGGAACTCGTCGTCGAGACCCGGCGCACACACCTGGAACAGGCGCGTGCCGGCGGGAAAGCCGCGGAGCACGAACGTGCCGAGGTCGCGCAGCTCGGCTCCAACGTGGTCGCTGTCGAGGGCGTCGACGACCGCCGACGAGCAGACGATCTGACCGCCGTGGGCGACGGCGCAGATCCGCGAAACTTCGTGGACGGTCAGGCCGAGGTACTCGCCGCCGGAGATCGTCACCGGTCCGCGGTGGATGCCGATCCGCACCCTGAGTCGAACGCCTTCTGGCCAGCTGTGATGCTCGACTCGCTGCTGCGCCGTCACCGCCGCCGCCACTGCGTCCCTCGCGGTCGGGAAGACGTAGAAGAGGCTGTCGCCTTCGCTGCCCATCGACCGGCCGTGATGGTCGTCGAACGATCGCTCGAGCATCCGCTGGTGCACTCGCAGCAGTAGGCCGTAGCTCCCTTTGAGCTCACGCAGGAGCATGGTCGAGCCCTCGACGTCGGTGAACAGAAGCGTGAGCCCGCCCTGCGGATCAGCCATCGCGAGGCATTATCGCGATCGATTCAGATCGTGTCGCACAGCTTGCGCCAGTTCCTTGATGCCGGGGATTCCGTGTATCGGGGGCGTATCGAAAATCGCACACGCCACCGCAACAGTCCTCCGTATTCCGTGGCGGCATGGACCACAGGGCATCACTGTCAGCGCCAGCCCGTCGTACGCACAGGATCGTGCTCGTCGGTCTGGCGATCCTCGGTGTGGCGATCGCTGCGTCCGTCGTGCAGCGGCCGTTCGTGGCGTCCGCTCCGTCGAGCTCGCCGGTCGAGGTCGGCCAGCCGGCCGGTAAGCAGACCGCGCCGGACGAGGCTGACGGTGTCATCGTCGTTCCCGACGGGGTGGTGGACGAGGCCGACGGATTCATTCCCGACGGGGCGTGGGTCTCGGTGTTCGACGAGGAGATACCGGCGGTGGGCAGGCTCGACCCGGGTCTCCTCGATGCCCTGCGTCGGACGGCGACAGACGCAGCAGCCGACGGCGTCGGGCTCCGGATCAACAGCGGCTGGCGGTCGCCCGAGTACCAGCAGCAGTTGTTGCGGGACGCTGTCGCCGAGTACGGCTCACAGGAAGAGGCGGCGAGATGGGTGTCCACCGCGGAGACGTCCGCTCACGTGTCGGGTGACGCGGTCGACATCGGTCCGTCGGATGCCGCGGCCTGGGTGTCGCGGCACGGTGCCGAGCATGGGCTGTGTCGGATCTACGGCAACGAGCCTTGGCACTTCGAGCTGCGTCCGGAGGCCGTCGACGACGGTTGCCCGCCGATGTACGCGGATCCGACCGAGGACCCGAGGATGCAGCCGTGAGGCGGGTCTCGGTCGAGCTTCAGCGCCGATCGGGGACCTTTCGACCGCCGACCTTGCAGACGCTGCCTGTGGCGGTGACGGCGAACGTGATCGAGATCCGTGCGCGGACTCGCAGCACGATCATGGCGGTGGTCAAAGCCGACGGGTACGGCCACGGCGCAGTCACGGTCGCCAGAGCCGCCGTTGCCGCCGGTGCCGGGTGGCTCGGGACGACGAGTGTCGCGGAGGCCGCCGAGTTGCGCGCCGCGCGGTTGTCGGTGCCGATCCTCAGCTGGCTGCACCCCTCCGGGATCGACGCTGAGGCAGCGGCAGCAGCCAGGGTCGATGTCGCGGTCGGGTCGCTGGACGAGCTCGGCCGGCTTCTCGCGCACGCAGCGTCGACGGTGCGGGTACATCTCCACGTGGACACCGGGATGTCCCGTGGCGGCTGCCCCCGCGGCCAGTGGGACGAACTGATCGGTCTCGCTCGGCGTGGTCAACATGCGCGGAGGGTCCGCGTCGTGGGCGTCATGGGACATCTTCCGCTGGCCGACCGGGCCGACCCCCGCGGCCAACGCGCAGGCGGTGGCCGCCATGCACGAGGCGCAGCAGGCGGTCCGCGCGGCGGGGCTCGGTTCACCGCTTGCCCACCTCGCGGCCACGTCGGGGACGCTGACCGATCCGGCGACGCATCTCGGCATGGTCCGCGTCGGGGCGGGACTGGTCGGCATCGATCCCTCAGGGACCGTGGATATGCACGGCGCGTGCCGTTTGACCGCACCGATCGTGCACACGACGGCGGTCGAGGCCGGCACGCCCGTCGGCTACGCCGCTACGTCCGTCACCGACCGTGCCACCCATCTGAGCGTCCTCCCCGTCGGGTACGCCGACGGGATCCCACGAGAGCACTCGCCCGAGGCCGGCGTCGAGATCTGCGGGCGCCGCTTCCCGGTCGTCGGACGGGTCTCGATGGACCAGATCGTGATCGACACCGGTGCCGTGTCGTTCCCCGTCGGTACGTCCGCGACGGTGTTCGGCCCGAATGGGGGCGCAACCCCGACCGTCCAGGACTGGGCTCGTTGGGCCGGGACCATTCCGCACACCGTCGTCACCGGCATCGGGCCGCGCGTGGAGAGGAGCGTCGCATGCCACGGCGAATCGTGGTGATCGGCGGTGGGGAGAGCGCCGAGCACGACGTCTCCCTGGCCACGGCCGCAGCGGTCGCGGAGGCGCTGCGGTCCAGCGGATTCGACGTCGACGAGCTGACTATCGACCGCGACGGTGTGTGGAGGCGAGGAGCGGATGCGCTCGGATCGCGGGCCACCGGTTCCCTGGCGGCGGCGCTGAGCGTCATCGAACGTGCCGACGCCGTCTTCCCCGCGGTCCACGGCCCCTCCGGCGAGGACGGAACCCTCGCGGCCCTGTGCGCCCTCGCTCACACGCCGATGGTCGGCTCTGGCCTGCGCGCCGGAGCGCTCGGCATGGACAAGTGGGCGACCAAGCTCGTGGCGGAGGCCGTCGGGATCCGCACCGCTCCCGGCCGGCTGGCGGCGGCCGCGGAGATCGCAGGCGTCGAGTTCGAGTCGGAGGTGGTGGTGAAGCCGGTCTCGGCCGGGTCGAGCTTCGGTGTCGCCCTGGCACGCGACGCCGCCCAGCTGCGCGACGCGCTGCGTTGTGCGACGCGATTCGACGACCGGATCCTGATCGAGCACATCGTCCCGGGCCGGGAGATCGATGTGGCCGTCCTGCGTGAGGCCGATGGCTTTCGATGGGCGTCGCCGCCGCTGGAGATCCGCAGCGACGGCCTGTTCGACACCCGGTCGAAGTACGACGGTTCAGCCCGGTTCATCGTGCCGGCCGACATCGACGGCGCACCCCGGGCGGCCCTGACCGAGGCGGCGCTGCGGATGTTCGAGGCGCTCGGCTGCGCCGGCGTCGCCCGCATCGACTTCTTCCTCACGGACGACGGACCCGTCCTCAACGAGGTCAACACCATGCCCGGAATGACGGCCGAGTCCCAGGTGCCGAGGATGTTCGCCGCAGCCGGTCTGCCCTACGAGCAGCTGGTCGAGCGCCTGGTCGACGCGGCCACCGTGCCCGGTTCGCGTATGTCGGCGATAAGTCGTGGTGCTTAGGCTTCACGGTGTGCGCGTGCTGGTCGTGGAGGACGAGCCCTACCTGGCCGAAGCCGTCCGCGATGGTCTCCGGCTGGAAGCGATCGCCGCCGACATCGCCGGCGACGGCGACACCGCCCTGGAACTGCTCAGCATCAACTCCTACGACCTCGCTGTCCTCGACCGCGACATCCCCGGCCCCTCCGGCGACGAGATCGCCCGACGAATCATCGCCTCCGGCAGCGGCCTCCCGATCCTCATGCTCACCGCTGCGGACCGGATCGACGACAAGGCTTCCGGGTTCGAGCTCGGCGCCGACGACTACCTCACCAAACCGTTCGAGCTTCGCGAGCTCGTCATGCGGCTGCGGGCGCTCGACCGCAGGCGCGCGCACGCCCGGCCTCCGGTCAGCGAGATCGCGGGGCTCCGGCTGGACCCCTTCCGCCGGGAGGTCTTCCGAGACGGACGCTACGTCGCGCTCACCCGGAAGCAGTTCGCCGTGCTCGAGGTCCTCGTCGTCGCCGAAGGCGGTGTCGTCAGCGCCGAAGAGCTACTGGAGCGGGCTTGGGACGAGAACGCCGACCCCTTCACCAATGCCGTCCGCATCACCGTCTCCGCCCTGCGCAAACGACTCGGCGAACCATGGCTCATCGCCACGGTGCCCGGCGTCGGCTACCGCATCGACACTCAACCAGACGAGCGTGAGGCAGGAGACCGTGGATAGAGCCCCTGGTTTGAGCGTTCGCCTCAAACTCGCCCTCAGCTACGCAGGATTCCTCGTGCTCGCAGGTGCCTTGCTGCTCGCCCTGTGGGTGGTTCTCCTCCGATACTTCCCCGACGCTGCGGTCATCAGAACCACTAGATCTGGCATCGGCGGGGCGTTCGTTCCAGGCCGCTCCGGCACCCAGCGAGCCTTCGGCCAAGCGGCAGCCGCAGTGCTGGCGTTCCTGCTGGTGTTCGGTCTCCTAGGAGGATGGATCCTCGCCGGCCGCATGCTCGCCCCCCTGACTCGCATCACAGACGCCACACGAATGGCCGCGAACGGATCGCTGTCCCACCGGATCCGCATGGACGGCCGCAAAGACGAATTCCGCGAACTCGCCGACGTGTTCGACACCATGCTGGAACAACTCGAATTTCACGTCACCGAACAGCAACGATTCGCCGCGAACGCCTCCCACGAACTGCGCACCCCACTGGCGATCTCGCAGACGCTCCTCGACGTCGCCCGCACCGACCCCACACGAGACCAGGGTGAGCTCATCGAACGCCTTCACACGGTCAACACGCGGGCGATCGACCTCACCGAGGCCCTCCTGCTGCTCAGCCGCAGCGACCGGAGGAGCTTCACCCGCGAGCCAGTCGACCTCTCCCTCATCGCCGAGGAAGCCGCCGAAACCCTGCTTCCCCTCGCCGAACAGCGCAGCATCACGCTCGACGTCGCCGGCGTGACGACGCCGACCCTCGGTTCCGCGGCGCTCATGCTGCGGATGGTGACGAACCTCGTCCAGAACGCCATCGTCCACAACCTCCCCGCCGGCGGCACCGTCACGGTCCACACCGAACCGCAGCACGACGCGAGCGTGCTGCGGGTCGAGAACACCGGCCATCCGCTCCCAGCAGAACTAGTACCGACCCTCACCGAACCCTTCCAACGCGGAACCAGACGCATACGCACCGACGAGCATGCCGGCGTCGGCCTCGGGCTGGCCATCGTGCACAGCATCGTCAAAGCACACGACGGGACGCTCGACCTCACACCCCGCCCCGCCGGCGGTCTCCTCGTCACGATTCGACTTCCGCAGGCATCGTCCACGAGCGAGACCCACTAGGTCGTTGATTGACGGCCCGGGGCGCACACGACGGATGCCGGCGGTGTCCCTAATCCGCGGCAACATCAAGCTGAGGTGGCCGCACAGACCGGTCGTTCGGCAACGTCACCGATGCCAAGGCCGACGGTGGGGCCCATCCAGACGGCACCCGGAACCGAGTCGTCTGGTGCAGCGATAGGTCGTACGTCGAACTGCTCGCTGTGGACGCGCCGACCAGCCCCGAGGCGCAATGGGTGCAGGATGAGATCGCGGCCGGCAGCCGTCTGCTCGGGTGGGCTGTTCGGACTGACGACTTGGCGACGGTGTCGGACCGGTTGGGCCTACCAGTGGTGGACGGCAGGAGGGTCGGGCGGTGGACCGTTAGCCTGCGCGTCCGTGAGGGTGAGCCGGTGACGGTGCGGGTCGGCTTCTACGGCGCTGGGTTCGTCAGCAGAATCCATGTCTCGGCGCTCGCCGCCAGCCGTGTCGACAACCAGATCGTCGCCGTCCACGACCCTGACGAGGGGCGGGCCGCGAGCTTTGCAGCCGAGCACGGCGCCGTCGTCGTGGGCGAGGACGAGCTCCCCGGGCTCATCGATGCGGTCTATGTGACGGCTTGGACGGCGGCGCACGCGCGCCTGGTCGACAAGGCAGCGGCCGCCGGTGTGGCCGTGTTCTGCGAGAAGCCGCTGGCGTTCGACGCCGCGACGGCGGAACGGATGGCGGCCACGGTCGCGCGCGCCGGCGTCGTCAACCAGGTGGGCCTCGTCCTGCGGTTCCTGCCGTCGTTCCGCTGGGTGCGTCAGCTGGTCAGCGACGAACGGGCGGGGCGCGTGCT
>DASRTE010000051.1:0-4080 GCA_035656095.1 Jiangellaceae bacterium
GAGCTTGCGCGTGAACTCGGCCACGGCACCGACGAGGCCCAGCTGATCGAGCGCCGTCGGGCGCAGGCCGCGGACGATCCGCTTGATCTCGTGCACGACCCCGTCGACCTCGTCGGCGAGGCGGGTGAGCAGGGGGCGGGAGGGGTGCGGCGAGACACCGGCGCCGGTGCGGTCGAGCTGCCGCACACACGTGCGGAGTCCCAGCGATACCCCGGTGAGCGTGGGTCCGACCCCGTCGTGCAGGTCGCGTCGCAGGCGGCGGCGCTCCTCCTCTCGGGCGGACACGACGGCCAGGCTCGAGCGGCGGAGGTCGGCCGCCAGGCGCACCCAGCTCACGGCCAAGCTGAGCGGGCCGGCTAGCTGGGCCAGCAGCTGCCGGTCGCGAGCCCGCATCAGACGTGCCTCGTCCCAGCCCACCACGAGCCGACCCACGACCTCGTCGCGGTGCCGTAGGGCCACCTCCTGGCGATGCTTCGTCTCGCCTCCAACCGACGCGGCTCGCTCCCATCCGCCGTCCGGCAGCGCCAGGTCGATCGCGATCGCGTCGAAGCGCAGGCCCTGCTCGAGACTTCGCACGAGCGCGGGCAGCAGGTCGTCGTCGGTGTCGGTCTCGCCGACGTGGTCGACAATGCGCTGGACGACGGCCATCGGATCGTCACGTGACCCGAAGACGAGCCGGTCGACGAGGTGGCGGATGTGGTGGCGGGCCGGCTCGATCGCCAGGGCGATGGCGCCGGTCGCAGCCACCAGCAACCACGTGGGACCGCTGCCGCCGACCAGGCGGCCGAGCCCGGCCACGGCGACGGTGTAGGTCAGGACGATCCCAACCGCGAACAGGGTCCACTCCAGGCTGCGGTGTGAGAGCCGCTCCGCGCCCGAGGGGGAAAGCCGGAGCTCGTTGATCAGCGCCCCGACCACGAGCAGCGGCACCGTCGCCAGGAGCAGGAGCGCCCACACGACGTCGCGGCCCGCGAACGACCAGTCGATCAGGTCGAGGCCGTCGGGGACGACCGCCAGCCAGGCGACGATCGCGCCGGCCAACAACCATCCGGCAAGGGGATCGCCGGTCGTCCGCCGCTCGCGCCACCAGTAGACCCCGAGCACGCCGAGCCACACGGCGCCGACGAGGCCGACGAGCCACGATGCGGCGACGTCGGTCCGCCGCCAGCCCGCCGCGGTCGCGACCGCCACCGCGACGGTGGCGCCGACAGCGACCAGTGCGACCGCCAGCACCCGCCGATCCCGGCGCCACTCCGCCGGCAGCAACGCGAAGGGGACGAGCGCGACCAGCACCGCGGCACCCAGCGGTCGTGCCCAGTTGTCGGCATCGGCGAGACCGGACCAGCGCGGCGGCCCGGTGGTCGACAGCTCGTAGCCGCGGTACTGGACGGCCAGCGCCACCGTCACCGAGGTGGCGCCGACGAGCAACAGGCATGCGCCGAGGATTCGCCGACCGGACCTGGCCAGCATCACGACCGCCGCCAGCGCGTAGGCCAGCCCGGTGGCCACCCACGTCGCCAGCCACCAGTTCTGGCCCTCGGGCTCTGAGCCCTCGTTCGCCATGCGCAGGCCGATGACGATCGCGCCGGCGACACCGACGATCACGATCGTGGTCGCGCCCGCGATGCGCACCCACCAGTGGTTCGTCGGGGCCGGCCGCGTCGACGAGAGATCGTCGAGCTCATCCATCCGCGCACCTCCGGGCCCACCCTGACAATAGGGCAGCCGGTGTCCCGGGCGGATGGTACCCGCGTCCCGATTCGCGCCCGTCGTGTCCCGGGTCGGATACGGGTGCGATTGGGGGTGGTGGCCTCGTGTGCCCGGGACGCCGGCTCGCGCAGCCTCGTCGGTGTTCCCATCCGGGACGAAGGAGGCAGACATGTACAAGCGACTGACCACGGCCATCGTCGCCTCGGCGGCGACGATGTTGTTCCTTCCAACGATTGCCGCGCAGGCGGACGACGAAGACGGCGACGAGCAGCCGGCGCTTGTCGGTCGGGCGGTGCTGCCCGCCGACGCGCTGGCCTCCGGTCCCCCGTCGGGCGCGGCGCTCGGGACCGGATCGATCAACGGCATCGAGTTCCCGCGGCCACGGCAGCCACTCGCCGGGTTCTCGGCCATCGTCGCCGGCCGGGAGCGTGGCGAGTACCTGGCCATGCCCGACAACGGCTTCGGCAACAAGGCGAATTCGAGGGACTTCTTGATTCGCGCCTACTACGTGCGGCCCGACTTCAAGACGGCGCGCGGCGGTAGCGGCACGGTCGACGTCGACGCGGAGCAGGGTGAGTTCATCGAGTTCCGGGACCCCGACCGGCTGATCGGCTTCCCGATCGTCAACGAGGGCACCGGCGCGCGGCTGCTCACCGGCGCCGATATCGATCCCGAGTCGCTGCAGCGGGGCGCAAACGGCGACGTTTGGGTCGGCGACGAGTTCGGCCCGTGGATCCTCCACTTCGACGCCACCGGCAAGCTGCTCGACGCGCCGTTTGCAACGCCGGGTGGCCTGATGTCTCCGAGCAACCCGCTCCTGGGCGGCAACCCGCCGACCCAGCCGAACAGCCGGGGGTACGAGGCCATGGCCATCAGCCCCAAGGGCACCCACCTCTACGCGGCGCTGGAGGGCGCCACGGTGGCCGAGACCGGCTCCACGCACCGGCAGGTGTTCGAGTTCAGCGTCCGAGACGAGGCCTTCACCGGCCGCGTCTGGAGCTACCAGACCGAGCAGCCTGGGTTCATGGTCGCCGACATGTGGGCGCTGGACGGGCACCGTCTCGTCGTGATCGAGCGCGACGCCGGCCGGGGCCTGGACGCGATCTTCCGGCGGGTCTACGTGGTCGACCTGAAAGCGAAGCCTGTGAACGGGTCACTCGTGAAGTCGGTCGCCGTGGACCTGGCGTCCGTGCCCGATCCGGACCTGGTTTCGCTCCCCGAGGTCCACGGCGGCGATGTCGGCCTGGGCAACCCGTTCCGCGTGACCTGCGAGTCCGTCGAGGCCATCCACCCGACGTCCGGCAACGAGCTGCTGATCGGTTGCGACAACAACCTGCCGAACACAGGCCGCAACCCGACGATCGCCGACGACACCGAGCTGATCGTCGTCAGCGCGCCTGCGCTGGACGATCAACCCTGAGTTCGGGCGGGGGCGCATGGGCTGCCGGGACCCTCGCGGTCCCGGCAGCCTGCCCGCGTGCGGTGGCTCACTCCACCGTGAAGCCGACCTCCGTGAATATGCGGTTGCCGCTCGCGTCCGACGCGTGCACCTCGATCTGGTACTCGCGACCGGGGTCCAGGAACTCCGGCGGGACGGTCAGGCTCGTCTGCTCGGGCGACAGCGTCACGTCCAGCACCCGTGCCTCGTCGTCCCGGGTCACGATGACCTCGTAGTCGACCGCACCGGCGACGGGTTCCCAGCGGATCACCGCGTCGTCGGCGGGCAGCGTCCCGCCGTCCTGTGGCTGGACGAACGTCGGTGCATCGAGGATGGCGTGCGAGAACGGCACCTCGGATTCCAGGTCACGACCGTCGATGGTCGTGCCCTCGAAGCGGTAGTCGCCCTCGGGGAACAGCTCCTTGAACTCATCGAACGGCAGCTCGGTGAACGGTGGCTCGCTGCTCTCCGAGAACAGTTCGCTGAGGCCGAAGTCGCGCAGGACGCCTTTCGCCTCGATGTCCAGGATCCGGCGACCATCGGGACGGAAGATCTCGAAGCGCTTCCACTCCTCCGCGTCCGCGAACACCTGGACCCCGGCATCTCCATCCGTGGCGTTGACCTCGATCTCGAGACGCGCATCGTCGAACGGTTCGGGCGGTTCCTTGGCCGCCGACTGCGAGACGCTCGGAAAGATCAATGGGGTGGCGCAGATCAGCGCCGGACCAGCCAATCGGTGAAGCCGCATCGGCCCTCCTCTCTCACGGGCCGCACTGCCCGGCGACAGCGGGCCCCGGAGGGTCGTAACAGGTGGACGCTGACCCCAGCCTGAACCCGCGGCGCCTCATCCGCGGCCGGACGGCCGCAGCAGCGGCGTCACTCGATGACGATGCTCGACAGGTCCTCGGCCGGCTGGGGATAGCGGAGGTCGA
>DASRTE010000052.1:0-23250 GCA_035656095.1 Jiangellaceae bacterium
GTGCCCAGTGCCGCGACGTACAGCTCGGGAACCCTGCCGAGCAGGGAGAACACCCGGTCCCCACGGCCCACCCCGAGTCCGCGCAGGACGTTCGCGAACCGGTTGGTCTGCTGCTGCAGTTCCACGTAGCTGAGCTCGGTCATGGCTCCACGCCGGTCACGGCATCGCAGCGCCACCTTCCCCGCACTGGAACCGTTCGCATGGCGGTCGACTGCCTCGTAGGCGATGTTCAGCCCACGCCCACCGGGCAGGCCGGCCAGCTCTCGGCGGGCGGCCGCCCAGGAGAACTCCCGGCGTGCGCGTGCGTAGTCCGACAGGTTCGGTCTGACCCGCAGGGCCTCGGTCTTGCGAATCGGCTCCCAGTCCATATCCGACCTCCGGCGCAGAGCGGCTTCCGGGCCCTGCTGTCAGCCTCGGGCAGCCGAAGGGCGGCAGATAGGGACGAAAGTCCCACGGAGCACGGCCATGGTGCCGCAATAGCCCTGGCGACCCAGGGACGCGCTCGTGGTGCGCCTCGGCATTGAGGCCGTACGGTCCCGCCATGACGTTCTCGATCGTCGCGCGCAGCGCGGACGGCACGGCCTTCGGCGTGGCCGTCGCCTCGAAGTTCCTCGCCGTCGGCGCCGCCGTTCCGGCGGCGGCGGCCGGGGTGGGAGCGATCGCCACCCAGGCGTACGCCAACCTTGCCTACCGGCCGGAGGGCATGGCCCAACTCCGCGAGGGCAGGAGCGCGTCGCTGACCCTCGAGACACTCGTCGCCGCCGACGACAAGCGGGAGACCCGCCAGGTGGGCATCGTCGACGTGGCCGGGGCCACGGCCACCTTCACGGGCAGCGAATGCAACCCGTGGGCCGGCGGGGTCAGCGGCGAGGGCTATGCGATCCAGGGGAACATCCTCACCGGTCCCGAGGTGGTCGCGGCCATGGAGGACGCCTGGCACGCCACGCCCGCGGAGGATCCGCTCGCCCGGCGGCTGCTGGCCGTGCTCGTGGCCGGTGACGCCGCCGGGGGCGACCGTCGTGGCCGGCAGAGCGCCGCCATGCTCGTCGTCACTGCGGAGGGCGGCTACGGCGGCGGCAGCGATGTGCTCGTGGACCTACGGGTCGACGACCATGGCGCACCGGTCGGCGAGCTGGCACGACTGCTCGACCTGCACGACCTCTTCTTCGGCAAGCCGGACCCGGACACGCTGCTCGATCTCAGCGGTGAGCTCGCGATCGAGGTGCGGCGCCGGCTCGCCGACCTCGGCCACGTCGACGACGAACTCGACGCCGCGCTCGCCGGATGGGCCGGCATCGAGAACTACGAGGAGCGTCTCGTCCCCGGCCGGATCGACCCACTGGTCCTGGCCAAGCTCCGCGAGGCCACGCCCTGACATCGATGTGGTCCTGGCCGCGAACAGGCGCGGACCTCGTCGAGGTGCAGCAAGTGCTGGCGGCAGCGGCGCCGATCGTATGGACCCCGCCGGACCGAGAGGCTCTGGTCGGCGGCTGCTTCGTGTGCTTCCCCCGCGGCCACACCGGCCCGGGCGGCGTCGGGGATCCGGCGTGGGCCGCCGCTGTGCTCATGCGGGGCAGGCGTCTCGTGGGACACCACGTGACGGCGGACGCCGCCGGAGCACCGTACGAGCAGGGACTCCTGGCGCTGCGGATGGGCGCCGTACTGGACAGGGTAGTTCGCGGGCTGCCGGAGCGGCCCGACGCCCTGCTGGTCGATGCCACCGGGCGCGACCATCCGCGACGGGCGGGCCTGGCGCTGCACCTCGGCGCGGTTCTCGACCTCCCCACGGTCGGGTTGACGCATCGTCCCCTGGTCGCCGTGGGCGAGATACCGGCGGACCACACGGGTGCGACGAGTCCGCTGCTGATCGACGGCGAGGTCGTGGGCTACTGGCTGCGCACGCAAGCGGGCGTCCGCCCGCTCGCCGTACACGCAGCCTGGCGGGTGGACGCTCCCACCGCGGTCGACGTCGTTCGACGCTGCACGTTCGATCGACGTACTCCGGAACCCCTGCGCGAAGCCCGCCGCCTCGCCCGGATGGCCCGCGACCGGGAGTTCCGGCAGGACGTCAGCCCTTGACCGCGCCCATGGTGAAGCCGGAGACGAACCGGCCAAGGAAGAAGGTGAAGATCAATGCGATGGGAACCGCGATGATCACATTCGAGGCCTGGAGGGATTGCCAGAAGAACACGTCACCGCGGATGAGCTCGGTCGGCACGCCCGTGCTCACGACCTTCTCCGCCGACGGTGAGATGAACGCCAGCGCGTAGATGAACTCGCTGGCCGCCAGCGTGAAGGCGAACACGGTCACCGCGACGACGCCGGGGAACAGCAGCGGCAGGACGACGCGGACAATTGCTCCTACCCGGCTGTAGCCGTCGACCATCGCCTGTTCCTCGATGTCCTTCGGGATGCCCTTGAGGAATCCGATCAGCAGCCACGTGCACACGGGGATGGTGATCGTCGGGTAGATCACGACGAGTGACCAGGTCGAGTCCTGCAGACCGAGTGCCACCACGACCCGGGACAACGACAGGAACAGCAATGTGGGCGGCACGAGATAGACGAAGAACAGGGCGATGCCCATCGGTCCGGCCCACGGCCGGTCGAGCCGCGCGAGCGAGTACGCCGCCGGCAAGCCGAACACCAGGGTGATCGCGACGACCAGGGCACCGACCCACAGCGTGTTCCACACGAAGGTCGGGAACGCGGTCCCCTCGAAGAGGAACAGCACGTGATCGAACGTCGCCGGCTCGTTGAAGATGAACGGGTTGTTGTCCGGGTTGTACAGGTCGCTGTTGAGCTTGAGTGCGGTGATCGTGCTCCACACGAACGGACCCGCGCCGATGAACGCCGCGAGGACGGCGGCCGCGTAGACGCCCACCCGGCCCAGCCGGTGCCGGCGGGCGTAATGGCGGCGCAGTTCCTCGGCGCGTGCCTCGGTGGTGGCGACGGCGGCCATCACATCACCTGCATCCGGCGGACGGCGTGCAGGATGAGGACGGCAGCGGCCAGCAGCAACGGGAACAGGAAGATCGCGATCGCCGCGCCCTGCGCGACGTCCCCACCTTCGATGCCTCTGACGAAGGCCCAGCTCGCCAGGACCTGGGTGGAGTTCGTCGGTCCACCCCGGGTGAGGACGTAAACCACGGCCATGTCGGTGAACGTGAAGATCGCGCCGAAGAGGGCGGCGACGGCGATGAGCGGCAGGGTCAACGGGATCGTCACCTCGAACATGCGCCGCCAGAACCCCGCACCGTCCACCCGCGCGGCCTCCTCGATGTCCTTCGGGATGGCGATCAGGCCCGCCAGGATGATGACCGCGGCCAGCGGCACCAGGCGCCAGACGTGCACGGCGATGACCGATGCCGTGGCCAGCCCCGGCCGGCCCAACCAGTACATGTTCGCGTCGATGAGTCCGACCTGCCGGAGCACCCAGTCGATCGGGCTGAAGATCGAGTCGAGGAGCCACAGCCACGACACCGTCGACAGCGCGACCGGCGTGGTCCACGGCAGCAGGACGAGGAAGCGCACGACCCACTTGCCGCGGAAGTCGGCGATGAGGATGTTGGCGAGTACCTTGCCGAACACGACGATCAACGCCATCGACACGACGGTGATCACCAGCGTGTTTCGCAACGACTGCCAGAAGATCGGGTCGTCGAATGCCCGCCGGAATGCATCCAGCCCGGCCCAGTCGAACGACGGGTCACCCGCGGTCACGTCACTGAAGGCGAACCCGATCGCCAGCACGAACGGCACGCCGACCAGGGCCACGACGTAGACGACCGACGGCACGAGGAACAGCCACGCAAGCAGGCCGTCCCGATCGGCAAGCCGCCGCTTCCCCGGCCCGTCGGTGGTCGCCGGGGTCACCCGTTCGGCAGCAGTGACCTGTCCCATCCGGTCAGCTCCTGACCGGCACCGGCTCGGTGCTGGAGCCGGTGTCCGGGTCGAAGAAGCGCAGCCGCTCGGCTGCCACGGCGAACTCGTGCGTCTCTCCGGTGGCCAGCGGTGTCGTCACCGTGGACGGCAGTCGTGCGATGACCCGGGTTTCCTCGCCGATCCGGCTGACCATGCCGTAGATGTGTCGGTCCCCGGAGAGGTACTCGATCCGGTCGACGGCGAACGGGATCACGACACTCTCACCGGACAGCACGTCGACTGGAAGGAGATGTTCGGGCCGGAACCCGACGAGTACGCCGTCACGGCGCACCAGGTTCATCGGCGGCGAACCGATGAAGGTGGCGACAAACGTGTCGGCCGGATCGTCGTAGACGTCCCGCGGTCGTCCTAATTGACGGATGGTGCCGGCATCCATGACCGCGATCCGGTCGCCGAGGCCCATGGCCTCGGCCTGGTCGTGCGTGACGTAGACGGTCGTGGTGCCCACCCGCTGCTGGAACAGCTTCAGTTCGTCGCGCGCCGACGCCCGCAGCTTCGCGTCGAGGTTGGACAGCGGCTCGTCGAGCAGGAAGACCTGGGGCTCGCGCACCAGTGCCCGGGCCAGCGCCACGCGCTGCCGTTCTCCTCCGGAGAGCTCGCGCGGTTTTCGGTCGAGGAGTTGCTCGATACCGAGCAGGCCGGCGGCCCACCGTGCTTTGGCGTCTCTACTGCTGCGCTCCATCCGCTCGGCCTTGAGCGGGAACACGATGTTCGCCATCACGGTCTTGTGCGGGTAGAGCGCATAGCTCTGGAAGACCATCGCAACCTGCCGCGCACGCGGAGGTAGGCCGTTGACGACGTGCCCGCCGATCAGGACGTCGCCGGCCGTGGCCTGTTCCAGCCCGGCGATGGTGCGCAGGAGGGTCGTCTTCCCGCAGCCCGACGGACCGAGGAGGACGAGGTATTCACCCTCCTCGGTGGTCAGGTCGATCCCGCGCAACGCCTCGACGTGGCGACGTCCGCCCTCGTAGGTCTTCCGCAGGTTGCGGACCTCGACGACCCGGGTCATGGACTCAGCCGCCGCCGACAAGTCCGCGTTCGCGCCACTTCGCGAAGATGGCCTCGACCTCTGCCGTGGCGTCGGCCACGGCCTGCTCGGGCGTCGTCTCTCCGCGGGCCGCCCGGGCGAACATGTTGGGGATGATCGGCAGGCCGAACACCTCGCCCTCCGCGGTGTTCGCCGGTCCGGGGTGGCCGATGTTGGTCGCCCAGTCGGTCGACGTGGTCAGGATCGACAGCTTGTCCGCCGGCTCGGAGCCGAACGGGTCGTCGCTCAGCCAGTCGTCGAGCCGTGGCACGAGACCGTCCCAGGCCGGGAAGTCGTACAGCTTCGAGTGGTACGCCGCAGATTCCAGGTTCGCGGTGTAGTGGAGCAGGAACTCCTTGGCGGCGTCGGGGTTCGCAGCGAACTGCGGGATGATCCAGTTGTACATGACGTGCTGTGCGGCCAGAGCTGTCGCGGGCCCTTCGAGCGCGGGTACGAACAGCGTGTCGTCGGCGATGTCGGGGCTGGCTTCCTGTGCGGTTCGGTAGCCGGAGATCGAGTTGAGGATGTAGCTGAGCTGACCGGACACCAGGCCCTGGTTGTTGCTGGCAGCGTTCCAGGAGAACACCTCGTCGGTCATGGCGCCCTGGAACAGCTGGCTCATGTATTCGACCGCGGCGACGGTTTCGGGGGAGTCGAGGACGACGTTCTCGTCCTCGTCCTGGATCGACGCGCCGTACGACCACATCAGCGCCCGCCCGGCCATGTTGGAGTCGATCTCCTGGGACATCCCGATGCCCATCTGGACGCCCTCGGACGCCTTGATCTCGGTGCCACCTTCGAGCAGCTCGTCCCACGTCGTCGGGCCGTCGGGAAGGCCGACCCCCTCCCAGAGGCTGCGCCGATAGTTGCCCGGGTCGGGTACCCAGCCCGGTCCGAAGGCGTAGAACTTGCCGGTCGTCGGGTTGAACGTCGACTTGCGGCAGATCTCCAGCTGTTCGCCGTACCGGTTGTTGGCCTCCTCGGTGACGTCGGTGAGATCCAGCACGCTCGGCTCGAACTGGGCCAACGGAGCGATGTACTGCATGAGGTCGTGGCCCTGGCCGGCCTGCAGCTCGGCCGCGATGCGCGGCGGCACCTCGGCCACGTTGAGGTGGTCGACGGTCACGTTGACCCCGACCTGCTCGCCCCAGTCCCTGACGAACTGGTCGAACCACTCGTCATGGCTGGGGACGAAGTGGCTCCACAGCAGGATGCTGAGGTTGCCGGACAGTTGCGATGCGGGCTCCAGGAACGTGGGGCTCGGCACGGCGTCACCGGCGCCCGTGCCGCCGGTCCCGGGGCTCTCGGGCTCGCCGGCGCACGATGCCGCCGCAAGTCCGAGCGTGGCCAGGCCGGTCGTCCTGAGGAGATCCCGCCGCGTCCACGTCTGATGGATCGGCATCGAGAGTGCACCTCCGTCGTGGGCATGCCCCACTCGCGGCCGACCATCCGGGCCTAGCCTCATCGAGCAGGGACCCTGATCAAGTGCCTCCTGCCCGGCAGTGGAACGGGGGAAACATGCCGATGCACACGGCCGGCGCATCGGCCACGCCTTCCCGCGGGTCGACGTCCTAATGACTACGCTCGACCGGGTGAGGAAGCCGCCACGAGACCGCACATGACCGCGGTCGACGACCCGGCCGCGCCGTCCGCTGGAACCCTGCACCGGGCCGAGCGGATCGGCGAGGCCGTGGTGGGCTGGGCCGAAGAGCTGGCAAAGCTCGGCGGTCGCGACCCGCTGCTGAACTTCCGAGACCTCAAGGTCGGCACCCTCGACCTCGCGGCAGCCGAGGCGGAGGGGCGCCGGCGTCTGTTGGACGGCGAGCCGGTACCGGTCACCAGGCTGTTTCCACACGAGCCCCTTCGCAGTTCGGCGCTGCGTTCGGTACATGCGATCCGCGACAAGGCGCGGGAACTGGCGGAGGAGCGTGGGCTTTCCGCCTGCATGCTCGCCGTCGGCATCGCCACCTGGGCCGACCCGTTCTCCCCGCACCGGCCGACGGCACCGGTGCTGCTCCGGCCGGCTACGGTCGTCGCCCGCGATCCAGCCGAGACTGATTTCGTCATCGAGATGATCGAGGATCCGGAGGTCAACCCGGTTCTGTTGAACGCCCTGGACGCCCAGCTCGGGCTTCGCTTCGAGTCCGACGACCTGCGCGATCCGGCCGGTGCGCTGCGGTATCCGGTCGTCGTCGAGCGGATGCGGGAGTTCGCTCCGGCCCATGTCATCGACGGGTTCTCGATCGCGCACCGGGCCGTGCTCGGCACGTTCGCCCCCGAACTGTTGGCCCTGGCCCGCGACCTGATCGCGATGGGACCCGAACTGGCGCGCCACGATGTCGTGGCCGCGCTCGCGGGCGAGCCGGTGCCCGCGCATCCCTCACCCGCTGCCGGTGGTGCGGCGCAGTTCCTGGTGCTCGATGCCGACGCCGACCAGCGTGCCGCCGTGGCAGCCGCGGCCACCGGCGACCACGTACGGATCGCCGCTCCGGCCGGCACCGGCCGCACGCAGACCGTCGCGAACCTGGTCGCCGAGCTGGTGGGCCGCGGTCGGACCGTCCTCGTCATCGGCCAGCGCCGGGCCGGCCTGGCCGGCCTGGCGGCGCGGATGCGGGCGGTCGGACTGGACGATCTCGTGCTCGACGTCGGTGACGGTCGGACGTCGTCCGCGGCCGCGGTGCGACGCGTGGCCGAGGTCGCGCGCCGGGCCGCCGCGGAGCCGGGTGACCTGCCCGGCCCTGCCGCGGCCGATGTCGGTGACCCGCTGCAGGCCTACGCCGAGGCGCTGCACCGGCCGCGCGAGCCGTTCGGCACGTCTGCCCACGACGCCATGGGCGCGCTGGCCAGGGCGCCGGTCGAAGCCCGTACCGCGGCCAGGATCCCGATCGCCGCGATGCGGCGGTTGGATGCCGGCGCACTCGAGACGATCCGCGACGGTCTGGGTGAGTACGCCGAGCTCGGGGGGCTGGCCGTCGGCGACGACCAGTCGCCGTGGCGCGGGTCGATCGTGCCGACGGATGAGGACGCCCGCACCCTGGCCACGACCGTGGCCGAGCTTCGCGAGCGAGGGCTGCCGGCGCTGCGCGACCTGGCCACACGAGCTGCGGTCGAGGTCGGACTCGCCGGGCCGCAGACCACCGCCGAGTGTTTCGCCACCGTCGACCTGTTGAGCTCGGCGGCGGCCACACTGGATCACTTCCAGCCCGCCATCTGGTCGGCGCCGCTCGACGACATGGCGGCGGCGACGGCGGACCGCCAGTTGCGTGTGCTGCTCGGCTCCCGCCTCGGGTTCCTGGCCCGCCGCCGCCTGCGTCGGCATGCTCGTGATCTCCTCCGCGGTCCCCACAAACCGGACGACCGGGCCCAGCTCCACACGTGGCTGCTCTCGGCCCGCGATCAGCTCGCCGCCTGGCGTGAGCACTCACGCGACGGGCGGCCCCCGCATGTCGGCGCACACCTGTCGGATGCGACGCAGGCGGCGGAGGCCGTCGCCGTCCGGCTGCTGACGCTGGTCGAATCGAACCCGAGGACGGCCGACCTGGCCGAACTCCCGTACGCCGAGGCCGGACGTCGGCTGGCCGCCCTTGCCACCGACGAGACCCTGCTCGCCGCGATCCCCCGGCTGTCCCAGCGCAGGCTCGAGCTCTCCGCTGCCGGGCTCGACCACCTGCTCGACGTCCTGCACGGGCGCGGGATGAGCCCGGAGACCGCCGTCGCGGCG
The DNA here is from genome assembly GCA_035656095.1 of Jiangellaceae bacterium. Classification (GTDB taxonomy): domain Bacteria; phylum Actinomycetota; class Actinomycetes; order Jiangellales; family Jiangellaceae; genus DASRTE01. The sequence goes on from DASRTE010000052.1 coordinate 8,694, forward strand.
TTCGACTACGCCCGCCAGGTCTCGTTGCTCGACGGGTGGCGGGCCGAGGACCCGGTGCTCGGCGACTTCGACCGGGTGGTGCACGAGCGCCTCGTCGAGCAGTTCCGCGCCTCCGACGTGGAGACGCTCGCCGCAACGGCAGCCCGGGTGCGTGCGGCGCACGCGCAGAGGTTCCACGCCGTGCGCGAGGAGCACGAAGGCCAGACCGCCTTCGTCGAATCCGGCGACGCCGCTCGCAACCCGCGGGAACTGCTGGTGGCTGCGCCCGACGTCGCGCTGGCGGCGGTGCCGTGCTGGCTGATGTCGCCGCTCGCCGTCGGTGTTGCCCTCCCGGCACGGCAGCTGTTCGACGTCGTGATCGTCGAGGATGCGGGTGAGCTTCCGGTGGCGCAGGCGGTACCCGCGATCGTGCGTGGGGCGCGCGTCGTCCTCGTCGGCGACGACCAGCAGGTCCCGCGGACTGCCTTCACGACGGCGGTCGAGCCCGATGTCGACGCGGACGACCCGGCCGCGCCGGCGACCGACCAAACCCCGCCATCGGTCTTCCACGCACTGGAGACCCCGCTGGTGACGATGGCGCTCAGGACGCAGTACCGCGCCCGGGACGACCGGCTGGTGACGCTCCCGGCACGGCGCGGAGGCCGGGGACGTGTCGTCGCGGTGCCGGGCGTGCGCGGGCCGTCCCCGCTCCGGCATGTCATGATCGAGGCCGCGGGCGACGGTGACGACCCGGTCGACGCCGACGACGCGGTGGACGGTGCCGTTGTCGAGGTCGGCCGCGTGGTCGAGCTCGTGGTCGAGCACGCTCGCGTGCGTCCGTACGAGAGCCTCGGCGTGGTCACGCTGGGCAGGGGGCATGCGCGGCGTATCGACGACGCACTGCGGCGAGCGCTGGTCCGTTCGCCCGACGCCTCGCTGTTCATCCGCGAGGATCGCGAGGAGCCGTTCTTCGTCAAGGAGCTCGAGCGTGCCGCGGGCGAGGTGCGCGACACGATCCTTCTCACGGCGGGCTACGGGCGCTCGGTCGATGGCCGCGTGCTGTACCGGTTCGGGGCGCTGGACCGGCCGGGTGGGGATCGCGCTCTGACCGCTGTGCTGGCCGGCGCCCGCGAACGGGTGACGGTCGTGTCCGCGTTCCGTGCCGACGACCTCAGCCCTCGCCGACTCGGCACCCCGGGGGCCCTGGCCCTGCGCGACCTGCTGGCGTACATCGAGGCGTCCGGCGCGGTCGGTTCGGGCGACCAGGCCGCGGCCGACCCGCTGGAGGCCGCGGTAACCGAGCGTCTCCGGGAAGCGGGAGTCGAGATCGTGGTCGGCCTCGGCAGCGGGCCGGGCCGGATCGCGATCGCGGCCCGCCATCCGGCCCGCAGCGACCGGCTGGTCCTCGCGGTCGACACCGACGGCGCTACCTACGCGGCAGCGCCCACACCGCGCGACCGCGATCGGCTGCGACCCGAGCACCTGGTCCGCCTGGGCTGGGCGGTGCACCGGATCTGGTCTCCGGCATGGGCCGACGATCCCGACCGCGAGACCGAGCGCCTGCTCGCCGCGTACGCGGACGCGGTCACGACGGCGGACGCCTACGACTGGGCCGAGGCGGCCGCGCAGGCCGACGTCGTCGCCGGAATGCCGGGTTCCGGTGCGGAGGAACCAGGCGACGGCGTCGGCGACGGCGAGGAGACCGACGATGTCGAGGACGCCCTGCCGGAGCACCGGGCCAGGGGACCCCGCCCGCGGGTGGCGCGGGGACGAGCCGTCGGCACGTACACGCGTCGTGAACTCGCGGCCATGGCGCGCTGGGTCGATTCAGGCGGTGCGGCGCGCAGCGAGGCCGACCTCATCGGCGTGCTCGCCGACGAGTTGGGGCTCGCCGATCGCGGCCCGCGTGTCGACGACACTCTCCGGCACGCCATGCGGGTGGCCCGGGCGGGCGCGCCGCCGTTGTGGAGTACGCCGCCCTGAGCCGGACGCGGACGCGGCACGGCCCGCCGGGTATCACACCGATGGGTGCGGCTACGCTGAGATTCGTCGAGACCTGCAAGGGGGCGGATGCACGTGCGAGTCGCAGAGATCATGACCAACGCGACCGTCACCGACTCGACCACGGTCAGTCTGGCCAGTGCCGCCGGGCTGATGTGGCGGCAGCAGACCGGTTCGTTGGTCATCGTCGACGGCGACGAGATCGTCGGCATCGTCACCGAACGTGACGTCCTGCGGACGGTGGCCACGGGCAAGGACCTCGAAAGCGTCGTCGTCGGTGACGTGATGACCACAGATGTCGTGACGACCACGCCGGACACTCCCGTCCGCGACGCCGCCCGTCAGATGGCCCGCGACTGGATCCGGCATCTCCCGGTCGTCGACAGCGAAGGGCGCCTGGTCGGCATCGTCAGCCAGCGTGACATCACCGGCGTGTTCGCCGCGCTGCTCCGCGGCGCCGGTGTCCCCGAGATCGACACCGACACGCTCGTGCGCCAGCGGCGCCTCGCCCGCCTCGAGCCGGGCGACCTCGACTGAGCAGTCACGGATGTCCACGGGGTGGGAGGACGACTTCGACGTCCTGCCCGACACGACCTCCGACGAGAGGGCCGACGGCTGGGGCGAGTCGGACGAGTCCGCCGACGACCGCTTCGAACAGGAACGCCCCCCGCACTGGGACTAGGGTCCCAGCGGCCGCCGGTCGCGCAGCAGGTCGCGGATCTCCTGGAGAAGCAGGATGTCCTCCGCCGGCGCCTCGGGCTCCTCTTCCTCGCCGGATGCGCGCATCTCCCGGAGCTTGTTCATGGGGACGATGAGGACGAAGTAGACGGCGGCCGCCACCAGCAGGAAGTTGATCAACGCGGTGAGAACTGCCCCGATCGAGAACTCCGCCCCGTTGATCGTGAAGGTCATCACGTCGTCGAGGTTGGGCTTCCCGAAGATCGCAGCGATCAGTGGTGTGATCAGCCACTGCACGACGGCATTGATGACCAGCGTGAACGCCGCACCGATGACGACCGCGACGGTCAGGTCGATGACGTTGCCGCGGAGGACGAACTCTCGGAAGCCTTTCAGCATGCTCCACCGCTGCCGACCACCGACACGAATGCCGGACCACCGTAGCGTCGTGCGTCCGGGTCGTCGTCACCCTGAGCGCAACGCGACCGACAGCCGTGACGAGACCGCCGCCTGAGCCAGCGCCGCGGCCTGGCCGTCCGTCGCCGCAACCACCAGGAGGGCGCCCTCGGCGAGCACGCCCTGGTCGGGCAGGCCGGGCACCGCGAGGACGGGAACGCGTGCTGCGACCACGGTGGCCTCACCGCCGCCGGATGCGGGCGCGCCGAGCAGATCGATCCGGTCACCGGGGCGGATCAGCCCGACGACTCCCGGATCCGCGACCCGGACCGGCGTGGCCACCAGGTCGTCGCCCCAGCCGGCGAGCAGACCGGGACCGACCAGCCGGACGTCGGTGAGCGGCTCGCCCGAGCGAACCGGGCCGGCGAGGACCCGCCCCAGCGCCGCGTCGGCGCTACCCAGCACACCCGTTCCCACCGCGCCCGAGGGAACGTCGACCACGCGGACGTCGTCCGGCCCGAGGGTCGCACCCCCGGGGAGATCGCGTGCCGCGGTGAGGACGGGGACCGTCGGGACCGCACGGGGCTCCGCGGCCTGCAGCGCGAGTGCGACTGCTCCTGCCGCGAGGCCGGCGGCGAGCAGTCGGCGATGCCAGCCGACCGTGCGCGCGACGCGCCGCAGGGCACCCATGCGTCGGTCGTCCATGCCAGCCGACGCTAGGGCTTCGCCGTCGCTCGTCGGCTGTTGTCCACAGCCATGCGACGGTCAGTCGTGCGGGCGTCGGTCGAAGCGAGTGCTGCCGGATTCAGGCCGCGGAGGTGGCGGCAGGCGCCTTCTTCGCCGCGCTCGAACCGCCGTCCTTGGAGGCGCCAGCGTTCTTCGCGGCGCCGCCGTCCTTGGCCGAACCCTTGGCTGACCCGGTGGGTGATGCCTCGCCGCCCGACGCCGATCCGGATCCGCCGTTGGCCGAGCCGACGGGCTCCTTGGCACGGTTGTCGGTCCGGTAGAAGCCGGATCCCTTGAACACCACGCCCACCGCGGAGAACACCTTGCGCAGCCGGCCCGCGCACACGGGACACACGGTGAGCGCGTCGTCGGTGAACTTCTGCACCACCTCGAGCTGTTCGCCGCAGGAGGTGCAGACGTACTGGTACGTGGGCACGGCGGTCGGTCCTCCAGGTCGGTCGGGCCGTTAGCACTCACGGTCCCTGACTGCCAATGATGCGTCCTGGAACCGCCGTTTGTCCACGCGGCGCACGGACGTTGGCTCAAGCGGGGCCTCGGCTCGTCGCCGCGGGCTCGGCGGCGGGGGGTATCCGTCGGTGCCAGTCGTACACGACCGACGTGCGCAGGACGAAGTCTTGCAGCGAGCGGTTCTCGGCGCTGACGAGGATCCACAACAGGCCGAGCGGGAACGTCATGCAGAACAGCGCTCTCAGCAGGGCACCCACCGGCCGCATCGGGCCGCCGCTGCGATTGAGCACGCGCAGCCCCATGACCAGGGCGCCGACCGTGCGCCCGGAGGTCGACCAGCCGAGCGTCAAGTAGACGACCGCCATCGCATACTCGGTGGCGATCCAGCCAGCGAGGGTCACGTCAGGGAAGTGGAAATCCCTCGGCTCCACTGCGAACAACGCCACGGACACGGCGGCGTAGCCGAGCCAGAAGGCGGTGACGATCACGACCAGATCGACCACGGCGGCCAGCGTCCTGCTGATCAGCCCGGCCCGCCGGCCCTGGTACGGCCGAGCGGCATGGGGTATCGGTGAGACGCGAGCGGTCACCGGGGGGAATCCTCCCCGCGGTCGGGCACGACCGGCTGCGCGAAACCATCGGCCCGCTGTGCTGGTCCCGCCGTTCGGCGCTGACCACGCCGGCGCAGCAGCCGGTCGATGGCGCGGTTGACGGCCTCGTCCGCACCGATGCCGGTCATCCGGACGTCGTGGACCGCCTCCGTCGTGATGGAGCCGGCCGACTCCCTGATGATCTCGGGAAGGTCGATCCGATCGAGGACGTCCTCGGTGATGCCGATGAGGTCGACCCGGGCGATCACGGCGTCGACGTCGAGCCGCCGGGCGATCGCATCGACGTCGATCTCGGCAGCGACCTGGTTCACGTCGACCTGCTGCCGGACGAGAGCAGTCAGGTCGATCCGGGTCACCACGGCACGGACGACCTCGGGCACGAGGGCGTCCAGCAGTCGCACGAGATCGGCCTCGGCCCGCCTGCGCTCCGCGCGGCCGCGGTCGGCGATACGGTCCGCAGCCCGACCGATGCGGGTGCCGACCGGCGCTCCGACGGTCCGGGCCAGGCCGGCGACGGGCCGGCCCAGGACACGTCCGACCGCCTCGACAGTGCCCACCACGGCACCGGCCATGCCGGCGGCCACCTCGGCACCGATCACCGCCGTTCCGGCGACCAGATCGACGGCTGACGACGCCGGGCCGGACCTGGGCGTGCTGCTCGCGGGCACCGGCACCTGACTGTCCATGGAGTCATCATCGCCCTCCCGGGCACGCTGCGCGATCTTCTTGCCGAGGTCGCCTACCCTGTGCCCGGTGAGCCGCCGCCGCCTCAAGGTCGGACTGTCCCTCGTCGCCGGAGTGGTCGTCCTCGCGCTGCTGGCCGGTACGGCGTTCGTCGTATGGTCCGTCCGCCGCCCGTTCCCCGAGTACGGCGGGAGTGTGGCACTGCCAGGACTGCGCGCGGACGTGGAGGTGGTACGCGACGAGCACGGCATTCCCCACATCTATGCCGACACCGCCGAGGACCTGTTCCGAGCTCAGGGCTACGTCCATGCGCAGGACCGCTTCTGGGAGATGGACTTTCGCCGGCACGTGACCGCCGGCCGGCTGGCCGAGCTGTTCGGCGAGGATCAGGTCGACGCCGACGCGTTCATCCGGACGCTCGGGTGGCGGCGCGTCGCCGAGCAGGAGGTCCCGCTGCTCAACCCGGTCACCCGCAGGTACCTCGAGGCGTATGCCGACGGGGTCAACGCCTGGCTCGACGGCCGCTCGGGCGGCGAGCTCGGCCTCGCCTACACCCTGCTCGGCGTCACCGGCGGCGACACCGCACCGGAGCCGTGGGGACCGGTCGACTCGTTGGCCTGGTTCAAGGCGATGGCATGGGACCTGCGCAGCAACATGGAGGACGAGATCGACCGCGCACTGCTGGCGGCCGAGCTACCGCCGGAACGGATCGAGCAGCTCTACCCGGACTATCCGTACGAGGAGAACGCGCCGATCGTCGACGACGAGTACCTGCCGGTGGGGATCCAGGCTCCGACGTCCGCGGCTCGCGTGGCGCCGGCGCCACCACCACCCGCGGACGCTGCCGGCGCGTTGCGGCGAGTGTCTGCCGGAGCCGCCGCCGTGCCGGCGTTGTTCGGCGAGGGTCCCGGCGTCGGATCGAACTCGTGGGTGGTCGACGGATCGAGAACCGTCAGCGGTGCTCCGATGCTGGCCAACGACCCCCACCTCGGTCCGGCGATGCCGTCGATCTGGTACCAGGTCGGGCTGCATTGCCGCACTGTGGGAACCGAGTGCCCGTTCGAGGTGGCCGGTTCGTCGTTCTCCGGTGTCCCGGGCGTCGTCATCGGTCACAACGCACGGATCGCGTGGGGGTTCACCAACCTCGCGCCGGACGTCACCGACCTCTACCTGGAGCAGGTCGACGGTGACGCGTACCTCGTCGGCGACGAAATGGTGCCGATGGACGTCCGTCAGGAGCAGATCCCCGTGGCCGGAGATGATCCGGTCACGGTGACGATCCGATCGACCCGGCACGGGCCGCTGCTGTCCGACCAGAGTGGCGAGCTACGCGACGTCGGCGAGCAGGCACCGGTCGAGGCCGATGCACCGCCCCGCGGTGACGGCTATGGCGTGGCGTTGAGGTGGACCGCCCTCGAGCCCGGCCGGACGGCGGATGCGATCTTCCTGCTCAATGCGGCTGGGGACTGGGACGACTTCCGCCACGCCGCGAGCATGTTCGAGGTGCCCGCCCAGAATCTCGTCTACGCGGATGTGGACGGCAACGTCGGTTACCAGGCACCGGGCCGCATCCCGATCCGGAGGTCGGGCGACGGCCGGTGGCCGGTGCCCGGCTGGACCGAGGCGTACGAATGGGTCGGCGACATCCCGTTCGCCGCCCTGCCGAGCGTGATCGACCCCGACGAGGGATTCGTCGTCACGGCGAACCAACCGGTGACGAGCCCCTCGTACCCGTTCCTGCTCACGCACGACTACGACTACGGGCAGCGCGCACAGCGGATCCGGGACCTGATCGAGGACGCAGAACCACTCGATGCGGACGCGATGGTGGAGATCCAGATGGACAGCCGGAACGCCAACGCCGAGATGCTCGTCCCCACGCTGCTCGAGATCGACGGGTTGGGCGACTACTACGGCGACGGACTCGACCTGCTGCGTGAATGGGACTACACGCAGCCGGCGGACTCGGCGGCCGCGGCCTACTTCAACGCGGTGTGGCGGAACCTGCTCGCGCTGACCTTCCACGACGACCTGCCCGAGGACCGCCGGCCCGGCGGCGGCGGCCGCTGGTTCGAGGTCGTCCGGCGTCTCCTCGAGAGTCCCGAGGACCCCTTCTGGGACGACATCACGACCGAGGACGTCGTCGAGACCCGAGACATGATCCTCGAACAGGCTGTCCGCGACGGTCGCGACGAGATGACCCAGCGCCAGGGTAAAGATCCGTCCGGTTGGGCGTGGGGCCGCCTGCACGCGCTCACGCTGACCGACCAGACGTTCGGGACGTCTGGCATCGGCCCGATGGAGGCGCTGGTGAACCGTGGACCTGTGGACGTCGGTGGGGGCGAGTCGATCGTCCAGGCGACCGGCTGGACCGCTGCGGACGGCTTCGAGACCGACTGGGTGCCGTCGATGCGGATGGTCGTCGACCTGGATGACCTCGACGAGTCGCGCTGGATCGACCTGACCGGGGTCAGCGGCCACCCGTACCACGAGCACTACGGCGACCAGACCGAGATGTGGCGGACCGGCCGTACCCTGCCGATGCGGTGGGAGGCCGAGACGATCCGCGATGAGGCAGCGGACACGCTCACTCTCACGCCCGCCGAGGATTGAGCGTCACCCGTCACGGTGAGACCGTCGGTCGTTTCTCACCGACGGGACGCCCCGGATAGGTACCCCGTCCGAGTTCGCCTCGGCTCCGCTCACGAGCCTGGCCCTGCGTGGTGGTTCGGCCTGCTGGGAAGCTGCCCCGACGCGTCGGACCAGGACCTGGAGAACCTGCGGCGACACGCCCGTGGCGTCTACGTCCCCACCACCCCCCGCTGAAGATCTTCTGGGACCTGCCCCGAGATGTGCCAGCAGCTTCCCAGCAGGTCAGGAGAACGTGCGGTTCGATGCGGCAAGAGTACGAGGGGCTGCGCGGACTCTGTCCACGGTCTGATCCGTCCTCGATCTGACCCGTGGGCTCTGTCCACAACGTTCGCCCGTGCGCAGGGGTCGTGCACAGGCATCGGTGACGGACTGGTCCCGGCTCGGCAAAGACGATCACGTGATCCGCATGGACATTGTTCCGAGCGAGCACGCCGACGCAGTGGTGGGGATGGACGAGCCAGTCGGCACGGTGAATCCCCACGAGCTCGCCGGTGCGATGCTGCGGTCGATGCGGGCCTACGCCGGGCTCAGCCAGCGGGAGCTGGCGGCGAAGGCGGGAGTGTCGGTGTCCACCGTCTCGCGTGCGGAGGGTCGCGGCGGTGCGCCGCCGAGCTGGGACTCCATGGTCCGGCTCGCGCGGGCCTGCGGGTGCTCCGTCTGGTTCGGCATCCCCGACTCCGCAACGGTGGCGACATCGTGGCCGTTCGAAGCCGCCCGGGACAGCGGGGGTCGTCATCTCCCGGCGCACCTCGCCGTGTGGCGTCTCGGCAGGGCGCGTGAATGGTCGAGCTTCCACAAGTACTCGTGCTTCGCCGATCCGCCGTTCCCGCCGTACTCCTACACCATGCGGCCCAGGCGCCGAGGGCGGCCTACACGGTGATGTGGACGGGGATCTCCTGTCGTCGCCGATGACCGACTCCCGGATCCGGCGGAGCAGCGGGCCGGCCGAGTCGTTCGTCATCGGCCGCCCGCGCATGACCTTAAGAGCCGTGAAAGGCCGATCAGATACGCATCTCAGCCGGAGGTGCGACGGCTGAACCGGTGTCCGAAGCGGTGGAGTGCCGACGGCGTCGCCGCCGCGGCCACGGGCACGTCGTGCGGCTCTTTCGGCACAGGCATGTCCAGCACCTCGCCGTCGTGCAGTAGCACACAGGTGAACGCCCGGCCGGCCACCGTCGCCAACGCCCGGTCGTACGAGCCGTTTCCTCGGCCGAGACGCACGCCTGAACGGTCGACGGCCAGGCCGGGAACGATCACGGCATCGACCGAGGACAGGGCGCCTGGGCCGAGTGGTTCGCCGGCCGGCTCGAGCAGGCCACGCGGGGCCGGGACGAGGGCGCTGGGACCCCCGTAGCGAGCCCAGTCGAGGGTGCCGTCGGGTTGGAGCAGCGGGAGCAGCACCTCCACGCCGGCTTCGGAGAGGGCTTCGATCAGAGGTCCGGTTCCCGGTTCGCGCCCCACGGCCACGTAGGCGGCGACGGCGCGGGCCGCAACGATCTCCGGTGCCGGCAGCAGCACATCGCGCAGGTCGTGCGCCGCTCGGGAGAGCGCACGCGCGTCCAGCTCGGCGCGGGTGTCGAGCAGGCGCTGTCGCAGGGCGCGCTTGGCTTCCGTCACGTCGCCCCGACCGGTGCCGACCATGCCCGCCACGCCAGCCACCGTACGTCAGCGGTGCGTACCGCCAACTAGTGTGACGCCATGACTTCGCAGCCCGTCTCCGTGACCAAGGCGGTCATCCCGACCGCCGGCCTGGGCACACGCTTCCTGCCGGCCACGAAGGCCACGCCCAAGGAGATGCTGCCGGTCGTCGACAAGCCGGCCATCCAGTACGTCGTCGAGGAGGCCGTGGCCGCGGGACTCGACGACATCCTGCTCGTCACGGGGCGCAACAAGCGCTCGCTCGAGGATCACTTCGACCGGGCCTGGGAGCTCGAGGCGGTGCTGGAGGCCAAGGGTGACCGAGACCGGCTGGACCGGGTGCAGAAGTCACAGGTGCTGGCCGACATCCACTACGTCCGGCAGGGCGACCCCCTGGGCCTCGGGCACGCCGTGCTGTGCGGCGCTCGTCACATCGGCGACCAGCCGTTCGCGGTGCTGCTCGGCGACGACCTCATCGACCGCCGCGACCCGCTGCTGCCGGCGATGCTCGACGTGCAGCGCCGGCACGGCGGCAGCGTCGTCGCGCTGATCGAGGTCGACGCGGCCCACGTCCACCTCTACGGGTGCGCCGCGATCTCGGGCGATCCGAACGACGGCGTCGTCGAGGTCACCGACCTGGTCGAGAAGCCCGATCCGGCCGAGGCGCCGAGCAACCTGGCGATCATCGGCCGGTATGTGCTCGACCCCGTGGTCTTCGATGTGCTCCGGGACACAGAGCCCGGACGCGGAGGCGAGATCCAGCTCACCGACGCGCTCAAGACGCTCACCACGATGCCGACCGACAAGGGCGGCGGCGTTCGAGCCGTCATCTTCCGCGGCCGCCGCTACGACACCGGCGACCGGCTCGACTACCTGCGCACGACGGTCCGGCTCGCCGCCGAGCGGTCCGACCTCGGGCCGGACTTCCGCGCCTGGTTGCGAGAGTACGTCGCCGACGAGTTGCCCGCTGTCGAGGAGGAGCACGACGTGGGGAAGCGCCGGTGAAGCGGGTCGCCGACCACCTCTCCGACATCCTGTCGGCGGTGCGGCCGCTGACTCCGCTGGACGTCCAGCTTCTCGATGCGCACGGTTGCGTGCTCGTGGAGGACGTCGTCGCGCCGTGGCCGCTGCCCCAGTTCGAGAACTCGGCGATGGACGGGTACGCCGTGCGCGCCGAGGACGTCCGAGTCGCCAGCGAGGACGAGCCGGTCGAGTTGCCGGTCGTCGCCGACATCGCGGCCGGGGAGACCGAGGTAGACGCGATCGGCCCGGGCCTCGCCGCCCGGATCATGACCGGTGCGCCGGTGCCGGTCGGGGCCGACGCCGTCGTCCCCGTCGAGTACACCGACGGGGGCACGGCGCGGGTGCGTATCACGCTCGCCGCGCAGCCCGGTCGTCACCTGCGCCGGGTGGGCGAGGACGTCGAGGCGGGTGAAACCGTGCTGCAGGCGGGCACGTTCCTCGGCGCCGCCCAGGTCGGGTTGCTCGCCGCGGTGGGCAAGGACCGGGTCAAGGTGCGTCCTCGCCCGAGAGTCGTCGTCATCTCCACCGGCAGCGAGCTGGTCGAGCCGGGCCTGCCGGTGGCGCTCGGACAGATCACCGACTCCAACTCGTTCACGCTGACGGCCTCCGCCAGGGAGGCCGGGGCGGTCGCCTTCCGGGTCGCTCCCGTCCCCGACGACGAGACCACGCTGCTGGGCCTCATCGAGGACCAGCTCGTCCGGGCTGACGTCGTCGTCACCAGCGGTGGGGTGAGTGCGGGCGCCTACGACGTCGTCAAGGCGGTGCTCTCCGAGCTGGGGACGGTGACCTTCGACCGGGTCGCCATGCAGCCCGGGATGCCCCAGGGCTTCGGCACGATCGGCGACGATGCAACGCCGATCTTCACCCTGCCCGGCAACCCGGTCAGCGCGTTCGTGTCCTTCGAGGTCTTCGTGCGCCCGGCCATCCGCAAGATGCTGGGCGTCTCGCGGCTGCACCGCCCGAGCGTCAAGGCCATCCTGCAGTCGACGCTGCGCTCGCCGGAAGGCAAGCGGCAGTTCGCGCGCGCCCGATGGCAGCCGGCACCCGACGGGTCGTACCTGGTCACCCCCCTCGGCGGGCAGGCATCGCACATGCTCGCCGACCTCGCGTACGCCAACGCGCTCGTCGTCGTGCCGGAGCAGGTCACCGAGATCGCGGCCGGCCAGGTGGTCGACACCGTGCTGCTCGAGCGTCGCAAGGGTTGAGCCGTGGCCGAGCGGTTGACCCACGTGGACGAGCATGGTGCAGCGCGCATGGTCGACGTGTCGGGCAAGGACGTCACCGTCCGTACGGCGACGGCCAGCGGGCGGGTGCTGGTGTCGGCGGAGGTGGTCGCACTGCTCCGTGGGCCCGGGGTGCCGAAAGGTGACGCGCTCGCCGTCGCGCGCATCGCCGGCATCCAAGGTGCGAAGCGAACACCCGAGCTCGTCCCCCTCTGTCACCCGCTGGCGCTGCACTCGGTGACCGTCGACGTGGAGGTGGCCGACGACGCCGTCGAGATCGTCGCGACGGTTCGGACCGCCGACCGTACCGGCGTGGAGATGGAGGCGCTCACCGCAGTCGCAACGGCGGCGCTGACCGTCGTCGACATGGTCAAGGCGGTCGACAAGGAGGCGTCGATCACCGACGTCCGGGTCGAGGAGAAGACGGGCGGCCGGTCGGGGGCTTGGCGTCGTTCCGATCCACGGCGGTCCGGGGCGGAGTCGTGAAGGCGCTCGTCGTCACCGTCTCGAACCGGGCGGCGAGTGGGGTCTACGAGGACCGTGGCGGGCCGATCGCATCCGCCGGCTTGCTGGAGATGGGCTTCGAGGTCGACGGTCCACAGGTGGTCGCCGACGGCGAGCCGGTCGAGGCGGCCTTGCGTGCGGCGGTCGCGTCGGGGTACGACGTGATCGTGACCACGGGCGGCACGGGACTCACCCCGCGCGATCTCACCCCGGAGATGACGCGGCGTGTCGTCGAGCGGGAGGTCCCCGGCGTCGCCGAGGCGATCCGCGCTTATGGCGTCGAGCACGGGGTTCCGACGGCCGCGCTCTCGCGGGGGATGGCTGGACTCGTCGGCGTCACGCTGGTGGTCAACCTGCCCGGATCGCCCGGCGGCGTGCGCGACGGACTCGCGGTCCTCGGGCCGCTGCTCACCCACGCGGTCGACCAGGCGCATGGAGGCGACCATTGAGCGCGGCTGAGCGCCTGCAAGTACACGGAGGCGACCTTGAGCGGGGCTGAACAGCTGCGGTGGCCGGTCCGGCTGGCCGAGGGGCCGGTGGAGTTGCGCCCGTTGCGGTACCGCGACGGCAAGGCGTGGGCCGCCGTGCGCGAACGCAATGCCGAATGGCTGCGCCCCTGGGAGCCGACGCCGCCGACGCCGCAGGTGCGCTTCCAGGGGAGCTACCGGCAGATGGTTCGGCGCTTCGCCGCCCAGGCGCGAGCAGGCGAGGCGCTCCCGTGGGTGGTCGCGTACCGAGGGGATCTCGCGGGCCAACTGACCATCTCCGGCATCACCTGGGGCTCGGCACGGATGGCGAGCGCCGGCTACTGGGTGGACCGGGCGGTTGCGGGGCGGGGCGTCATCCCGACGGCGCTGGCGCTGGCCGTCGACCACTGCTTCTCCACCGTGGGCCTGCATCGGATCGAGGTGAACGTCCGGCCAGAGAACCAGGCGTCGCTACGGGTGGTCGAGAAGCTCGGCTTCCGGCAGGAGGGCATCCGCGAGCGATTCCTGCACATCGACGGCGACTGGCGCGACCACCTCTCGTTCGCGCTGACCGCCGACGAGGTGCCGGGCGGCTTGCTGCTGCGTTGGCGCGCTTCGCGCCAGTCCGCCGCGCCATGACGCCACCTCGCCGCCTGCGCATCGGCCGCCCCCGACTGCCGGCCGTCCGTTGATCACGTTCACCACCCTGACGGACGGTTCACCAAGCGCAGGAGCCTGGTGAACCGTCCATAGGCCTGGTGAAGTCCGACGGCCGTTCCGTCCCGCCCGTCACATCTGTTACTGGCGACACACCGATCCGGATCCACCGAGGTCGCGGCGCCGAGCCGTAGCGTCGGGTGGCGTGGGATCCAGCGGGCTGATCTACGCGGCGATCGTGGCCGCGTGGGCGGCCGTGCTGGTGCCCCGCTGGGTGCGGCGCAACGAGGAGGTCGAGCAGGCCCGCGAGGTCGATCTCGCCCGAGGCGTTCGTGTCCTGCCCCATCCGGACCAGGTCCGCAAGGTCGGTGGATCGCCATCGCATCGCGCCCTTCAGCCCGACATGGATGACGCGTCGGCGGACGATGTGACAGATCGGCACGGTGGTGACTTCGGTGTGGCTGCGCGCCGGCGGCGCAAGGTGCTGCTGATCCTGGCAGTCGTCCTGGCCGTCAGCGCGGCCGCGAGCATCGTCGGCCCGCTGCCCGATTGGGTCGTGGCGATGCCCGTGGTGCTGCTCGCGGTGTTCCTGCTGCTCGCCCGCCGGGCGGCGGTGGCAGAGGCGCGGCGTCGACCGGTGAGGCGCCGGAGCTCGGCGCGGGCGGCGACTGCTCCCGTCCATCGCATTGCCGTGCTCGACGAGCCCGAACCCGTCGCCCCGGAGGATCCCCACGCCTGGGAGCCCGTGCCCGTACCACTGCCGACCTACGTCACGAAGGCGAAGGCGCCGGATCCCGGCAGCCGAAGAATCGACCTGTCGCAGCCGGGCGCGTGGACATCGGGCCGCCTC
>DASRTE010000053.1:0-3373 GCA_035656095.1 Jiangellaceae bacterium
TGACGGAGCGTTCCTCGGCGCGCTCAAGGACGGGTCCGGGCACGAAGCGGCCAGCGACGACTGGTGACCGGCTCCGCTCCTTCAGGGATGACCGCACCTCGGCTCGTCATGCCCTGTGTCGAGCCAAGTGCTGCGGCGGACCCAGGAGTGGCCGCGGGCTCTGGTCGAGGCACCGGCCGCACGGAAGGGTGATGTCATGCCCGCACCGGAGCATCCAACGGCCGCGTCCGTCGCCGAGGCCACGCCGCAGCAGGCTCTCGCCACCGTCTACGACGAGGGCGCCGTCGCCTACGAGAGATACTGGGCACTGGTGTCGCACCGGCACGCCGTCGAGCTGGTCGACGCCGTCCCGGCCGCCGAACCGCAGACAGGGCTCACACCGTGGTCGACGTCGCGACCGGCGCCGGGACTCTCCTTCCGGCGCAGCACCGACTTGCGGGGCCCGGAGGCAGGGTGCTGGCCCTCGACCGAAGTCTCGGGATGCTGCACCGCGTGCCTTCCTCGACGGTTCGGGTCCAGGCCGACGCCGGCGGCCCTGCCCCTTGCGCCGAGATCCGTCGACGTCTTGGTGCTCGCGTTCGTGCCCTTCATGCTGCCGGATGCTGGGGCCGCCGTCATCGAGGCGGCCCGCGTCCTCCGGCCCGGAGGCTGGCTGCTTGCTGCGACCTGGGGCTCGCAGCTCGGCACGGGTGCCGAGGTCGTCGTTCGTGAGGAGCTCGACCGCGCCGGCGCACCGGTGTTCCCGGAGTTGGCTCGGTCCGACGCGGGGACCGACTCCGCGGAAGACATGGCGGCCCTGCCGGTGGAGTGTAGGTCGCGCCGCAGACAGTTTCGGTGCGCGCCGCCCTTCTCGCCTCCACTGCTGCTGCGGATCGTGGTGCCGACGGGACGATGCGGTCCCCGACCAACACGTCACGTGCTTGGTGGCCGTCGCCTTCCTGGCCCTTGGTTCCAAGACGCTCGCCGACCGCGTCCATGTTGACGCGGTCCTGATACATGCTTCTGCCGGCGGCGTTGGTCCAAGAGGCTGGCAGTGCGGTGCGAGCACGCCCAGCCGCTCGGACCAGGCAGCGTTCAGGGGTGTTCCGGCGAGTCATACCGCCGCGAGGAACCGACGACTTGTTTGCTCTCGCGGGTACGGTGCCGTCGTGGCGAGAGGTGACTGCGAGTCGGCGTTCTGGGCAGCAGCCCAACGGGACGGCATCGTTGGTGCGGGCGAAGGCCCCGTGGCTGAATTGAGTCAAACAGTCTTGGCGATGAACAAGTAACGCCGCGGTGGGCGACTTAAACGTCCTGACACCCGGTGCGTCTTTCCGCCGCCTGTCGGCTGGGCAGAGTCTCACGGATATGCCGAATTGAGGACGTTCTTTGAGAAGAGAGGGATGCCGGTGCTTTCCTGCTGGCGTTATGGCGACCGACTCTCCACCGGAACTTCATGACCGTTCGGTTTGCCGGGACGGCGATTGGGAGGAAGACCTCGGCGTCACGATGGAGACGCTGAACAACCCAGGGTGGAGGCTGGACGTCCGACGGGCTTGACCAGCGCCCGAGCGGTGGCGAACCGGGGCGGCAACGGTCGGCTCGGCCCCAGTGATCACCCGCGACCTTGTCCTGCTGCACCACGACGGCGGGGTCGGCTGCCGAGTGGCCCAGCGCGCCGCCCAACCCCTGGACGCCTCCACCAGTGGCGACCAGGAAGACACCGGCACGGGCGCACAGGTACCCACCTTCTCTCTGACATCGTCGGACGTCGTAGAGCGGTCAGAGGACCGACCTGACGAACGGGTGACAATCGTCAAGGTAAGAGGAGGCACGACATGGACCTCGCGACTACCTACCTCGGGCTGTCGCTGCGCAACCCGCTGGTCGCGTCGGCGTCCCCGCTGTCCCAGTCGGCAGACCGGGTCATCGAGCTGGTCGAGGCCGGTGTGTCTGCAGTGGTGCTGCATTCCCTGTTCGAGGAGCAGATTGAGCACCCGACACCGGACGCGGACGTGCCGCATTTCTTCGACAACCCGGCCGGACCGGATGCACCCAGGCGCTACCTCGACCTGATCGAGGAGTGCGTGCAGTCGGTGGATGTCCCAGTGATCGCCAGCATCAACGGCACCTCCAGGCACGGCTGGACGTCGTTCGCCCACAACATGCAAGACGCCGGCGCCGCCGCTGTCGAGTGCAACTTCTACAACGTGCCCCAACGCATGCAAGGGCCCGGCCGCGACGTCGAGGCGCGATGCATGGACGTAGTACATGCGCTCAAACAGGAACTTGACGTGCCCGTGGCAGTCAAGCTCACACCCTACTTCTCCTCCTTCGGTGAACTTGCACTGCGACTTGTGGAGACCGGCGCGGACGGCCTTGTCCTGTTCAACCGGTTCCTCCAACCCCAGATCGACGTGCAGACCCTCACCGTCGCCCCCGTGATCGGACTCTCGCACTCCTCCGACGCCCGGCTTCCGCAGACATGGATCGCCCTCCTGCGCGAGCAGCTCACGGTCTCCTTCGCCGGCACCAGCGGCGTCGAGACCGCATCCGACCTGGTCGCCTACCTGCTCGCGGGAGCCGACGTCGTGGAGTGCGCGTCGGCCTTCCTACGCAACGGCATCCAATACGCCACGCTCCTTCTCGACGGTCTCGACGCGTGGGGCAACGAGCACGGGTTCCGATCCGTCGATGAAGTCCGCGGCCGGCTGGCCGTGCCCTGGAACGTCGACCCCCAGGAGTACACCCGCGAGGGGTACGTCGCCGCCCTGCAAACCGCCCGCCTCAGCTACCTGCACCTGTGAGCTTGGCCGGCACATCGACCAAGGTTTCGCCGTGTTGCACCAGCCGATACGGCGGTAGGTGTGGCCGGCCGCGTCGAGGGCGGCGCACAGCCCATCGGGGTCCGGCGTTCGTGCCCGGCAGCCCACGCCGGCCTCGGCGCGGATGGCGGCGAGGGTCGAGGACCGGAGAAGGCGCCCATGGGCCAGAACCAGCACGTGGTCGGCGGTCAGCTCGACCTCGCTCAGCGCATGGCTGGACAACAGCACCGTGCGTCCCTCGTCCGCGAGCCGACGCACGTACCCGCGCAGCCACCGGATGCCTGGCGGGTCGAGCCCGTTCGTGGGCTCGTCCAGAACGAGCACACCCGGGTCGCCGAGCATCGCCGCGGCCAGCCCGAGCCGCTGCCGCATGCCCAGGGAGAACTCCCCGACTCGCCGCCGCGCATCGCAGGCCAGCCCGGTCTCGTCCAGGACGCGACGCGGTGCGCCCTCGGGCAGCCTGGCCGCGGTCGTGAGGATGCGCAGGTGGTCCAGCGCCGTACGGGCCGGGGTGGCAGCCAGACGCCTCGAGGACCGCGCCGACCTGACCGGCCGGGTCGGCCAGTTCG
>DASRTE010000054.1:0-38395 GCA_035656095.1 Jiangellaceae bacterium
CGGCCGCGGAGAGGTCTGTGTCAAGCGCGCCGTCCGGCGACCCGCCGCAGTCACGGCACACCGTCCGGCCAAGCCGCCGGACCAGGGCGGTCGAGCCGCAGGCCGGGCACCGGTCCAGGTCGGACGTCCAGTCCGACGTGCGCTGGCAGTCCGGGCACACCAGGACCTGCTCGGAGTCGCGGACACCGCGACGCCATGGGCTGGCACCCCGGGCCGGATCGGTCTGGCGTGCTCCGCAGCGGTAGCAGGGCACCGCGTGCTCCGTCTCCCTCAAGCCGCCATGAGCTTGTCGAGTACCGGCCACCACTGCGAGACGTCGCGGCCGTGTTCTCCTACCTCGCACCAGTGGACCAGCCCCTCACGATCGATCACGAAGGTGCCCCGCAGCGGGCAGCCCCGCTCGGGGTCGAGGACGCCGTAGGCCGCGGCGACGGCGCCGTGTGGCCAGAAGTCGGACAGCAACCTGACCGGCGCGCCGTGCTGGTCGCGCTGATCGACGTCGGGAGCCGGCGCCCCGACCGGGGGAACGATCACCGTCGGGCGGTGCGGGCGCTCTTGGGCGCAACGAGCTTGATGCCGGACCAGTCGTCGGCCGCCGACACCGTCGTGGTCGTCGCGAGGCCGGCGGTGGGGGCCGCGTCGGTGACGTCGCTGGGGTCGACGTGGCCCGCGCGGCCGACCTTCGGGGTCAGCAACCACACCACGCCGCCCTCGGCGAGGTCGGTCTTGGCGTCGACGAGTGCGTCGACGAGGTCGCCGTCGCCGTCCCGCCACCAGAGCAGGACCACATCGGCTACGTCGCCGAGGTCGACGTCGACCAACTCCGAGCCGGTGACGTCCTCGACGTCTGCGCGCAGGTCGTCATCGCAGTCCTCGTCCCAGCCCAGCTCCTGAACCACGAGCCCGGCCCGGAGCCCGAGCCGGTGCGCCGGCCCGTCGTGCTGGTCGGAGTGGCCCGCGCTCTGGCCCACTGGTCGTCCTCCCGTCGTCCCCCGTCCCGCCCTCACGGAACGTCGTGGGCGTAGTCCACCCAAGTGGCGGCACTAGCGCAAGCGAACCGCCGTGGACGTTATTCGCTCGTGCTCGCCGGTTCGACGGTCGCGTCCGGGCCGGGGAAGACCAGCCCTTCGTGACCGTCGTCGAAGCGGACGAGGTACGGAGGGCCGCCCTCGCTGCCGTGCACCTCGACGATCTCGCCGACCCGGTCGGCGGTGCCGACGGCGCGGCCGTGGACATGCAGCCGATCACCGACCTGCGCGTGCATGTGCTCACCTCCAGTTCACCCTGTCCGCTAAGACTGCCGCGCCCGCGCCCGGAGAGAAAGCCCTGAGGTGACTTGGGCGGTCGCCACGGGGGAGGATGGAGGGTAGCGACACCCGCACGAACAGACGCCGACGCCGGCGTCCCGAACCGAAGGACCGTCGTGGCCGCAGACCGCACCCCGATCATCAGCAACGGCCTACCCAGCCAGTTGCTGGACATCGACCCGGACGAGACCCAGGAGTGGCTCGAGTCGCTCGACGCCGTGGTCGAGAGCGGCGGGCGAAACCGTGCCCGGTACCTGATGCTCGCCCTGCTCCAGCATGCCCGTGAGCGCCAGATCGGGGTGCCAAGCCTGCGCAGCACCGACTACATCAACACGATCCCGCCGGAGTCCGAGCCCTGGTTCCCAGGTGACGAACAGCTCGAGCGCCGGATCCGCCGGTACGTCCGGTGGAACGCCGCGATCATGGTGCACCGTGCGCAGCGGCCCGAGATCGGCGTCGGTGGACACATCTCGACCTATGCGTCGTCGGCCAGCCTCTACGAGGTCGGCTTCAACCACTTCTTCCGCGGCAAGAACCACCCCGGCGGCGGCGACCAGATCTACTTCCAGGGTCACGCCTCTCCGGGCATGTACGCCCGGGCCTACCTCGAGGGTCGGCTCAGCGAGGACCAGCTCGACGGCTTCCGTCAGGAGCTCTCCCACGCCGGCCTGGGCGGAGGGCTGCCGTCCTACCCGCACCCGCGCCTGATGCCGGACTTCTGGGAATTTCCCACCGTCTCCATGGGCCTGGGCCCGCTCAACGCCATCTACCAGGCCAGGTTCAACCGTTACCTGCACAACCGCCGTCTCAAGGACACCAGCCAGCAGCGGGTGTGGGGGTTCCTGGGCGACGGCGAGATCGACGAGCCGGAGACGGTGGGTGCAATCGGGTTGGCGGCCCGCGAAGAGCTCGACAATTTGACCTTCGTCGTCAACTGCAACCTGCAACGGCTCGACGGACCTGTACGGGGCAACGGGAAGATCATCCAGGAACTGGAGGCGTTGTTCCGTGGAGCGGGCTGGAACGTCATCAAGGTGATCTGGGGCCGCGAGTGGGATCCGCTGCTCGCCGCCGACCGTGACGGTGCGCTGGTCAACCTCATGAACGTCACCCCCGACGGCGACTACCAGACGTACAAGGCAGAGTCGGGGGCGTTCGTCCGCGAGCACTTCTTCGGTCGCGACCCGCGGACCGCGAAGCTGGTCGAGCACCTGTCCGACGACGAGATCTGGGGCCTCAAGCGCGGCGGGCACGACTACCACAAGATGTACGCGGCCTATCAGGCGGCCACGGCGCACATCGGCCAGCCGACCGTCATCCTGGCGAAGACGATCAAGGGCTGGACACTCGGTTCGCATTTCGAGGGCCGCAACGCCACCCACCAGATGAAGAAGCTGACCCTCGACGACCTCAAGGGCTTCCGCGACCGGCTCCATCTCGACATCCCCGACGACGCACTCGACGCAAAGATGCCTCCGTACTTCAATCCCGGGACCGGCTCCGAGGAGTACGCATACCTGGTCGACCGGCGGCGCGAGCTCGGCGGGTTCCTGCCCGAGCGACACGGCAAGTCGACGCCCTTGGTGCTGCCCGGCGACAAGGTCTACGACGTCGTCAAGCGAGGATCGGGCAAGCAGGCGGTCGCCACGACGATGGCGTGCGTGCGCCTGCTCAAGGAGATCATCAAGGACCCCGAGATCGGCCCTCGGATCGTGCCGATCATCCCGGACGAGGCCCGCACCTTCGGTATGGACTCCCTGTTCCCGACACTGAAGATCTACTCCCCGCACGGCCAGAACTACCTGTCGGTGGACCGGGAGCTGTTCCTGTCGTACAAGGAAGATGTCAAGGGCCACATCCTGCACGAGGGCATCAACGAGGCCGGCTCGGTGGCGTCATGGACGGCCGTCGGCTCGTCCTACGCCACGCACAACCTGCCGATGATCCCCGTGTACATCTTCTACTCGATGTTCGGCTTCCAGCGCACGGGTGACGGTTTCTGGGCCGCGGGCGACCAGATGGCGCGAGGCTTCGTTCTCGGCGCCACGGCCGGCCGCACGACACTCAACGGCGAGGGCCTGCAGCACCAGGACGGCCATTCGGTGCTGCTCGCGTCCACCAACCCGGCCGTCGTCCACTACGACGCGGCCTACGCCTTCGAACTCGGGCACATCATGCGCGACGGGCTCCGCCGGATGTACGGCGAGGAGGCCGAGAACGTCTTCTACTACCTGACGGTCTACAACGAGCCGTACGCCCAGCCGGTGGAGCCGGACGACCTCGACGTGGACGGTCTGCTCAAGGGCCTCTACCTGTACCGGCCGATGGAGGTCGGCCCCGGCGACAGGGTCCCGCACGCACAGATCCTGGCCTCCGGAGTCGGCCTGAACTGGGCCCTCGAGGCACAGCAACGACTGGCGGAGGAGTGGCAGGTCGCCGCCGACGTGTGGTCGGCCACGTCGTGGAACGAACTCCGCCGCGAGGCGATGGCGTGCGACGAGTGGAACCTGATGAACCCCGACGGTGAGGCGCGCGTTCCTTACGTCACCCAGCGCTTGCGTGACGCGCCCGGTCCGGTGGTGGCGGTCAGCGACTACATGCGGGCCGTGCAGGACCAGATCGCACCGTACGTCACCCAGGAGTGGCTGTCGCTCGGCACCGACGGGTACGGCCTGTCCGACACCCGCGCGGCGCTGCGCCGCCACTTCAAGGTCGACGCCCAGTCGATCATCGTGGGCGTCCTGACCCTGCTGGCCCGCCGCGGCGAGATCGCCTGGGACGTCGTTCGCGAGGCACACGCAAGGTACAAGCTCGCGGACGTCAACGCCACCACGGCCGCGGAGGCCGGCGGGGAGACCTGACTGCCAGGATGAGCGTGTGAACGACCGAGCCGACGACGCCGTTCTGGAGATCCGCACCTACCAACTCCGGCCGGGTGCGGGAGCGCAGATCGACCGGCTGTTCCGCGAACGCGCTCGGCCGTTGCTCGACCGGCACGGCATCGACGTCGTGTGGCACGGCCCATCCATGGACGACCCCGACTCGTACACGTTGATGCGTTCCTTCGGAAGTGCCGAGGCACGGGACCGTGAGGAGTCGGCCTTCTACGGAAGCGACGAGTGGCGCGACGGTCCGCGAGAGCCCATCCTGGCCTGATCGAGACCCGGCGCCCGGGCCCGCCCTGTTGTAGCTCTGTCACAACTGGGAGGCTGTCCGAGCATGTGCGCGGCGCGTACGCTGCGCGGCATGTCGTCGACCGCGAAGGCCGGTGCGCATGCGCGGTCGGTGCATCAGTTGGAACGTGCGACGGGTGCGCTGGCAACGGCGTCGATCGCGCGCATGGAGGAGCGCCTTCCGTGGTACCGGGCGATGCCACCCGACGAGCGCTCCTGGGTGGGCCTGATCATCCAGGCGGGCATCGCGGCGTTCGTCGACTGGTACCGCAACCCCGGGAACGAGCCCACCGTGACCGCCGACGTCTTCGGCACCGCCCCGCGCGAGCTGACCAGGGCGATCAGTCTCGAGCAGACGGTCGAGATGGTGCGTGTCGCCATCGAGGTCGTCGAGCAGTCCGTCACCGAGGTAGTCGACGAGCGTGACGTCGCCGCGGTCCGCGAGGGCGTGTTGCGGTACTCCCGTGAGGTCGCGTACGCGGCGGCCGAGGTCTACGCCCGGGCGGCTGAGGCCCGCGGCGCATGGGACGCACGGCTGGAGGCCCTGGTGGTGGACTCGCTGCTGCGGGGCGAGAGCGACGAGGAGGTGCGGTCGCGCGCGGCCGCTCTGGGC
This sequence comes from Jiangellaceae bacterium, assembly GCA_035656095.1. Classification (GTDB taxonomy): domain Bacteria; phylum Actinomycetota; class Actinomycetes; order Jiangellales; family Jiangellaceae; genus DASRTE01. Next base: position 5,094 of record DASRTE010000054.1, read on the forward strand.
TGGGCCGAACAGAGCGGCGTGACGGTCACGGTGGGCCACACTCCCTCCGGTGACACCGAGGCCGTGGTGGACTCCGTCCGGCGTACCGCCCGTCAGGCTCGCCACGACGTCCTCACCGGCGTGCAGGGCGACCGGTTGGTGGTGGTACTCGGAGGGGTCGACGATCCCGTCCGTGCCGCCACGTCGGTCGCGGGTCACTTCGGAGTGGGCCCGGTCGTCGCCGGACCACTTGTGCCCGATCTCGCGGCAGCCGCCGCCTCGGCCAGGTCGGCGGTGGCGGGACTCCGGGCCGCGGTGGCCTGGCCCGACGCACCCCGGCCCGTCGCCGCCGACGCGCTGCTCCCGGAGCGCGCGCTCGCCGGAGACGGCCACGCCCGACGCGCCCTGGTTGCCGACCTGTACGAGCCGATCGCGGACACCGGCCCGGTCCTGATCGACACGCTCGCCGCCTACTTGGAGAGCGGAAGCTCGGTCGAGGCGGCTGCCCGGCTGCTCTTCGTCCACCCGAACACCGTGCGCTACCGGCTTCGCAGGGTCGTGGACCTGTCCGGCCTGACGCCGACCGACCCACGCGACGCGTACACGCTGCGGCTCGCGCTCACCCTGGGCCGGCTGTTCCCGCCGTCCTCGCGCTGACGAACTCCCCGTTCCACAGGTCCCTATGGTTGTCTGAACCCTCCAACGTTGGCGGGACGACCTTGTGACCACTCCCGACGTTCCTCCGGACCGGTAGCGAGGGAGGGTAGAGGCGTGCTCGCCATCGTTGCTCCCGGTCAAGGTGCCCAGACACCTGGGTTCCTCGCCCCGTGGCTGGACGACCCCGCGTTCGGGTCGCGCATCGACTGGCTCTCGGCGGTCGCCGGCGTCGATCTCGCCTACTACGGGACGAAGGCCGACGCCGACACGATCCGGAACACCGCGGTGGCCCAACCCCTGCTCGTGGCCGCGGGCATGCTCGGCGCGCTGGCGATGTTCCCCCACCCGGCTGACGCGTTCGGCAAGGTCGGCGTCGCCGCCGGTCACAGCGTCGGCGAGATCACGGCGGCCGCCGGCGTTCGCGTCATCACGGCCGAGCAGGCGATGGTCTTCGTCCGCGAGCGCGGTCGCGCGATGGCCGATGCCTCGAAGGTCACGCCCACCGGCATGACCGCCGTCATCGGCGGCGACGCCGACGAGGTGCTCTCGGCGCTGGCGAAGCACGGCCTCACGCCGGCCAACGTCAACGGCGCCGGCCAGGTGGTCGCCGCCGGCACCGACGAACAACTCGCGGCACTCGAGAACGACCCGCCGCAGGGCGCCCGGCTCCGGCCGCTCTCGGTCGCGGGCGCATTCCACACCGTCCACATGGCGCCCGCCGTCGATGTCCTGCGGCGTCTTGCCCGCGCGATCAGCACGCACGACCCCCGCACGCGGCTGCTCTCCAACCGGGACGGCCGCGTCGTGCACGACGGCCGCGACGTACTCACCCGGCTGGTCGACCAGGTGTCCAATCCGGTTCATTGGGACCTGTGCCAGCAGACCATGCGCGACCTCGGCGTCACCGGACTGCTCGAGGTGCCGCCCGCAGGCACTCTCACCGGGCTGGCCAAACGGGCGCTTCCCGGCGTCGAGACGTTCGCCCTGAAGACGCCTGACCAACTCGACGACGCACGGGCCTTCGTCGAGCGCCACGGGCAGGTCAACCCGATCAACGCCAGCCCCACCTGGCGGCTGGTCGTCGCACCCATGAAGGGCACCTTCGGCACGGCCGGTGTCGAAGTGGGCACCCACCTCGGAGCGGGGGAACTCGTCGGGACGGTCCGCTCGCTGAGGGACTCCCTCGAGGTGACGGCCACGCACGGTGGGACAGTGATCGAGTGGCTGGTCGAGGACGGCGACCCGGTCGCACCCGGCCAGCCGCTGGTCAGGCTCCACCCCGAGTCTCAGGGAATGGTGGACGCATGAGCGCGACGATCCGCACCACCCAGGTCAGTCGGGAGGCACGGCTGCTCGGCATCGGCGGCTACCGCCCCGCCCGGATCGTGCCCAACGCCGAGATCGTCGAGCGGATCGACTCCTCCGACGAGTGGATCCGCACCCGCTCGGGGATCGCCACCCGCCGCTGGGCCAACGAGGACGAAACCGTCGTCGCGATGAGCGTCGCTGCTGGCGGCAAGGCGCTGGCGCACGCCGGCATCACGCCCGACCAGGTGGGTTGTGTGGTCGTCTCGACGGTGACCCACCTCTACCAGACACCCTCCGCGGCCGCCGAGATCGCGTACAAGCTCGGCACCGACCGGGCCGCGGCGTTCGACATCTCCGCCGCCTGCGCGGGCTTCTGCTACGGCGTCTCACTGGGTGCCGACATGGTCCGCGGCGGCACCGCGGACCACGTGCTCGTCATCGGCGTCGAGCGCCTGTCCGACCTCACCGACCAGACCGACCGCTCCACCGCGTTCATCTTCGCCGACGGCGCTGGCGCTGCCGTCGTCGGACCGTCCGACGAGCCCGGCATCGGCCCGGTCGTCTGGGGTTCCGACGGCCAGCACCTGGACCTGATCCGCCAGCGCGAGGAGTGGCGCGATGCGCTGTTCGCGCCCGGCGGGCCACGGATGCCCCACCTGACCATGGAGGGCAACGCCGTGTTCCGGTGGGCTGTCTACGAGATGGCCAAGGTCGCCCGGGAGGCGATCGACGCCGCCGGCATCACCCCCGACGACCTCGACGTGTTCGTGCCGCACCAGGCCAACATGAGGATCACCGACGCGATGGCCCGGGCACTGAAGCTTCCTGCGTCGGTCGTCACCGCCCGCGACATCGTCGAGCAGGGCAACACGTCGGCCGCGTCGATCCCGTTGGCGATCGAACGCCTGCTCGAGACCGGACAGGCTCGCAGCGGCGATCTCGCCCTGCTGATCGGATTCGGCGCCGGACTCGTGTACGCCGCCCAGGTCGTCCGGATCCCCTGATCCCTGCCAGCGCGGGGCCCCGACCCCCGTACGAGCGACGTACGGGTGACACCACCGGAGGAGAGCACAGATGGCCAGCACCGAGGAGATCCGCAGCGGACTCGCCGACATCGTCAACGAGATCGCCGGCGTCCCCGCGGCAGACGTCCAGCTCGACAAGTCCTTCACCGACGACCTGGACATCGACTCGTTGTCGATGGTCGAGGTGGTCGTGGCGGCCGAGGAGAAGTTCGGTGTGAAGATCCCCGACGACGAGGTGAAGAACCTCGCCACCGTCGGCGACGCCGTGGCCTTCATCGAACGGGCGGGTACCTGATCTGATGCCCACGACCCAGGCTCGTGCCCTCGTCACCGGACTCGGCGCGACAACGCCCGTCGGAGGCGATGTCGCGTCCACCTGGGACGCCTTCCTGGCCGGCCGTTCCGGCGCCCGCGCCCTGACCGAGGAGTGGGCGGAGCAGCTGCCGGTGCGGATCGCCGCACGGGTGGCCGTCGAACCCACCGATGTCCTTCCCCGTGTCCAGGCCCGGCGGCTGGACCGCTCCGGCCAGTTCGCGATCATCGCGGCACGCGAAGCGTGGGCGGACGCCGGCTACGAGGGGCCCGCCGGCGAGGCCGACATCGACCCGGACCGGCTCGGAGTTGTCTGCGCGTCGGGCATCGGCGGTGTCACCACACTGCTGTCGAACTACGACGTGCTGCTGGAGTCGGGGCCCCGGCGGGTCTCGCCGCTGGCCATCCCGATGCTCATGCCGAACAGCCCGGCGGCACATGTCGGGCTGGAGATCAGCGCGCGGGCCGGCGTGCACACCCCGGTGAGCGCATGCGCATCGGGCGCCGAGGCGCTGGCCTACGGGCTGGACATGATTCGGTCCGGGCGCGCCGACGTCGTGATGGCGGGCGGCACCGAGGCCGCGATCCACCCGCTGCCGTTGGCGGCGTTCGCCAACATGATGGCGCTGTCGAAGCGCAACGACGAGCCGGCACGGGCCAGCCGTCCCTACGACAAGGGCCGCGACGGCTTCGTTCTCGGCGAGGGTGCCGGGATGGTGGTGCTCGAGTCCGTCGAGCATGCCGAGGCGCGCGGCGCACGCGTCTACGCCGAACTCGTCGGAGCCGGGCTCAGTGCCGACTCGCACCACATCGCCCAGCCTGACCCGTCCGGCGCCGGCGCCGTCAAGGCGATGCAGAACGCCCTGGTCGACGGTGGTCTCGATGCCGCCGACGTCCGGCATCTCAACGCGCACGCGACGTCGACACCGGTCGGAGACATCGCCGAGGCGGTCGCCATCCGGATCGCCCTGGGCGATGCGGCCGGCGGCGTCACGGTCACGTCGACGAAGTCGATGACCGGCCACCTCCTCGGCGGCGCCGGCGCGGTCGAGTCGATCGCAGTGATCCTGGCGCTCCACCACCGCACGGCCCCGCCCACCATCAACGTCGACGACCTCGATGACGAGATCGGCCTCGACGTGGTGCGCGGCGAGCCGCGCCCGCTCGGCGACGGCGTGCTGGCCGCCCTGAACAACTCGTTCGGGTTCGGCGGGCACAACGTCGCCCTGGCCTTCCGGAGCGTGTGATGACCACCGTCACGACACAGCCCGCATCGCCGAAGGCGCCCAAGCCGCCCCGCGAGGAAGATCCGCGCAACCCGAACCACCGGTTGGCGGCCTTCCTCGACTCCGGTTCGGTCGAGCTGGTCAGCCTGGACGACGGCAGCGGCATGCTCGCCGCAACAGGGACCGTCGACGGTGCCCATGTCGTCGCGTTCTGCTCCGACGCGACGGTCATGGGTGGAGCCATGGGCGACGCCGGCTGCCAGGTCGTCGTCGATGCCTACGAGCGCGCGCTCGCCGACGGCGTGCCCGTCGTCGGGCTCTGGCACTCCGGCGGCGCCCGACTCGCTGAGGGCGTGCTCTCGCTGCACGCGGTCGGCAGGATCTTCGCGATCATGACGCGGGCGTCCGGTCGGGTCCCCCAGATCTCGGTGGTGCTCGGACCGGCCGCCGGCGGTGCCGCCTACGGGCCGGCGCTCACCGACGTCGTCGTGCTGGGCCCGGAGGGCCGTGTGTTCGTGACCGGCCCCGACGTGGTGCGCTCGGTGACCGGCGAGGACGTCGACATGCTCCGGCTCGGCGGGCCGGAGCCGCACGGGCGCCGATCGGGCGTCGTCCACGTCGTGACGTCCACCGAACGCGAGGCCCTGGACGAAGCCCGCCGGCTCGCGGCTCTGCTCGGCGCCCAGGGCACGCTGGCCGTCGACGACGTCGAGGACCGGGACCTCGGCGCCCTCCTCCCCGAGTCGGCCAGGCGCGCCTATGACGTCCATCCGCTGGTCGCGGATCTGCTGGACGCGGGATCAGCCCTGGAACTGCACGCCCGCTGGGCACCCAACATCACCACGACGCTGGGCCGCCTCGGCGGGCGCACCGTCGGCGTGGTCGCCAACAACCCGCTCCGACTCGGTGGGTGCCTCGACTCCACGTCCGCTGAGAAGGCGGCCCGGTTCGTACGGATGTGCGACGCCTTCGGTGTGCCGCTCCTCGTCATCGTCGACGTTCCCGGTTACCTGCCCGGCGTCGGGCAGGAATGGGACGGCGTAGTCCGCCGCGGCGCCAAACTGCTACACGCCTTCGCCGAGGCCACGGTGCCACGCGTCACGTTGGTGACCCGCAAGGCGTACGGCGGTGCCTACATCGCGATGAACGCGAGGTCGCTCGGAGCGACGAAGGTTCTCGCCTGGCCCACGGCCGAGGTCGCGGTCATGGGCGCCGTCGCCGCGGTCCGGATCCTGCACCGTCGCCGGCTCGCCGAGGTGGCACCGGACCTGCGCGCCCAGGTCGAGGCCGAGTTGGCGGAGGAGCACGAGCGCATCGCCGGCGGCCTGGCCAGGGCCATGGAGATCGGTGTCGTCGACGAGGTGATCGAGCCGACCGCCACGCGTTCCGCGCTGGCCCGAGCCGTTGCCGAGGCACCTGCACGGCGCGGCCACCACGGCAACATCCCCCTCTGACCCGTTCCCCCGAATGATCACGTTAAGAGGGTCTCTGGGCCCGTTGCCAGGTCTCCAGACCTGGCAACGGGGGGACGGACCCTCTTAACGTGATCATTCGGGGGGAGACAGCGAAGCGTCCCAGCCGCTCGAGGGGCCGGGACGCTTCACGTGGTGCGGCCGCTGACGTTCCCGGAACACCGGGCCGGGGAGTCACCGGTGCCGGAGCGGCCACGTATGGAGGTGTTACCCGCTCGTGACCCTACCGTCGCCGAGCCGGGTGCGGAAGAGGCAATGTCCACGCTTTTCCGGACCGTCGGCAAAAGGGCATGATCACACCACCTGGTGCAGCCACCGCACCGGTGCACCGTCGCCGGCGAAGCGGAACGGTTCGAGCTCGTCGTCCCAGGGCCCGCCGACCAGCCGGCGCAGTTCGTCCTTCAGATCGACCTCGCCGAGGGCGGCTTTGACGACCGCCGCCTTGATCCGGTCCTCCGGGATCATGATGTCCCCGTGTACGCCGGTCACGGCGTGGAAGACGCCCAGTTCCGGCGTGTAGGAGTAGCGCGCGCCTTCGTGGCCCGAACTCGGCTCCTCGGTGACCTCGAAGCGCAGGTGCATCCAGCCTCGTAGTGCTGAGGCCAGCTTGGCACCCGTGCCCGGATCACCCTGCCAGGACATCTCGCAGCGGTAGGTGCCGGGTGCGGCGGGCTGCGGAGTCCAATGAAGTTTGACGTGCATGCCGAGAGCGCCGGCGGCCGCCCACTCGATGTGCGGGCAGAGCGCCGACGTGGCGGCGTGGACGTAGAGAACGCCACGGGTCGTCACCGGTCCTCCTGCGGGTCGAGGGACGCCTTCCCCAGCGGCCTCGGGCCCGATTCGGTCCGGTGCGACGTGGGACATTGTGCACGACCGCGGGCGACCGGCGCCAGCGGACGCGCGCGTGTCGTCTCGGGTCCCGCAGGGCCGGCTACGCGAAGCGGGTCTCTACGTCGTCGGCGCCCTGATGGCGGGCGACGACTCGGGCGTCCTCTCCCGCCAGCCGCTGCTCTACGGCCGTGAGCTCTCCGAAGCCTTGGACGGTCACCGTGAGCCGCCTGCCGCTGGTCTTCTGCCGCCACACGCCACTGATGTCGCCCCGGACGAGCAGGATGCCCGGGTTGCCGGTCGCCTTCCACACCTCGCGGCGGCGGCGCGGCTCGGGCACCAGCAGCTCGCGGTCGCCCAGCGCGGTCACGGGGTCGTACGGGCCGAGCAGCCGGACGGTCGGCGGGTCGACCGAGGACCGCAGGTCGTCCAGGTCGTCGGCGAACACCCAGCCGGTGCGTCGACCGACCGTGACCTCGACGAGTTCGTCCCGCACCTGCGTCCACCACCGCCGCCCCCCGGACGGCGACAGCCCGAGCCAGGCGGCCAGGTGCGCCGGCTGCACCGGACCGGCCAGGCGGAGATACCGCCGCACGATCTCGACCCGGCTGCCGTCGCGGTCCGGACGTCGGTCGATGGTCGTCGGGACGAACCGGAACAGCGTCGGTGACTCGACGTCGATGGTCAGCGCGGCCTGCAGTGTCGCGTACCGGAACAGCGCGTCGTAGACATGGTGGACGCCGCATCCGTCGCACCACGGCGCGATCCGCTGGTCCACCAGCGGGGTCACCGCCCCACTGAGTTCACCCTTGGTGCGTGGCACCCCGTCGGCCATGACGGTGCTCATGGCGGCGGCGACGTCGTCGGTGGCCCGGCCCAGCGAGATCCCGTCGGCCGCGAGCTCCGGGCCGAACGGGCCGAAGCTCTGGACGGACACCTCGGTGCCGTCGTCGGGACGTACCGCCGCCGCGTAGCGGCCCAGGTCGTCGGCGTGATGCAGGTGCATGGCACCACGGACCGAGTGGACCAGGGCGGTCGACCGTGCAGAGACACTCCGGCCGCGTACCGCCAGCGCGAGCCGGGCGCTGCGGCCGGGTGGATTGTCCTGTATGCCGACGCCGAGAATCCCCGGACGCCCGCGATGGCCTCCGTCCAGTTCGTGGACGGCCGCTCGGAAGGCCAGGACCTGATCGCGGGTCAGGGCGACGCGCGAAGAGGCCGCCATCTCAGTCCTGCCGGACGCCGTCGACGACGACGTCGACCTTCTTGCTCTCGAAGCTGACCAGCCCGGCGATTCGCGTGCACTCGGGGAGTGGGTACGGGTAGGACCAGGCGACGTCGTCGATCTCGTGGCCGTCCAGGAGCAGAGACCAGTACCTCGTCTCCCCCTTGTGCGGGCATTGTGTGACGGTGTCGGACGGTTCGAGCAGAGCCATCCGGACGTCGACCTTCGGTAGGTAGAACCGAGGCGGCAGGCCGGTCTCGAACAGCACGTGGGCACTGGTCGACTCGGCGAGCACCGCGCCGCCCGTCTCGACCCGGACGTGGCGGCTCGTGGGCAGGATGTCGACCCGCCGGTAGGGGCTACGGGGATGGGTGAAGACCTCCTCGTCCTCCTCGAACCACGCGTCCATGGCGCCCCACCGCAGCCGGACCAGCCCGTGCAGCTCTGCCAGCGGGGAGTCGTCGAACGTCGCCGCGGCGTCGATCGCCTCGTCGTCGCCCGCGACGACGGTCCACAGGACACCGTCGCCGCGCTGCCGAGAGGGCTTGCGGTGACCGGTCGGCTCGAGCTTGGCCCGCACGTCCTCACGCGGCACGTAGTACTGCGGGTAGTACGGCACCTCCCACACCATTCGTGCGGCGACGGTGTCGAACACGACCTCGCCGCCGAGATAGGCCCGCAGCCGTTTGGCGCAGGGCTCGACCCGCACCTCAGGGTCCTGACCTGTCCCCACCATGCCGGTGTGCCTCCTCGTGCTCGATACCGTGCGTGTCCTACGACCGTACGTCCCCCGTCCGACGCCAGAGGAGCCCTGACACCGATGCAGCCGGCCGACAACCCCTTCTTCGCGCCGAGCGACCTGCCGTACGCGTTGCCGCCGTTCGACCGGATCGGCGTGGAGCACTACCTGCCGGCGTTCCGGCGCGGCATGGCCGACCAGCGCGCCGAGGTCGCGGCGATCGCAGCCGATCCGGAACCGCCGTCGTTCGAGAACACCCTGGTCGCACTGGAGCGCTCGGGCCGGCTGCTGGAGCGTGTGTCCGCCGTGTTCTTCAACCAGGCGTCGTCGGACACGAACTCGGAGGTCGAGCGGGTGCAGGAAGAGATGGCGCCGGAGCTCGCCGCGCACAGCGACGCGATCCACCTCGACCCGGCGTTGTTCGCGCGCATCGACGAGCTCCACCGCAACCGCGACCGGCTCGGGCTCGACGCGGAGTCGTTGTGGCTGCTCGAGCGGTACCACACCGACTTCGTCCGGGCCGGTGCGCGGCTCGCTCCGGCCGATCAGGATCGCCTGCGTGCTCTCAACGAGGAGCTCTCGGCGCTGAGCACGACGTTCCAGCAGCACCTGCTCGCCGACACCAATGCCTCGGCGGTCGTCGTCGACCACGCACGCGAGCTGGACGGGTTGTCCGAGGATGCGCTCGCCGCTGCTGCAGAGGCCGGTAAGGCCCGCGACCTGGATGGCTCCTACGTACTCAGCCTCGTGTCGCCGACCGACCAGCCTGCACTGGCGTCATTGACCGACCGGGTTCTGCGGGAGCGCCTGTTCCGTGCATCGGTGAACCGGGGTCGGAACGGCAACGCCCACGACACGTCGGCCGTGGTCCTGCGGATGGCGGTGCTACGGGCCGAGCGGGCCCGGTTGCTCGGTTACCCCGACCACGCCGCCTATGTCGTGGAGGACGAGACGGCCCGAACCACCGACGCCGTGACGTCGATGCTCACACGGCTCGTGCCTGCAGCGGTGGCCAACGCCCGTGCCGAGGCCGCCGATCTGCAGGCCGCGACGGGTGACAGCGCCACCCTGCAGGCGTGGGACTGGGCCTACTACTCGGAGCGGATCCGCCGGGAGCGGTACGAGATCGACGCCACCACGATCCGGCCCTACCTGGAACTCGAGGGCGTGCTGCTCAACGGCGTGTTCGGGGCGGCCGGCTCGCTCTACGGCCTGCAGTTCACCGAGCGCGACGACCTGCCGCGCTACCACCCCGACGTCCGGGTCTTCGAGGTGTCGGAGGAGGACGGATCGCCGCTCGGGCTCTACCTCGCCGACTTCTACGCCCGTGAGTCCAAGCGTGGAGGCGCCTGGATGAACAGCTTCGTCGAACAGTCGGAGCTTCTCGGCACCAAGCCCGTCGTCGTCAACACGTTCAACATCGCACGTCCGGCAGACGGTGAACCCACGCTGCTCACCTTCGACGACGTGCGGACTCTGTTCCACGAATTCGGCCACGCCCTGCACGGGTTGTTCTCGTCGGTGCGGTACCCGCGCTTCTCGGGCACGAGCGTGCCCAGCGACTTCGTCGAGTATCCGTCGCAGGTCAACGAGATGTGGGGGCTGTGGCCCGAGGTCATAGGACGGTACGCGGTCCACCACCGGACGGGCGAGCGCATGCCGCACGAACTGGTCGACCGGGTCCTGGCCGCCCGGAAGTTCAACCAGGGCTTCGCCACCACCGAGTACCTCGCCGCGGCGTTGCTCGACCAGGCGTGGCACCGGCTCCAGGCCGGTGACGAGCCGGACGACGTTCAGGCGTTCGAGGCGGCTGCTCTCGAGAAGGCCGGCGTCGCGCTCGACGCCATCCCGCCGCGGTACCGGAGCACCTACTTCGCGCACATTTTCGCCGGCGGGTACAGCGCGGGCTACTACTCCTACATCTGGAGCGAGGTCCTCGATGCCGACACGGTCGAGTGGTTCACGGAGAACGGCGGCCTGCGCCGCGAGAACGGCGACCGGTTCCGCCGTGAGCTGCTCTCCAAGGGCGGCAGCGTCGACCCGATGACGGCGTTCCGCGCCTTCCGCGGCCGGGACCCTCGCATCGAGCCTCTGCTGGAGCGCCGCGGCCTGGCGCAGCGCCCGCCTCCCCATGATCATGTCGACTTCGGGGCCCATGTGGCAGCGAAATCGACATGATCATGGGAGCGCGCATTTTGGATGGGTCAGTTCAGAACTCTGGTAGAGTCTGCTCGCATGGCCAGGCCCAGGCAGTTCGACGCGGACGCCGCCGTCGAGGCGGCGATGGACGCATTCTGGGCGGGCGGCTACGGCGCGACCTCGACCCAGGACCTGTGCGAGGGCACGGGGCTGGGACGCAGCAGCCTCTACAACGCCTTCACCAGCAAGAGTCACCTCTACCAGGAGGCGCTGCGCCGCTATGCCGAGCGGTCTCGCGTGGACCAGGCAGCATGGCTCGGACGCGAGGGCCCCGTCCTCCCGATCATCCAGGCCTTCCTGCTCGACGCTGTCGACACCCAACTGGCGCGCGCGGACCACAGGGGGTGCCTCGCCGTCAGCGCCGCGGTCGAGGTCGGCTCTGCGGAGCCTGACGTCGCCTCCCTCGCCCGAGCTGACTTCGACGGCCTCGTCGAGACACTCCGTGCGTTGATCGAACGCGGCCAGCGCGACGGCGACATCTCCCCTGACCGCGACGCTCTTGCCCTGGCCCGCCTCACGCATGCCGCCCTCGCCGGCATCCATGTCGTCGGGCGGATCACCGACGACCGTCGGCGGCTCACCGACATCGTCGACGCCATGGTGGAGTCGCTCTGACCCCACCGGCACCACGGATCTGCCGCACATTCGGACGAAGCGATCATGAACAGCTCGATCCAAGACCAAGGAGACGGCGAGATGGCCACCACCGCTCCCACCGGAGCGCGGGTGCCCCCGGCCGTGTTCGTGCTCGCCGCAAGCATCTTCTGCCTCGGCACGACCGAGTTCATGATCGCCGGCCTGCTGCCGACCATCGCCGGCGACCTCGGCGTTTCGGTCCCGTCCGCTGGACTGCTCATCTCGGGATTCGCGATGGGCATGGCGGTCGGCACTCCCCTGATGACGGCAGCCACACTGCGCCTGCCGCGGCGGGCGACGCTGCTGGCGTCGCTACTCGTCTTCGTCCTCGGACACGTGCTGGCCGCCCTTGCCACGACCTATGGCGCGTTGATGACCGCACGGATCATCACGGCGGTGGCGTGCGGCACCTTCTGGGCCGCAGCCGCCGTGGTCTCGGTCGCGCTCGCGCCAGCCGGTGCTCGGGCGAAGGCGCTGGCCGTGCTCCTGGGCGGCCTGACGGTCTCCAACGTCGTCGGTGTACCGCTCGGCGCCCTGGTCGGGCAGCAACTCGGATGGCGGGCGGCGTTCTGGGCTGTCGCGGTGCTGGCATCGGTGAGTGCGGTCGGTGTCGCGATGGTCGTTCGGCGCGGCCGCGGTGCGGCGGCGCCGGCGGCGTTGCGACATGAACTACGGACGTTCGCCAGCAGCAGGGTCTGGGTCGCCCTCGCGACCATCGCCGTCTTCCAGGCGGCCGTGTTCTCCGTGTTCTCCTACGTCGCGCCGCTGCTCACCGACCACGCCGGTTGGCCAGCGTCCCGGGTACCGGTCGTGCTGGCCCTGTTCGGCCTCGGCAGCCTGCTGGGCATCGTCCTCGGCGGAAAGGTCGCGGACCGCAACCTGTTCCTCAACCTCTACGCCGGCCTGGCCACGCTGAGCCTGGTTCTCGCCGCGTTGGCGTTGGTCGCGCGCAGCGGCATGGCGGCCACGGTGGCGATCGTCGCGATGGCCATCACCGCGTTCTCGGTAGCTCCTGCGATCAACGCCCGGGTCTTCGTCGTCGCTGGCGACGCCCCGACGCTCGCGAGCTCGGCCACGACGTCGGCCTTCAACGTCGGAAACACGGTGGGGCCGTGGATCGGCGGCACGGTGATCGGTGCCGGGCTGGGGTACGCGGCACCGGCCTGGCTGGGTGCGGGCCTGGCCCTGCTGGCACTCGGCATGGCCGTGATGGCAGGCACCCGCGAGAAGCGTGCGCGGAGGGCGGCGGAAATGATCGTGCCGTGCGCGACGTTGACATAACTGTCCGCGCCGATGCCATGAATCCGAAGGAGGCCGATGGCGAGAGACACCAGCACCCGCACCGTCAGGCGGCGGCTCTCCGACAGCGAGGAACCCGACCTGGTGGGGCAGTACCTTGCCCAGATCGGCTCGACTCCGCTGCTCAGCGCCACCGAGGAGGTCGAGCTGGCCAAGCGGATCGAGGCCGGGGTATACGCGGCGGCACTGCTGCGTGAGGCCGACGCCGGCGAATCCACCGTCGACGCCGACCGTCGAGGCGACCTCGAGGCGGTCGCCCGCGACGGACAGGCCGCGCGTGACCACATGATCCGCGCGAACCTCAGGCTGGTCGTGTCGGCAGCACGCAAGCATTCACGCCGGGGACTGCCCTTCCTCGACGTCGTCCAGGAAGGCAACCTCGGGCTGATCCGGGCCGTCGAGAAGTTCGACTACACCAAGGGCTTCAAATTCTCCACCTATGCCATGTGGTGGATCCGCCAGGCGATCGAGCGAGGCCTGGCCGAGCAGAGCCGAACCGTGCGGCTCCCCGCGCACGTGTCCGAGGTCGTGTCCAAGCTGAGCCGCATCGACCGCGATCTTCAGCGCATGCTGGGCCGTGACCCGACCGTCGAGGAGATCGCAGAAGAGGCCGGCATCCCGGTGGAGCGGGTCGTCGAGTTGCGCCGCGTCTCCCGCGAAGCGGTCAGCCTCGACACGCCGGTCGGCGACGACGGTGAGACCAGCCTCGGCGAGCTGATCGAGGACGACGACTCCGTCTCGGCCGCCGACATCGCCGAGCACCACGCGCTCCTCGACGAGCTCGACGGCCTGCTGGCCACCTTGCCGCCGCGCGAAGCCACCATCATCAGCCTGCGTTTCGGGCTGCGCGACGGCCGCCAGCACACCCTGCAGGAGGTCGCCGACCAGATCGGGCTCACCCGCGAGCGGGTCCGCCAGCTCGAGAAGCACGCTCTCGCCAAGCTGCGTGAGCCGCAGCGGCACGAACCCCTGCTCGCCTGGGCCAGCTGACCGCTGCTCTACAACACCCGGCGGACCGCAGCCGCGTCGTCGGCTACGAGGACCAGGCGGGTCCCGGTAGCCAGATAGGCGACCTCGATATTCACGTTGCCGTCCGCCAGCCGGCGCGTCGTGTCGCCCAGGAATCCCGGCCGGTCCTCGACATCGTCGAGCACGACCGCCTCCCGTTCGGCAGCGACGGTATAGCCGGCGCCCTCCAACGCCCGGCGGGCCGCGCTCGCGTCCTCGACCAGGACGTGCAAGACACCTCGCCCTTCGGCCACCGTGGCGCAGAACCCGTCGATGTTCACACCGGCCCGTCCCAGCTGCTCGGCGAGCTTCGCCAGCTGGCCGACGCTGTTGTCGGCCTCGATCCGGAGGTCCGTTGCCATGGACTTCCTCCTTCCCGCGTGACGCCTTGACCTGCACGGGCAATACTCCACCCGCCCGGCCGCTTCGTCACGACCGGAAGACGAAGCCACCGGCGGCATGACCGACTGGTGCATGCTTCTCTCGTGATGGACTCCTTACCTGAGCACGAGCTCGTCCACTCCATCGTCATCAAGGCGTCCGTCGATGCGGTGTGGTCGGAGATCACCCGGCTGCGCAGCAGGCAGCGCGCGATGATGGACACCGTCCTCGACACGTCCTTCCGAGCAGGCGACCCGCTCTACTACCGGAGCCGAGATGGCAGGCGCGTCCTCATCGTCGGACGGGTGCTCGCCGTGGAGCCACCCCGCCGGTTCATCCACACCCAGCAGCTGCTCATGCGCGACGACCCGCCCACCCTTGTCACCTGGGAGCTCGACGAGGTCGACGGCGGCACCCGCGTGACACTGCGCCACACCGGCTGGCCGGCCGACACGAAGGATCTCGACAAGGTCGACTCCACCTGGGCGGTGATCCTTCCCGCGCTCAAACGGCTGGTGGAGACCGGAGAGATCAGCACCAGGCTGAAACTCCAGTACGCGCTGTGGCGTCCATTCACGCGGTTCATGCCGACCAGGACGCGCGCCCAGAACGTCTCCGTGCCCGAGGTGCCTGAGAGGTTCCGCTGACGACGACTACCGGAAGTGGGTGGCGTGAACGAGAGACCGACGAACTGGGCCCGTAACGTCACCTTCGGCGCCCGTCGTCTCGAGGTGCCGACGTCGGTCGAGCAGCTCCAGGAGCTCGTCGCCCACAGCAACCCGGTGCGTGCCTTGGGCAGCGGTCATTCCTTCAGCGACATCGCGGACACATCCGGCGTGCTCGTGTCGTTGGCAGGACTACCGCAACGCGTCGAGATCGACGTCGAGCAGTCGACAGCGACGGTGAGCGCCGGTATCCGCTACACCCAGCTGTGCCCGCGCCTGAACTCGAAGGGCTATGCGCTTCACAACCTCGGTTCGCTGCCACATATCTCCGTCGCCGGCTCGTGCGCCACGGCGACGCACGGCTCCGGCGACGGCAACGGCAACCTCGCCACGGCCGTATCGGCGATCGAGCTGGTCACAGGCGACGGCTCGCTCAGGACACTCAGCCCAAGCGCCGACGGTGACCTGTTCAACGGTGTCGTGGTCGGGCTCGGCTCGCTGGGGATCGTCACCAGCCTGACTCTCGACGTACAACCCGCGTTCGACGTCCAGCAGTACGTCTTCGAAGGGCTGCCGTTCGACGTTCTGGTCGAGCGCACCGACGAGATCTTCGCCAGCGGGTACAGCGTGAGCGTGTTCACCGACTGGTGGAGCTCCTGGGCCGACCAGCTCTGGGTGAAACGCCGGACCGACGATCCGCGAGATCCGACGGCGACGTTCTTCGGAGCGAGACCGGCAGACGCAGCCAGAAACCCGGTACCCGGCATGGCGGCCGACAACTGCACGGGGCAGATGGGAGTGCCCGGGCCGTGGCACGAGCGGCTACCGCATTTCCGGCCGGACTTCACGCCCAGCAGCGGCGATGAGCTCCAGTCCGAGTACCTGGTGCCACGGCAGCACGCCGCCGATGCCTTGGATGCGTTACGCCGCATCGGGCACCGGGTGGCACCGGTGCTGCAGATCTCGGAACTGCGGACAGCCGCATCGGACGCGCTGTGGATGAGTCCCAGCTACCGGCATGACGTCATGGGCATGCACTTCACCTGGGTCGACGACATGGATGCGGTGCTCCCTGTCGTCGGTCTGGTCGAGGGAGCACTCGCCCCGTTCGACGCGGCACCTCACTGGGGAAAGCTGTCGACGACACCGGCCGAGGTCGTGCGGGCCCTCTACCCGCGGTTGGCGGATTTCCGGGATCTCGTCCGCGATCTCGACCCCTCCCGGAAGTTCCGCAACGTCTTCGTCGACCGCTATCTCCTCGAGGACCGGTGACCTGACACCGCCAGGGCGGACAGCGCCCTGTTTGACGGTGGAACGCCAGGACGACAGCCCTCCGCGTCCCTCAGTGCCCGGGCATACAGCCGCCATTCAGGCTCTCCAGGGGGTGAGGAGTTCGCGGAGGCCGGCGGTCCCTGGTTGGTCGGAGCCATCCACGGCGGCGGAGCCTCGGATCACCCCATCGGGGCGATGCTCGGCGGGGGGCGTGGGTGATCTCATCACGCTCAGGCGATCATTTGTACCCCGGGAGGTCGGATTCCCGTACCAGCAGCTGCGAGGACCTCCGAGCGTGGGACCGGTGTGGCAACACATGGATGACTGGAGGATGAGGATCGACATGGTCGTACGACATGGATTGGCCACATCGGCGGTGGTCTCGTGATGAACGACCAGGCCGATGGTGTGCCAGCGCAGGATCAGCCCGGTGTATCGGACGTGTCGCGCTCGGAGAAGCGCTTGGAGATCTTCGCCACCGCGCTCCTCGGGCTCGCCGCGCTGGCCACCGCGTGGAGCGGTTACCAGGCCTCGCTGTGGGACGGGATCCAGTCGAGCGACTACTCGCAGGCGTCCGCCGCCCGGACCAGTGCGGCGCAGAAGCACACCGAGGCGAACCAGTTCCGGCTGGCCGACCTGAGCGTGTTCGAGAGCTTCATCGATGCCTCGATCAGCGGGGACACCGATCTGGCCGACTTCTACAGAACCCGCTTCCGTGACGAGTTCGAGCCTGCGTACGAGGCGTGGATCGCGCTCGATCCGCTGACAAACCCGGCCGCCCCTGCGAGCCCGCTGGCGATGCCCGAGTACCAGCTCGCTCAAGACCAAGAGGCGAGCGACCTGATCGCCCGCGCCGAAGCGAAGTTTGCCGAGGGCGAGGAAGCGAACACCTACTCCGACATCTATACGGCATCGACGCTGTTCTTCGCCTCGGCACTCTTCTTCGCCGCGATCTCCGAACGCTTCGAATATCTCCGTGCCCGGATTGCCCTTCTCGCCTTCGCCTGCGTCGGGCTGATAGCCGGCGTCGTGGTCGCGCTGACCCAACCGATCACCATGGGCTGACGCCAAGGTGACGCGGGACCCGGCGCGCGTCGTTCAGGAGACTTGGCGAAGGTCTCGTCGTTGGAACGCTGGGACGGCCAGCGCCAACAGGAGCACGACGAGCGCGGCCAGGAGTGCTCCGGGACCCCAGGGCATGCCGTTGGTGAGGGGATCGCTGCCGAGGTAGTAGTGGAACGGTGACCGGTCGGCCCATGCGGCGTCGTTGAGTTCGCCGATCGCGTTCATCACGTGGAAGATCAGATCGGCGCCAACCGGGACGAAGATCGCCAAGCGCACCACCCCGGCTGCCGCGCTCAGCAGCATTGCGAGCGCGCCGAACACGAGCCCGATCAGGACGGCCAGAACTGAGGTGGCAGCGATGTTGCCGACGTCCATGCCGAGCCCGCCGATCCAGGACCCGATTGTCACGCCGGCGAAGGTGGCGAACCCGACGGCCAACGCGTAGAGGACCATGGTGAGGGACTTCTCCACGACGACCCGCGACCGTTGTAGATCGGACCGACGAGCACGCCCATGACGCCGAACATGAGGGCAGCGACGACGAAGAGCAGCCCCTGGTACTCCGAGGCGGTCTTGACCCAGATCCGAGACACCCGCGCCGATCCGGCCAGTCGGTTGGCGATGCCGGCTGTCAGCGGGCTGGTGCGCAGCCGGTCCATCAGGGTAACGCCGGTCGAAGGGCCGCGCAGGTCGCGCCGGTTGATGCCGACAAGGGCGATCAGGAACAGAACGATGCTGCCCGCTGCCAGTGCGGCGAGGTGTCCCCAGTGGATGCCGTTGAGCAGCGGCTCGCTGCCGCTCTAGTAGTACCAGGGAACGCCTTGGCGAGATCCTCCCAGCCTTCGACGAGCGGGAAGATGCCAACGGCGAAGAATGACAGCACCATCACACCGGCGGTCGCGCCCGCCGCCCTCCCGCTCCTCCCGTCCAGGAACCTATCGCCAGTGCGAGAAGACCGTAGAACAACATGCTTGCGACGAGATGAACGGTGAACGCCCCGATGTGAATGCCGGTGACGCTCACCTCGAGCAGTTCCGGTGCCGCGACTCCGGCCGCCCACAACACCAGGCCGCCGAGTGCGACAAGCAGCAGCATCGCGGCGGCCTTCGAGACCAGCACGTGGGCACGGCTGACGGGATTGCCGACCGGAGGACAGATTCCCCACCTTCTTGGACAGGTCGGCGCCCAGCCGCTCGGCCAGCAGGGTCCACGTACCCCAGTCCACCCCGCCACGCAGGTTCGCGAAGTAGTCAACGTATCCCGGCCGGTCAGGTTCGGGTACAGCGCGAGGTCGTCGGGCAGATACCCGATGTGGCGGCGGATCTCCACCGACTTCACGTGGCTGTCCATGCCAAGGATCGACGCCCGCCCCGCGGTCGGCCGGATCTCGTCCATGATGGTGCGGATCATCGTCGTCTTCCCGGCGCCATTCGGGCCCAGGAACCCGAACACCTCACCGAGCCGGACATCCAGATTCAGGTCCACCCATGCGTGCACGGCGCCGTAGTGCTTGGTCAGCCCCTCGGCCTGAATCGCGAACTGGTCGGTCATGGTGTTGCTCCCTCGATCGACGCCGGCGGAATCGATGCCGGCCGCACGATGAGGCCGAGCAGTCGAGAGGCCTGGTCAGCAGCATCGCGACCCAGCCTGTCAGGTCTGGGTGGGGAAGCCGAGGTCGACGCCGCCGTGCGACGGATCCAGCCATCGGGTGGTGACGACCTTGCCGCGCGTATAGAAGTGCACGCCCTCGGTCCCATGGGCATGGGAGTCGCCGAACAATGACGACTTCCAGCCGCCGAAGGAGTAATAGGCCATCGGGACCGGGATCGGGACGTTGATGCCGATCATCCCGATCTGCGCCTCGTTCTGGAAGCGGCGCGCGGCACCGCCGTCGTTGGTGAAGATGGCCGTGCCGTTGCCGTACGGATTGGCGTTCACCAGCTCGAGCGCCGCGTCATACGACGGTGCCCGCACGACGGACAGGACGGGCCCGAAGATCTCGTCGGTGTAGACGGACATGGACGGGTCGACGTGGTCGAACAGGCTCGGCCCGAGCCAGAATCCTTCGGCGGCACCGTCGGGTTCGACGGCTCGCCCGTCGACGACGAGCGTGGCCCCTGCAGAAGCACCGGCGGTGAGGTACGACGCGACCCGGTCCCGGTGCGCGGCGGTGACCAGCGGGCCCATGTCGCAGCCCCGGCGCCCGTCACCGGTGCGCAGCCCGGCCATCCGCTCGGCGATGCGGGCGACCAGGTCGTCGCCCACCGGATCCACGGCGACCACCGCCGAGATCGCCATGCACCGCTCGCCCGCCGACCCGAAGCCGGCGTTGACGGCTGCGTCGGCGGCGAGGTCGAGGTCCGCGTCGGGCAGCACGACCATGTGGTTCTTGGCACCGCCGAGCGCCTGCACCCGCTTGCCGTGCGACGTGCCGGTCTCGTAGACGTGACGCGCGACCGGTGTCGACCCAACGAACGAGACGGCAGCCACGTCCGGGTGGGACAGCAGCCGGTCCACCGCGACCCGGTCGCCGTGAACGACGTTGAACACCCCGCCGGGTAGCCCGGCCTGCGCCCACAGTTCGGCCATGACCACGGCCGCGGACGGGTCCTTCTCCGACGGCTTGAGCACGACCGTGTTGCCGCAGGCGATCGCGACCGGGAAGAACCACATCGGCACCATCGCCGGGAAGTTGAACGGCGATATGACGCCGACGACTCCGAGCGGCTGGCGCAGCGAGTACGAGTCCACGCGAGTGGACACGTTCTCCGAGAACCCGCCCTTGAGCAGGTGCGGGATGCCGCAGGCGAACTCGACCACCTCGAGACCCCGTTGCACCTCGCCCGCCGCGTCTGCCACCACCTTGCCGTGCTCGGCGGTGATCCGGTCCGCCAGGTCGTCGTTGTGCGCCGCCACCAGTTCCCGGAACGCGAACAGCACCTTGCTCCGCTGCGCCAGCGACGACGAGCGCCACGCGTCGAACGCCCGCGACGCCGCGGCGACCGCCTCGTCGACGACACCCGGCGACGCGTAGTCGACCTCGGCGGCGACCACGCCCAGCGCAGGGTCGAAGACCTCGCCGACCCGATCGCCGGACCCGGCGAACGGCTTGCCGTCGATCCAGTGCGTGATCCTGCGCATCGGCGTCACCCCGTCGTCAGCGTCAGTTCGAACGTGTAGCGGGACGCACGGTAGAGGTGCGACCCGTACTCGACGGCCCGGCCGGTGTCGTCGTAGGTCGTGCGGGACATGGTCAGCAACGGCGACCCGGCACTCTCGTTCAACAGCCGCGCCTCTGCCGGCTCGGCTGCACGCCCCCCGATCGTCTGCGTCGCGATCTTCAGGGACACTCCGGAGCTGCGGAGCAGATCGTACAGCCCCCGCGACCGGAGGCTTCCGGCATCGAGCCCGACCACGGTGACGGGGACATAATTGCGCATGATGGCCAGCGGCTCGTCGGCGGTGAAGCGCAACCGCTCGATCGCGTAGACCTCGGCGCCGGCCACGAGATCCAGCGTCGCGGCGACGGTTTCGGACGGGTGCTCGACGGCGAACGAGAGCACCTCCGTACGCGGCTGCTCACCGGCGGCCCGCAGATCGTCGTGGAGGCTCGACAGCTCGACCGGCCGGCGCACCTTGGGCTGCACGACCTGCGTGCCGACACCGCGGCGCCGAACCAGCAACCCGCGGTCGACGAGGTACTCGATGGCGCGCCGCATCGTCGGCCGCGACAGGCCCAGCCGCTCGGCCAGCACGATCTCGTTGTCCAGCCGCGTGCCGGCCGGGTAGGTCCCGGACTCGATGAGCTGCTCCAGATGCTGCGCCACCTGGAAGTACAGGGGCACAGGGCTGGCTCGGTCGAGGACCAGCGACGGTGTCACCTGGCTCACCCGGCTCCTCCTGTTCGGGCGACGTCCGTGCCGGCTTCACCAGGCTTCCGGTCTGCTCACCAGGGCCCGGACCCTGGTGAACGGTCCGCCAGGGTGGTGAACGTGATCAACGGCACGAACAGACGTCAGTATGTTAAGACATATTGGTCGGGGAGGAGGTCGGGTGACGGCGACGCCGTACGAGGTGCTGACCATGGGGCGCGTCGGCGTCGACGTCTACCCCGAGCAAGTGGGCGTCGGCCTGGACGAGGTCGAGACCTTCCGCTCCTACCTCGGGGGCAGTCCGACGAACGTCGCGGTCGCCGCGGCCAGGCACGGCCGTCGGACCGCGACGATCACCAGGGTCGGCGCGGACCCGTTCGGCCGCCTGGTCCGGCGCGCGTTCGCCCGCTACGGCGTCGACGACGTGTACCTGTCCGAGGGACCAGGACAGACGCCGGTGACCTTCTGCGAGATGTTCCCGCCCGACCGGTTCCCGATCTACTTCTACCGCTCCGCTGCACCCGACCTCACCATCACGGCCGACGACCTCGACTTCGTCGCCGTTGCGGCCGCCCGCGTCTTCTGGGCAACGGTCACGGGCCTGTCGGCAGAGCCGAGCCGGTCGGCCACGATGGCTGCCCTGAGAGCCCGCGCGGGGAACGGCCGAACGATCCTCGACCTGGACTACCGGCCGACCCTGTGGTCGCCGCCCGAGCAGGCGCACTGTCATGCCCGCGAGGCGATGTCGTATGCCGACGTCGTGGTCGGGAACATCGACGAGTTCGACATGGCCCTCGGCGCGCGCGACCCCAAGGCCGCCGCGCAGGCCGCGCTGGACGCGGGCGTTCGCCTCGCGGTCGTGAAGCGCGGAGCCGAGGGCGTGCTGGCGCTCGACGCCGACGGTGCCGTCGAGGTCCCGCCGGTCCACGTCGAGGTCGTCAACGGGCTCGGCGCGGGAGACGCCTTCGGCGGCGCGCTCTGCCACGGCTTGCTCGCCGGGTGGTCACTGGAGCGGACGGTCCGGTTCGCCAACGCCGCCGGCGCGATCGTCGCCACACAGATCGCCTGCTCGGAGGCCATGCCGACCTCGGCCGAGGTCGAGCGGCTGCTCGCGGAGTCGTCCGGTGAACGCTGAGAACCTAAGCCGGATCGTCGAGACCCGGGTTCACCGGCCGGAGGCGATCGCTGAAGCCGCCGGCCGGCGCAAGCGCCGCACCCGCATGGTCGGGCCGGCCGGGCGGCTGTTCGTCGTCGCCGCCGACCACACCGCCCGCGGTGTGCTCGGCGCCGGCACCGACCGGGACGCCATGCGCGACCGGGCCACACTGCTCGAACGGCTCTGCATCGCCCTGTCGCGTCCCGGCGTCGACGGCGTGCTCGGCACGGCCGACATCGTGGAGGACCTCCTCCTGCTGGGCGCCCTCGACGACAAGGTCGTCATCGGATCGATGAACCGCGGTGGGCTCGCCGGCACGGTCTTCGAGATCGACGACCGGTTCACCGGGTACGACGCCGAAGGCATCGCCGCCATGGGCCTCGACGGCGGAAAGATGCTCTTCCGGATCGATCCCGACGACCCGGCGACGGTGGCAACGATGGCAGCCTGCGCGCGCGCCGTCGACGAGCTCGCCGGACGACAACTGATGGCGATGGTCGAGCCCTTCGTCTGCCATCGCCTCGACGGCCGGGTCCGCAACGACCTCAGCCCCGATGCCGTCTGCCGTGCGGTCGCCGTCGCATCGGGCCTGGGGCGGACATCGGCCTACACCTGGCTCAAGCTGCCTGTCGTCGAGGACATGCACCGGGTGCTCTCCGCGTCCACCCTGCCCGCTCTGCTCCTCGGCGGCGAGGTGCCGGACGACCCGGACCCGACGTACGCCAGCTGGCAGGAGGCGCTGCGCCACCCCGCGGCCCGTGGCCTGGTCATCGGCCGGACCGTACTCTATCCGGCCGACGGCCACGTGGAGTCCGCCGTCGACACCGTCGTCGGGCTGCTGTGATGGCCTCGCGCTGGCACCTGCCCGCGGGCAGCACCGCGGACGAGCCGATCCGTGTCCAGGTCACGCCCGACGCCGTCGGCTGGAACCACACGAGCCTGCGCGTCGTCGACCTGCCGCCAGGAACAGAGCACGCCGTCGAGACAAATGGCGAGGAGATGCTCGTGCTGCCACTCGCCGGCGCAGCGACCGTCACGTGCGACGGTGCCACGTTCGAGCTGGCCGGCCGACCCGGCGTCCTCGCCGCCGTCAGCGACTTCGTGTACCTGCCGCGCGACGCTCATGCCGTGGTGGGGTCCGATGGCGGCGGACGCTTCGCGTTGCCGGGAGCACAGTGCGGGTCGCGTCTCGAGGCACGCTACGGCGCGGCCAAGGACGTCGGTATCGAGTTGCGCGGCGCCGGGGCGTGCAGCCGCCAAGTCAACGACATCTGCATGCCGGCCACCTTCGCTGCCGAGCGGCTGCTCGTCTGCGAAGTGCTCACGCCTGCAGGCAACTGGTCGTCATACCCGCCGCACAAGCACGACGACGCCCGCGCGGGCGAGTCGGTCCTCGAGGAGATCTACTATTTCGAGATCGCCACAGGTCCCGACGGAGGAGCGGGCACCGGATTCCATCGGGTCTACGGCCCGCGGATCGACGTGCTGGCCGAGGTGCGCGACGGCGACGTCGTGCTCGTCCCGTACGGGTGGCACGGACCGTCCGTCGCCTCCCCCGGGTACGACATGTACTACCTCAACGTCATGGCCGGCCCGGGACCGGAGCGGGCCTGGAAGATCAGCACCGACCCGGACCACGCATGGATCCGCGATGCCTGGGCGTCGATGCCCGTGGACCCGCGGCTGCCGATGACAGGAGGACAGCGATGAGGCTGACGGTCGCACAGGCACTGGTCCGGTTCCTCGTCGCGCAGTGGACCGAGCGCGACGGCGAGCAGCGACGGCTGATCGCCGGCTGCCTGGGCATCTTCGGCCACGGCAACGTCGCGGGCATCGGAGAGGCCCTGCTCTCGGCCGGCGACGACCTGCGCTACTACCAGGCCCGCAACGAGCAGGCGATGGTGCACGTCGCCGCAGGTTACGCGCGCATGTCGGACCGGCTGGCGACCATGGCATGCACGACGTCCATCGGCCCCGGCGCGACCAACCTGGTCACCGGAGCGGCGCTGGCGACGGTCAACCGGCTGCCCGTGCTGCTGTTGCCGGGCGACGTCTTCGCCACCCGGGTCGCCAACCCGGTGCTCCAGGAACTGGAGGACCCGCGCTCCTACGACATATCGGTCAACGACGCGCTGCGCCCGGTGTCGCGCTACTGGGACCGGATCTACCGGCCCGAGCAGTTGCCAGCGGCCATGACGGCGGCGATGCGCGTGCTGACCGATCCGGCCGACACCGGCGCCGTCACACTCGCGCTCCCCCAGGACGTACAGGCGGAGGCATACGACTGGCCCGCGGCGATGTTCGAGAAGCGGGTCTGGCACATTCCCCGAGCCGTCCCGGAGCCGGCGGCGCTCGAGCGTGCTGCCGCTGCGGTGCGGTCCGCCCGCCGCCCGCTGGTCGTCGCCGGCGGAGGCGTCGTCTACTCCCGGGCCACCGAGGCGCTGCGTGGGTTCGTCGAGGCGACCGGTGTTCCGGTGGCCGAGACCCAGGCGGGAAAGGGAGCCCTTCACTTCGACCACCCGCAGGCCGTCGGCGCCGTCGGGGTCACCGGCACCACGGCGGCCAACACGCTCGCCCGGCACGCCGACGTCGTGATCGGAATCGGCACCCGCTACAGCGATTTCACCACGGCCTCGCAGACGCTGTTCGCCGATCCGGACGTGCGGTTCGTCAACCTCAACGTCGCGAGACCGGATGCTTTGAAGCAGGACGGCATCGCACTCGTCGCCGACGCCCGGGAGGGGTTGGTTGCACTGACCGCGGCACTTCGCGGCTGGTCGGTCGACGAGTCGCTGCGCGAGGAGACCGCCCGGCTGGCCGCCGAGTCGGACGCCGCGGTGACGGCTGCATACGGGCTCGGCCACGGCCCGCTGCCCGCGCAGAGCGAGGTCATCGGGGCCGTCAACGAGGTCAGCGGACCTCGTGACGTCGTGGTGTGCGCCGCCGGCTCGATGCCCGGCGACCTGCACAAGCTCTGGCGTACACGTGACTCGAAGGGCTACCACGTCGAGTACGGCTACTCGTGCATGGGTTACGAGATCGCCGGCGGCCTCGGGGCCAAGCTCGCCGCCCCCGATCGCGAGGTGTTCGTCCTGGTGGGCGACGGGTCGTACCTGATGATGCCGAGCGAGCTCGTCACGGCGGTCGCCGAGGGCGTCAAGCTCGTCGTGGTGCTCGTCGACAACCAGGGCTTCGCCTCGATCGGTGCGCTCTCGGAGTCGGTCGGATCGGGCGGCTTCGGCACGCGGTACCGCTACCGAGATCCGACGACGGGACGACTCGACGGTGACCCGCTCCCCGTCGACCTGGCCGCCAACGCCAGCAGCCTCGGCGCTGACGTGCTGCGCCCGACGACCGTCGGGGAACTCCGCGAGGCCCTCGCCGCCGCCGTGTCGTCCCCGCGAACGACGGTTGTGCACGTCCAGACCGACCCATCTGTACCCGCGCCGGACAGCAGCGCCTGGTGGGACGTCCCAGTAGCCGAGGTGTCGGAATCGTCGGCAACCCGGAAGGCTCGGGCCGTGTACGAGGATGCCCGGAAGCGGCGGCTCCCATGATCATGTCGACTTTGCTGCCTTGCGAGGCGGTGAACCCGACATGATCATGGGGATCGAACGGAGGGTCACACCCGAGGACCGGGCCGCCTCGCCGTACCTCGAGGTCCCGTTCGACGTGCCGTCCGGCGTCAGTTCGCTCGAGGTTCACCTGCGCTACGACCGGGCCGCCGGCGTGGTCGACCTCGGCTGCGTGGGGCCCGCCGGCTTCCGCGGCTGGTCCGGTGGGACGCGGGACCGCTTCGCGATCACCCCGGACGCCGCGACACCCGGCTACCTGGCCGGCGAGCCCGAGGAGGGTGTCTGGTCGGTGCTCCTGGGCCTGCACCGGATCCCAAGCGGCGGCCTCGACCTGGCGCTGGAGATCTCATTGCCGGCGTCGGCGCCTCCGGTCGCCGAACCGCCCGCTCCACCGCCGCGGCAGCGCCCGCCCGGCCGCGAGCTACCCGCGGCCCCGGGCCTGAGGTGGCTGGCCTGCGATCTCCACGCGCACACGGTTCACTCCGATGGATCCCTCGGAGTGGCCGGGCTGGCAGCCGCTGCCGTCCGCGCCAGGCTCGATGTGCTCGCGGTCACCGACCACAACACGGTGAGCCACCATGCCTCGCTGCCGGAGATCGGGTCGCGGTACGGCGTGACGCTGATCGCCGGCCAGGAGGTGACGACCGACCGCGGACACGCCAACGCGTTCGGCGACGTCGGCTGGGTCGACTTCCGGCAGCCGGCGCAAGCCTGGGTCTCGGCTGTCTCGGCGGCCGGCGGACTGCTGTCGATCAACCATCCGCTGGCTGCAGACTGCTCGTGGCAGCATCTCCTGACCGAGCGGCCGCCGCTGGCCGAGATCTGGCACTGGACCTGGCTCGACCGCCGCTGGACCGGTCCGCTGGCCTGGTGGGCGGCCTGGGGTCATGACACCGTCCCGGTCGGCGGCAGCGATTTCCACAGTTCGGCGCAGGGTCAGCATCTGGGCGTTCCCGTCACCTGGGTCGCCTGTGAGTCCGATCAACCGGCCGCCGTCCTCGACGGCCTGCTCGTCGGCCGTACCGCTCTGGCGGCCGGCGTCGACGAGCCGGTGCTGTTGCGGGTGGACGACGAATTCGTCGCCATCGGTGCGGACGGGACACTGCTGACCGACCGGTACGGCAGGCGGCGGGTCGTGCGGGGCGAGATGGCTCGCTTCCCGGCGGCTGCCGGCCCGCACCTGCTGGAGACGCCGCTGGCCGAAGTCGTCGCGATCAGTCCCTAGCCGGCATCGACTCCAGGTGGCCACGCGCGGCCAGATGCCCACGGACTATGCGGCCAAATGCCCACGAACCATGCGGCCAGATGCCCACGAAGCATGCGGCCATGTGCCCATAATGAACGGTGGCTGATGAACTCGTCGCTCGTAAGGCGTTGCCCTTGATTGCCGAGGCCCTCACTGACACCAGGGTCGTCACGATCAACGGTGCTCGACAGGTCGGTAAGAGCACGTTGGCAAGCCTCATCGCCAGGACGACACCCGGTTCCCTGGTCCGCCTGTTGGATGACCCCACAACGATTCGCGCCGCAACCGACGACCCGACCGGATTCGTCGACCACGACGGACTGCTCGTGATCGACGAGATCCAGCTGGCTCCCGAGCTCTTCCGGTCGATCAAGCTCGCCGTCGACACAGATCCGCGGCCCGGACGGTTCCTCCTCACCGGATCGGCCCGGATCCTCGCCCTGCGCGATCTGCCCGACGCGCTGCCTGGACGCATGGAGATCGTCGAACTCTGGCCCTTCTCGCAAGGGGAGATCGACGACACGCCGGACTCCTTCATCGATGCCGCCTTCGCCCACGGCCACGAGCTCGAGCACAACTCGAGCCTGCGCCGACGCGACTATCTCGACCGCGTCGTGCGCGGCGGTTATCCCGAAGCGGTACGACGCCAGCCCGGCCGGCGATCGGCATTCTTCGACTCGTACCTGACGACCCTCATCGAACGCGACGTCGTCGAACTCGCACTCATCGAACGGCGCGGTGATCTGCGGCGGCTCCTCGCACTGCTGGCCGGCAGATCCGGCGGGCTCCTGGTTCCGGCGGCTCTCGCAGCGCAGTCGGGCATTCCGCGCAGCACACTCACCCGGTACCTGGAACTGCTGGCGGCGGTATTCCTCATCAAGCAGATCCCGGCATGGTCGACCGGGCAAACGCGGCGAGCCATCGGCACACCGAAGCTGGCCTACGTCGACAGCGGCGTTGCCTGTCACCTCCTCGGCCAGGACGCCGCGCGACTCGCTCAGCCCGGCGGAGCTGCCGGCGCCATGATGGAGAATTTCGTCGTCATGGAGTTGGCCCGCCAACTGACGTGGAGCGCTGAACGCGCCCACCTGTACCACTACCGGACCAAGGACAAGGTAGAGGTGGACGCCGTGATCGAGACTGCCGATGGTCGCGTGGTGGGTATCGAGGTCAAGGCGGGCGCCACCGTCAGGGCCGAGGACCTGGCGGGTCTCCGTCATCTCGCCGAACGACTGGGGCATCGGCTGGTCGTTGGATACGTGCTCTACACCGGACCGCGGACACTCCCGTTCGGGGACAAGTTGCGAGCAGTCCCGATCGACGCGCTGTGGAAACTGTCGGCCTGAACGTGAGGCCCCGCGAAACGGCTTGCCACGCCGCCGTGCATGGGCCTACACGGTGAGGTGCACGGTGGCGATCTCCCACGGGCTGAGGTCGACGCTGAGACGGCCGCCGTCCGCGGGCAGATCCTCCAGCGGGCGGCCCAGCAGATCCGTTCGTACAGCGGACCCGAACGGTCCGGTCACCACGGCCGTCGTGGGCTGGTGCGACATCGCGACCAGCCGCACCTCCGTGCCGGCGTCCCTCGCCCGCAGAGCGCTCACGGCCACCCCCGCGCCGGAGACGGCAATCCCCTCGACGGCGGTCGGTAGCGGCTCCTCGCGCGGCGCGGTGCCCGCGGCCGTCAGCGCCTCGTGCCGGAACATCTCGGCGTGCCGGAGCGCATCGGCGCCGACCCAACCGTCCGCCGACGGCAAGATCGCGAGACGAGCACGTACCTGCTCGCCGAGGTGCTGCGCCCCGGGCACAGCGACCTGCGGACCGGCGGGCTCGTCCCGCAGCGGATGCACGTTGACACTCAGCCATCCGACGGCACGCAGCAGCGTCAGTGCGAGTTCGGTGCCCCCCGCAACCAGTTCGTACTCGGTCACGTGGTCGAGTAGAACGGTCGAGGCGCCCGCCGAGACGAACGCCGAGGCGGGAAACGTCGGCAGCGGGTACTCGCCCCAGCCGCCCTCGGCCACCAGGCCACGCTCGGTCACCGCGAACTGGCCCTCGGCGGCGGACGCCGTCACGGCCGATGGCAGCGGCACGTGCAGCCGTACCCGGTGGTCGGCCGCCGGGTTGGTGAACGTCACCCCCATGCGGACGAACGGCTCGCCCGCCCGCAGCTCGGCCAAGGTCGTCACGACCACCCGAACAGTCCGCTCGCCCCGCATGTCGAGGTCGTCGGAAAGACCGCCCGGCCAGTCGTACTCGCGAACGATCTCGACGGTCCCACGCAGCGGCCCCGTCTCCATCGTCCGGACGCTGACCGCGGACGGCGCATCCACGATGACGTCGCGAGCGGGCGGCCCGTAGTTGTAACTGTCGCCGCGGTCGCCCCCGTCGACGATGCGCCCGACTCCGGAAAGCGTCGTGCCGTCGGCTCCGCGAACGGTCAGCGTGCCGTCGCCGGCGACGTCGACCTCGACCTGCCCGTTGTCGAGGGCGAACCCGTCGGCCACGACCGGCCGTTCGACCGGCGCGACGGCCGTGCTTTGAGCAGTGCGCACCGCGACGTGCCCGGAGGCGGGCACCGGCACCGCCACCAGCACGCGGCGACGCCCGCGCGCACGGGTGCAGACCCGCCAGGTCCCGGTCGACGTGGCCGCGTACTCCGCAAGGGTCGACCGGAGACCGGGGAGATCGAAGCCGGGCGTGCTCGGTGCGTGCGTCACGTTCAGGTCCAGAAGTCCGGCGGCCACCTCGTAGTCCTCGATCTGCTGCCCGAAGAGCTCCCTGCCGTGGATCCGGCGCAGCACCCGCTCCAGTTCGGCCGCTGCGACCTCCTCGACCGCGAGCAGGGTGCGAGTGCGGCTGAGCTCCTGGAGCGGCAGTGGAGTCCCGTCGGCCAACCCGGCGACGACGGCGGCGCTGGCGTCGGGCGCGTCCACGTCAAGCTCGACGAGCGCGGTCCGTGCCCAGGTCAGCGTGTTGACAACGAGGTGGGCTCCGGACGGCACACCGGCCGCCATAGAACTCACCACCCGGTCACGGACAGCCCGCCCGATCTGTGTCGCCTCGGCCAGCCGAGCTGCGACCTGCGTCGCGGTCTCGTCCACACCGCATCCGGTCACCGAGTCGTGCGCCGTGCACTCGACGATCCGGCGCCAGCCCAGGTCGACGAAGCTTCGGTACGGGTCCGCCGACCATTGCGCCGCGACCGACTCTGCCTGGGCCATCATTCGTTCGGCACCGCCCATGGCCTGCTTGAGCCCCACCCGGACCGAGATCACCCCGGGCAGGACGTTGCCCCGCGCATGGCTGCGCATCTCCCCCGCCACCGTTGGCAGGCCGATCCCACCGGGAAGGTAGGACGAGACGTACTCGGCCAGCGTGGCCACGGTGAGCGCAGCCGGTCCGTCGTGGTCACGGACGAGCCACATCAGGTCCGGGTGGGGTGCCGAGTGGTCGGTGCCGAGCATGCCGAGCACGGCGTCGTCGCCGAACCGGTCCCGGGTCGCCTCGCAATAGGCGGCGACGGCCGTCCCCAGCCGCTCGGGGAGCGCGAACAGGTGCAGCGCGTTGCCGTACCCGTCGAAGAGGTACTCCACGCGCACGGCGCTGCCGTCCGGTGCGACCCAGCGGAACGCGTGCCGGTCGACGCCGGCCGGAACCCCCCGCCACACGCAGGCATGACCGATGCCGGCCCGGACCAGGATCTGCGGCATCTGGGCACAGTGGCCGAACATGTCGGGCAGATAGCCGACCGGCATCGCCCCGCCCAGCTCGGACGCGCCACGCCAGCCGAGCTCGAGGTTGCGGATGATTGTCTCTCCCGAGCACAGGAACTCGTCGAGAAGGATGTGCCACGGCCCTACCGCGAGTTGCCCGCGGGCCACCAGGGTCGAGACCCGAGCGCGGCACTGCGGGCGAATCTCCAGGTAGTCGTCGACCGCAGCCATCTGCCCGTCGAGGGTGAACCTGAAGTCACGGTCGGCCTCGGCCCGCGCCACGACCTCGTCGAGGACGTCGACCAGCCGGAGGCGGAAGACCTGGAAGGGCTCATACCACTCGCGGTCCCAGTGGGTGTGAGGGACGATGCGGAGCCGGCGGGGGGTGCTCTGACCTGCGGCTGAGTAGTTCGCCGTGTCGTCTGTCGTGCTCATCAGACCACCTCAGTGCTCAACCAGTCCTCAGCGTCGCCGCCGAGGGTCACGTCCACGATCGCCCGAACTCGGTCCTCATCCTGGCGGATCACGTGCGCGTACGTGCGCAGCAGCGTCTTGAGGTCGTGGCCCAGGCGCTCGGCCACGAGAGCCGGGCTGACGCCCTTGACAGAGGGACGCTCGCATGGTGGTGGCGCAGGTCGTGCCAACCCGGACCGACGTAGCGTCGCCACGTCGTGCCCTCGACCTCCACGAGCACCGCGAGGCGGCACCGGCAGCCGTGCCACACACATGCCAGATGGCACGGGGCATCGGGCCACCCAGCGGTCACTCACGCCCTGCGGCGGGCGTCCAACCTGCACCCGAGCCGGCTCAGCCCACGCTATGAGTCGCTGATCGACCTTTGGAGCTGGTTGTTGAGAGGCGCCAGATCGCCCAATATGCGTGGCGGGACTTGGCCACGCCTGTCGCCTCGGCGCAAAGATCGCGCGCATTACCCGGCGCGGGGGATGCGAAGACCCGGCGCGGGGGATGCGAAGCCCCCCACTTGGGCGCATTATCGAACGTACCCCCGAGTTGAGGAGGTGTCCCCGTGGCGGACACCAGCATCCGACCGTTTCGAGTCGACGTCCCGGACGAAGAACTCGCGGAGCTGCAGCGACGCATCGCCGCCTCGCGCTGGCCCTCCAAGGAGCTCGTCGGAGATCGGTCGCAGGGCGTGCAGTTGGCGACGATTCGGGAGCTCGCCCGCTACTGGGCGACCGATTACGACTGGCGCAACTGCGAGGCGAGACTGAACGCGCTGCCGCAGTTCACGACCGAGATCGACGGGGTCGAGATCCACTTCATCCACGTCAGGTCGCGGCACGAGAACGCGTTGCCGCTGATCATGACGCATGGCTGGCCCGGCTCGGTCATCGAGCTGCTCGAGACGGTCGGCCCGCTGACCGACCCGACCGCTCACGGCGGCACCCCCGAGGACGCATTCCACCTGGTGCTGCCGTCACTGCCCGGTTACGGGTTCTCCGGTGAGCCGGCCGAGCTCGGCTGGGACGCCAGCCGCACCGCACGCGCGTGGGCGGAGCTGATGCACCGCCTCGGCTACACCCGCTACGTCGCCCAGGGCGGCGACGTGGGTGCCCTCGTCACGGACCTGATGGGTCGCCAGGCGCTCGAGGGTTTGGTCGGCTACCACCTGAACCTGCTCACGGCAGTGCTCGCAATCGGCGATCAACTGCCCAAGGAATCCGAACAGGAACGCGCAGCGGCCGAGGCGGTTGCGACGTTCAGGCAGGACGGCTTCGGCTACTTCCTCGAGATGGCCACGCGGCCACAGACGATCGGCTACTCCCTGCTGGATTCACCGGTCGGGCTGGCGGCCTGGTTGCTCGACCACGACACGGACAGCTACTACAAGATCTCCCGCGCGTTCGTCGACGGCGAGCCCGTGGGCAGTCTCACCCGGGAGAGCATCGTCGACAACATCACGCTGTACTGGCTGACCGGCACCGCACCGTCGGCGGCCCGGTCGTACTGGGAGGACGGACGCGCGCTGGCCGCAGCGCTTGCGAGCGGTCAGGCTCCTCCGGCGGTCACCGTGCCGGTCGGCTTCACGACGTTCCCCGGCGAGCTCTGGGCTGCCCCGCGCAGCTGGGTCGAGACGGTCTACCCCACGCTCACGTACTTCAACGAGGTCGACAGCGGCGGCCACTTCGCTGCCTGGGAAGAGCCAGAGCTCTTCTCCACCGAGATGCGGGCTGCATTCAGCTCACTGCGCTAGGTGGGACCAGTAGCAGCAGCGCGGCGAGCACCCGCACGAGCGGGAGCCGCGCTGCTCCCTTGAGGCTTGCTGTTGTGATTCGGCTCGTCGGTGATGTCCGACGCCGGATGCAGGTGAATGCAACAGTCATGCGTCGACGAAGACGACGCGTGCTCGATCGAGCATGCCCGCACTGGGTAGCCTCGGCGGAGGTGTTCGATCACGTGGGAATCGCCGTCGCGGACCT
>DASRTE010000055.1:0-4783 GCA_035656095.1 Jiangellaceae bacterium
CTCCGGGATCCCCGCGACGCAGGCGTTCACGGCCGAGTTCGTGGGCACGTTCATCCTCGTCCTGACCGTCTTCGGCGTGATCCACCGCAAGGCCGCGCCCGGCTTCGCCGGCGTGGCGATCGGCCTGGTCGTCTTCGCCGCGATCATCCCGGTCGCCCCCGCGACGGGAGCGTCGATCAACCCGGCCCGAACGCTCGGCCCGATGATCGTCCAGCAACTGTGGGGCGGCGAGGTCGCCTGGAGCCAGGCGCCCGTCTACCTGCTGGCAGAGATAAGTGCCGGCGTTGCGGCGGCCCTGATCTACGTCGCCATCACAAGAACCCGCGAATTGCCCGAACCGATCCCGACTCCGGCTCCCGCGTCCACGACATCCACGTCGGTCTAGCGTCGACATCATCGGAGGGCACGCCATGAAGAAGCTCGTCAACAACCCGGCCGACGTGGTCGCCGAAGCGCTGCTCGGCATCGAGGCTGCACATCCAGACCTCCGTGTCGACCACCCCAACAAGATCATCTACCGTGCGGACGCTCCGGTGTCGGGAAAGGTGGGTCTGATCTCCGGCGGCGGATCGGGCCACGAACCGCTGCACGGCGGGTTCGTCGGTCGCGGGATGCTCGACGCCGCCTGCGCTGGTGAGGTCTTCACCTCGCCGGTGCCCGACCAGATGCTGGAGGCCACCAAGCGCGTCGACGGCGGCGCCGGTGTCCTGCACATCGTGAAGAACTACACCGGCGACGTCATGAACTTCGAGATGGCCGCCGAGCTCGCCGCCGCCGAGACCGGCGTCGAAGTCACGTCGGTGGTTACCGACGACGACGTGGCGGTCCAAGACAGCCTCTATACGGCCGGGCGGCGCGGCGTGGGCGTCACCGTGCTCCTGGAGAAGATCGCCGGTGCGGCGGCCGAGCAGGGCCGCCCACTCTCGGAGGTGGCCGACGTGGCCAAGGTCGTCAACGCCAACGGTCGCAGCATGGGCATGGCACTCACGTCCTGCACGGTCCCGGCCGTTGGCCGGCCGACCTTCGAGCTCGGTGAGGACGAGATCGAGATCGGTATCGGAATCCACGGAGAACCCGGTCGCCGACGGGTTCCGCTGGCGACTGCCGGGAAGATCGCCGAGATGCTGGTCGAACCGATCGTCTCCGACCTTCCCTTCGGCAGCGGGGACGCGGTGATCGCCTTCGTGAACGGAATGGGCGGTACACCACTGATCGAGCTCTACGTCATGTACAACGAGGTCGCGCGGATCCTCGCCGGCCATGGTGTCGAGATCGCTCGCTCGCTCGTGGGTCCGTATATCACCTCGCTGGAGATGGCCGGGTGTTCGGTGACGCTGCTCAAGGTCACCGACGACCTGCTGACGCTCTGGGATGCTCCAGTCAGCACGCCGGCGCTGCGGTGGGGAGCGTGATCATGTCCGGCGCCGTCACCCTCGACGGTTTGCACGCGTGGGTCCGCGAGTTCGCTGCCTTGATCGCTGCGAACAAGGAGGAACTGACCCAGCTCGACGCCGCCATCGGCGATGCCGACCATGGGACCAACATGGACCGAGGGATGACGGCGGTGCTCGCGGCGCTGGACGGTGACGAACCACCGGCCAGCGCCGCCGCACTGTTCAAGCGGGTCGGAATGACGTTGGTGAGCACCGTCGGAGGGGCCAGCGGGCCGTTGTTCGGCACGTTCTTCATCCGTCTCTCCACCGCCGCCGGCGATGCTGCCGAGATCGAGCCCAAAGCATTCGCGGCCGCGCTGCGGGCCGGCCTGGACGGGGTGGTGGCCCGCGGCAAGGCCGAGGCGGGCGACAAGACCATGTATGACGCACTTGCACCGGGCCTTGACACTCTGGACGACGCCCTCGCCGCCGGTTCCGACCTGTCGTCGGCGCTTTCCACGGCGGCCGCCGCCGCGGAAGCCGGACGCGACGCGACGACGCCGATGCTCGCCCGCAAGGGCCGGGCCTCATACCTCGGCGAACGCAGCGTCGGCCACCAGGACCCCGGTGCTACGAGCACCGCATTGCTGCTACGAGCGGCTCACACGGCGCTGGGATAGGTCATGGTCGGAATCGTCGTCGTTTCGCACAGCCGGGCACTGGCGCGCGCCGCGGTCGCGTTGGCGGCGGACATGCTGCACGGACGGGCGGTCCGCGTGGCGGTGGCGGCCGGCTTGGACGAGGCCACCTTCGGGACGGACGCGGTCAGGGTCAAGGAGGCCATCGAGGAGGTCGACGAGCCTGACGGCGTGCTCGTGCTGATGGACCTCGGCAGTGCCGTTCTGTCGGCGGAGATGGCGCTCGACCTGCTCGAACCAGCGGTGGCTGGCCGGGTGCGGCTGTGCTCGGCGCCACTGGTTGAAGGACTCGTTGCCGCGACCGTGGCGGCGGCGGCCGGCGCTTCGATCGACGAGGTGGCAACCGAGGCCACCGCAGCGCTCGCCGGCAAGCAGGCGCACCTGGCCGTCCCGGACGACGGCACGCCAGTCCCGGTCGCGACGGAGGAGCCCGCGGCGAGCGCGGTGTTCGTCGTCGCCAACGAGCACGGGCTGCATGCGCGCCCGGCCGCCAAGCTGGTCGCTGAGGTGCGCACCCTGGACGCGCGGGTGTGGCTCCGGAACGTGACCACCAACTCCGACCCGGTGCCGGCATCCAGCCTGAGCCGAGTCGCCGTCCTGGGCGCACTCGCTGGGCATCGACTCGAGGTGACAGCGACCGGCAACCAGGCGAAGACGGCGGTCGACCACGTCGTCGCGTTGGCGGCTCGGCGATTCGACGAGACCCGTCTTGGCCGGCCGGCGGTCGCCTCATCGGCGACCGTGTCGGCCGCGGCCTCGCCCGGACCCTTTCCCGCCTCACCCGGAATCGCGGTCGGACCATCGTGGACCTTGGTTCGGCCCGACCTGCCCGTCGACGGGCCCACGCGGTCCGCTCACGCTGCCGAGCCGATTGCTGAATGGCGGCGCGTTCGCGGAGCCGTCGCCGCCGTCCGCCGCGGGACGATCCGCACCCGAGCTCGCACGGCTCGCGAGGTGGGCGAGTCAGAAGCCGAAGTGTTCGACGCGCACCTCATGTTGCTGGACGACGCCGAGCTGCTCGAGGAGGTGCGTCAACGCATCGACAGTGGGAGCACCGCGCCGCACGCGTGGTCCACCGTCCTCGACGCCGCCGGTGCTCGGCTCGACGGCCTGCACGACGAGTACCTGCGAGCCCGGGCCGCCGACGTGCGCGCGGTACGTGACCAGGTCCTGCACGCAATGTCGGGTCGCCCCACCACCGTTGCGCTGCGCGACGGGGTGCTGGTCGCCGCGGATCTGACCCCGGCCGACGCCGCCGCGCTGGACGCCGAGCAAGTCACAGGTCTCGTCCTGGCGTACGGCAGTCCGACCGGCCACGCTGCGATCCTGGCCAGGTCCCGCGGCATCCCGGCGGTCGTCGGCGCCGGCCCCGGGATCTTGGATGTTCCGGACGGCACAACCGTCGCACTGGACGGGGAGACGGGCGAGATCGTCATCGATCCGGATTCCGACACCCTGGTGGCGATCAAGGCGCGCGCGGCCGACCGCGAGCGTCGAGTCGACGACGCCCTGCGTGACTCATCCGCGCCGGCGGTGACGCGCGACGGGACGACCATCTCGGTGGGAGCGAACGTCGGTGACCCGGCCGACGCTGATGCGGCGGCCCGGTTCGGCGCCGACTTCTCCGGCCTCATCCGCACCGAGTTTCTGTTCCTCGGCCGCGATTCGGCGCCGACGGTCGACGAGCAGGAGGCCGCCTATCGTGCCGTGGCCGATCGCCTCGGCAGCCGACCGGTCGTGTTCCGGACCTTCGACATCGGCGGCGACAAACCACTGGGCTACCTCCACCTGGTGCCCGAGGCCAACCCATTTCTCGGCCTGCGCGGGATTCGCTTGGCGCTGGCTCGGCCCAGTCTGCTGCGCGACCAGCTGGCGGCGATCTGCCGTCTCGCCGTCGATCGTCCGGTCAGCGTGATGTTCCCGATGGTGACGCATGTGGCCGAGGTCGTGGCAGCCCGTGCCCAGCTTTCCGAAGCCGCGGCACTGGTCGGGACGGCGGTCCCTGCGGGGCTACAGGTCGGCATCATGATCGAGGTTCCGGCGGCCGCACTCAAGGCGTCGGCATTCATTCCGCACGTCGACTTCGTCAGCATCGGCACCAACGACCTGACCCAGTACACGCTGGCGGCCGACCGCGGCAACGAGAACGTGGCCAGCGCCGCCGACCCGCTCGACCCGGCGGTATTGCGACTCGTCCATCATGTGTGCGCCGCTGCGGCGGGCCAAGTACCGGTCTCGGTCTGCGGAGAGGTCGCGGCCGACGACGCGGCGGTGCCCATCCTGCTGGGCCTCGGCGTCGACGAGCTGAGCGTGCCGCCATATGCCGTGCCGTTGGTCAAGCAAGCCATCCGCGCGCTCCAGCTCGGCACCTGCCGCGCGCTGGCCCAGGAGGCGCTGACGCTCCCATCGGCGACCGCGGTCCGCGCTCTCGTGGCCGGACGCCTTGATCCGGCGGCCGACAGCCCGGACTCCTCGATGTGACGTAGGTCACACTCGGCACGACCAATCTGCTCTACGGCTGGTGCCGAACACCTCGCGTGGACCAGCGGTCTCCCCTGCCGGTCGGGCCATCCCCGTCCTGGCTGCGGGTCGTCATCGACACGATCAAGTTGTCGAGGGAACGACGTCGCCTGTACCGGCTTGAACGCGGCGACGACCGCAGCACGTCCCGGCTGTGGATCCCGGTCGTCTGCGGCCTGGTCGTCCTCGGCG
>DASRTE010000056.1:0-4257 GCA_035656095.1 Jiangellaceae bacterium
GCTGGCGAGGATCGCCGCGATCTCCGGGGCTTTCCTGCGCGTGCAAGTCGTCGCTGGGGCCAGGGCCGTGCAACTCTTCGACTCCTGGGCCGGCGCGCTTTCCGCGGCCGAGTACCGGAAGTTCGCGCTGCCGCACAGCACCTCCGTGCTGTCAGCCGTCGCCGACCTGGGCGTGCCGCGCATCCATTTCGGGGTCGGTACTGGTGAGCTGCTCGCGCTGATGGGTGCCGCCGGAGCGGAGGTCGTAGGGGTCGACTGGCGCGTGCCACTCGACGAGGCGGCTCGGCGGGTGCCAGGGAAGCCGCTGCAAGGCAACCTCGATCCGGCTGTGCTCGGTGCGGGCTGGCCCGTTGTCGAACGGGAGGTGCGCCGGGTCATCACCGAGGGACGGGCTGCGCAAGGCCACGTGTTCAACCTCGGCCACGGCGTCCTGCCCTCGACCGACCCGGATGTCCTGGCGCGCGTGGTCGAGACGGTTCACGCCGCCGATTGACCATCGGGGAGTCACGAACGGGACCCGGCTTTGGCGGGCTGACAGAGTGTCCGGATGAGTTACGGCCGGCAACCACGCCACGTCGTCGTGGTCGGTAGCGGGATCAGCGGGCTCACCGCTGCCCACCTGCTCTGCCAAGCCGGGCGCGGCGCTGTGCGCGTCACTGTCGTGGAGAAGGGCCCCGTCGTCGGGGGTCACCTCAGGGTGGCCGAGGTAGCCGGGCTTCCGGTCGACGAGGGTGCCGAATCGCTGCTCAACCGACGACCGGAGGCCGTCGAACTGGCGCGTACGGCCGGGCTCGGCGACGACCTCGAACATCCGGTCACGGCCGCCGCCGGGCTTTGGAGTCGCGGCGCTGTCGTCCCACTTCCGACGACGACGTTGCTGGGCGTGCCCTCGGTGCCGGCCGATCTCGCCCAAATCCTCGACTTCGACGACGTCGCGCGGGTCGCCGCTGAACCGACTGTTCCCGGTTCCCCCCTGCTTGACGACGACGTCGCCGTCGGGACCGTCGTCTCGGACCGAATGGGTCCCGCGGTCACGCTGCGGCTGGTCGAGCCATTCCTCGGCGGCGTTTACGCCGGCCGGGCCGACGAGTTGTCGCTTCGGGCGACGATGCCCGACTTGGCCGCTGCGCTTGCCCGCGAGGGCTCTCTGCTGCGAGCCGCGGCAGCGGTACGGGAAGGAGCTGTCGGTTCCGCCGTCCCGGTGTTCGCCGGCATTCGAGGTGGCGTCGGCAGGCTGCCTGCTGCGGTCGCGGCGGTCTCCGGCGCGGAGATCCGAACCGGCACCACCGTTCGGAGAGTAAGCCGAGCGTCCAGGCAGCGCGCGTCAGGCGATGTGGGCGCGTCAGGCGACGTGGGCGCGATCTGGCGGGTCGAGATCGGCCCTGCGCCCGCTCCGGAGTTCCTCGACGCGGACGCGGTGATCGTGGCCGTGCCGGCCACGCCAGCCGCCCGAATGCTGGCCGACGTCGCGCCCTCCGCCGCGGCAGAGCTCGCCGCAGTGGAGTATGCGAGCGTCGCCATCGTCACCCTGGCGATGCCTGTGAACGCGTTCCCGGAGCGGCCGAGCTGGTCCGGGTACCTCGTCCCTCCGATCGACGGTCACGTCACCACAGCGGTGACGCTTTCGTCGGTGAAGTGGGGGTGGCTGGGGAAGGCCGCCGACGACCTGGTGGTACTGCGGGCGTCGATCGGGCGGCACCGCGACCAGGCAAACCTCCAGCATGAGGACGGCGAGCTCGTCGACACGGTGCTGGCCGAGCTCGGCCAGGCCGTCGGTGTCGCGGGTAAGCCCGTCGACGCTCGGGTGTCGAGGTGGGGTGGCGCGCTGCCCCAATACGCCGTCGGGCACGTCGAACGCGTAGCGCGAGTGCGAGCCGCGGTCGAGGCCAATCCCGGCCTGGCCGTATGCGGCGCCGTGTACGACGGCGTTGGGGTAGCAGGGTGCGTCGCCAGCGCGCGGCGGGCGGTGGACCACGTCCTGCCCAGCCTGGGCCTCGTGCCAGGATCGAAGGCATGAGCGAGCCGGCCAGGCCCAAGGCGCGGGACCTCAACCAGCTGGTGCGGTACACCATGTGGTCGGTGTTCCGGGTCCGCGAGCCGCTCGGCGAGACCGACCGAAGTCCGATCGCGGCCGAGCTGGCCGACCTGTTCGGTGAGCTGACCGGAAAAGACGTCGTCGTTCGCGGAACGTATGACATCGGCGGGCTGCGCGCCGACGCCGACCTCATGCTCTGGTGGCATGCGCCGTTGGCGGATGACCTCCAGGAGGCCTATCACCGGTTCCGCCGCACCGCACTGGGCCGCAGCCTGGAGCCCGTTTGGTCCCAGACCGCGCTACACCGGCCAGCCGAGTTCAACAAGAGCCACGTGCCGGCGTTCCTGGCCGACGAGGAGCCGCGTGCCTACGTCTGCGTCTACCCGTTCGTGCGCTCCTATGAGTGGTACCTCCTCCCCGCCGAGGAGCGGCGGACCATGTTGGCCGAACACGGGATGATGGCCCGCGACTACCCCGACGTCCGCGCCAACACGGTCGCCTCGTTCGCGCTGGGTGATTACGAGTGGATGCTGGCGTTCGAAGCCGACGAACTACATCGCATCGTCGACCTGATGCGGCACCTGCGGGCTTCGGCGGCTCGCCGCCACGTCCGCGAAGAGGTGCCCTTCTACACCGGTCGCCGCAAGCCGATCGAGGAGATCGTCGCGGCGTTGCCGTAGCAACAGTCGCTGCGATTTTCTCTCGCGCATGAGCTTTCGCCATATCGCTATTCTTCGTCTACCGCTGACCTGCCGGCTCGCCACATCGGCACGTGCGGGATGCCGTCCTCCAGATATTCCGGACCCGTGACCTCGAATCCAAGGCCGCGGTAGAACTCGACCAGGTTCGCTTGGGCGTCCAGGATGCACGCTCGTTCCCCGATGTGCGTCAAGGCCGCCGTCATCAGCTGCCGGGCAAATCCGGCACCGCGAGCTGCGGGCGCCACAGCAACCCGTCCGATCCGGGCGGCCCCGTCCGGCTCAGTCAGCACTCGGAGGTAACCGAGCGGAGCTGAATTGTCGCCGTCCGTCAGCCAGAGGTGCGCCGCGTCCGGTTCGGCGTCGCGTCCGTCCAGTTCGGGATACGCACAGTGCTGCTCGACGACGAAGACGTCCACCCGTAGACGCAAGAGTCTGTACAGGGTCGCGATGTCGAGCTGCTCGAACAGCGCGGTGTGCAACTCCACCGGATCAGGTCGTAGCGGGATCGTCTGTGGTCTCCGGCTGCTCGACACGACGTAGCGCGATGCCGTTGATGCAGTACCGCAGGTCGGTCGGGGTCCCGTAGCCCTCGCCGGAGAACACGTGCCCGAGGTGCGAGCCGCAACGGGCACAACGGACCTCGGTGCGCACCGACAGCATGGAGCGGTCCTCGAGGTACTCGACTCGATCCTCGGCAAGCGGGGCGTAGAACGATGGCCACCCGCAATGCGAGTCGAACTTCGTCTCGGTGCGAAAGAGCTCGGCGCCGCAAGCCCGGCACTGGTATGAGAACGGGCGGTCGTCGGTGGCCTCTAGCGGGCTGGTGCCCGGTCGTTCGGTACCCGCCTCGCGCAGCACGTGGTACTCAGCCGGAGAGAGCTCGGCGCGCCACTCGTTCTCGGTCTTCTCGATCTGATGAGTCATGCATCGACGGTATCTCGGGCCTTCAGCTTGGCGAGGTTTGCTGCCGTGACAGGGTTCAGCGCCATCAATTCGCCAAGATCGACATCGGCGAGGCGGATGCCTATCGACGTCCTGGCAAGATCGCCATATCTTTCACCCGTCAACCGTTCGGCGAGAGACGTCGGGCGGCTTCGAGGAGGTCTGATGGACGTCTTGTACCTGATCGGCCGAATCATCTTCGCGGCATTGTTCCTGGGCAGCTCGGTGGCGCACCTGACCGACAAAGGCGGCATGGCCGGTTACGCCGAGAGCCGCGGTGTCCGGCCGGGCCGACCGCTGCTACTCCTCAGCGGATTGCAGATCCTGGCCGGCGGCCTGCTGGTCGTGCTTGGCATCTGGACCGACGTCGGAGCGATCCTGCTGGCCTTGTTCACGTTGTCGGCGGCGGTGCTCATTCACAGCTTCTGGCGGGACAAGGAGCCGATGGCCCGGATGAACGAGATGGTCCAGTTCCAGAAGGACATGGCGCTCACCGGCGCCTCGCTGATCCTGCTCTACTTGGCCTGGACGGTGGAAGATCTACCGTTCACGATCACCGGCCCACTGTTCAATCCCTGA
>DASRTE010000057.1:0-53730 GCA_035656095.1 Jiangellaceae bacterium
GACGTCGGCCCGGGGTGCGAAAGCACTGCGCTGTTCACGGTCACCACGACGACCAATGTGATCGAGCACGTGACCGCGTTCCCGGACGGCCGAATCCATGCCACCTTCACCCAGACCGGCACGTTCGTGGCCGTGCCCTTAGACCCGAGCCTGCCGACGTTCACCGGACACCTCGCAATCTGGGGCGGCTTCAACGACAACGGCAAGGCCGTGAACGGCACGTTCACCTTCAACATCGGCGGCACCGGGTCGGACGGCTCGAGGTTCCACCAGCACGAACTGGAGCATTTCAACACCACGCCAACGGGTGCGGAGTTCTTCTTCACCCGCTGCCACACCTGACCCCAACCCCGCAGCCCCGCCGAGTCGTCGGGATCGGCGGGGCTCATCGGGTCGAGGAAGACCGCCTCGAACGCGGCGTAGCGCCGACATTAAGGGCTCGCGCCTTGGGGGCGGGAAGGTCGGCGGCGATCCTTCCGGCGATGCTGCCGCTACGGTCGATTTCTACCCATATACGCGGGTGCTGTTTGCTGCAGCGTTGATCGCCCTGGCCGTGACCATCGCCTCCGCCAAGCGGGTGCGCCGCCGGCGCCCGCAGGCAGCACAGCTGCACCCGATCAATCACAACGTGCTCGCGGCCGGTGCACTCCCCGGGTGAGCAGCCCCGGCCAACGCCAGAAGCGAGCCGGAAAGTGAGCCGGCGCCGGGACTCGAACCCGGAACCGCCCGATTACAAGTCGGGTGCGCTGCCAGTTGCGCCACGCCGGCGAAGCGGTCCGATCCTAGATGAGGTCGTGCGGCACGAAGAACGGCAGGTACAACGGCCTCGTTGCCCATCGTCAGCCAGGGAGACGCGCGTGAGCTGAGCGATCTTCCTGTCGTTCCTCCGGTCAGCTCCGCGGGCACCGGGGCCGCGCGTCGATCGCTGGCGGCGTCCGGCCCGGCTCATACGGTGGGCGGGTGAACGGTACGTTCCGGTTCTGGTGGCGGGTGGCGGCGGCGGTGATCGCAGCCACCGCGGGTCTG
This sequence comes from Jiangellaceae bacterium, assembly GCA_035656095.1. Lineage (GTDB taxonomy): Bacteria > Actinomycetota > Actinomycetes > Jiangellales > Jiangellaceae > DASRTE01. The sequence continues at coordinate 1,027 of DASRTE010000057.1, forward strand.
GGGCTGGGCCTGCACGAGACCGGTGCGGTGACGCTGCCGGGCTGGCTGGTGGTCACGCTGCTCGTCGGAGGCGTGGGCGTCGCCTTCGTCACCGCCACGGAGGCCGCGATCGACCAGCGCCGCCACGGCCGGGCGGCCGAGCTCCGCGAGCAGGCGCGTGCGGTTCTCTCTCCGCTGCTCCTCGAGCTCGAGGAGTCCACCGGCATCAGCACTCGTCAGCTCGGTGTGGCGGCCTATCGACTCCGGCACCCGGTCTGGCCGTTCGGCCGGGTCCGCCTCGAGCGGCTGCTGCGGATGCAGTTGCTCATCCGAGTCGCGTCGGGCATCGCCTGGCGGCCCGGGGTCGGCGTGATCGGCCAGTGCGTCGAACGCGGAGAGGACGTCATCGAGAACCTGGCGACGCTCGACGAGCAACTGGCCGACGTGTCACCCACCGACTGGGCGAGCCTCGGCGACGACCTCACGTACGGATTCAGCTACGAGGAGTTTCAGCGCGTCCGTGGCAAGTACGGCGTCGTCCTCGCCACACCCATGATCAAGGAGACACCGCTCGGGTCCCGCGTCGTGGGCTGCGTCTCGGTCGACGCCCCGGCCGATGCGTTCACCGCAATGTCGTCGGACGAGGTCCGCGGCCTGGTCGCGGCGGCGGCGGTCACGCTCGCCGCGGTCGTGGCGTGAGAGCGTAGAATCGGGACCGAGGGAAGGGGTGGCCATGGCGCCGGACGGATCGTTCCGCCGTGAGCGTTTGATCGCTCCTCAGCTCCGTTCAGCCCGCGCGGCGGCGCGGCTGCTGGTCCAGATGCGCGAAGTCGGGAGCGACCGCGTCCTGCCCATTGCCGCCTGGCGCACTGCCACGCAGCTGGCGGCTGGTCCGCGCTGAGCGCTACGACGTACCCGTCGTGATGTAGCGCGAGAGCGAGTCCCGCTCGATCTCGAGTTCGCCGACCCGGTTCTTCACGATGTCGCCGATGCTGACGATGCCGGCCAGCTTTCCTCCGGAGACGACGGGGACGTGCCGGAAGCGGCCCTCGGTCATGGTCAGCATGAGGTCGACGACCGGAGCGTCGGGCGGACAGGTCTTCACATCGGCGGTCATGATCGCCGACACCGGCTCGGAGATCACCGTTGCGCCGCGATCGGCCAGGGCCCGCACGATGTCGCGCTCGGACACGATGCCCTCGACCGTGGTCCCGTCGCTGGAGACCACGACCGCGCCGATGCCGTGCTCGGCCAGCACGCCCAGCAGTGTTCGGACGTCCATCTGCGGCTCGACCGTCACGACGGCGTTGCCCTTGGCTCGGATCACATCGGAGATACGCATGGGCCCTCCCGAGTCAGCAGGGTCGTCGTCTTTCCATGACGGTACGGTGCCCAGCGCCACGACGGAAGTCATCAGTCGAAATCGGACGCAGGTGACACACCACTGGCGATGGGGCAGAATCGCCACAACCTCCACTCGGATCGTCCGGCACGTACCTGCCGGTGGAAGGACGTGAGATACCCATGGCCACGGTCACGTACGAGAATGCGACCCGCATCTATCCGGGCACCGAGAAGCCCGCGGTCGACAGCCTGGATCTCGAGGTCGGGGACGGTGAGTTCGTCGTCCTGGTCGGCCCCTCCGGAAGCGGAAAGTCCACCGCCCTGCGAATGCTCGCGGGCCTCGAGGACGTCGACGGCGGGTCCATCCACATCGGCGAGCGCGACGTCACGAACATCCCGCCCAAGGACCGCGACATCGCGATGGTGTTCCAGAACTACGCGCTCTACCCGCACATGACCGTCGCCGACAACATGGGATTCGCCCTGAAGATCGCCGGCGTGAAGAAGGACGAGATTGCCCGACGCGTCCAGGACGCCGCCAAGCTCCTCGAGCTCGAGAACTTCCTCGCGCGCAAGCCCAAGGCACTCTCCGGTGGGCAGCGCCAGCGCGTCGCCATGGGGCGCGCGATCGTGCGAGAGCCGCAGGTCTTCCTCATGGACGAGCCGCTGTCGAACCTCGACGCCAAGCTGCGGGTCTCGACCCGCACGCAGATCGCTTCGCTGCAGCGCCGACTCGGCATTACAACCGTCTACGTCACGCACGACCAGATCGAGGCCATGACGATGGGCGACCGGGTCTGCGTGCTCAACGACGGGATGCTCCAGCAGGTCGACACCCCGCTGAGCCTCTACGACAAGCCGGCCAACGTCTTCGTCGCGGGCTTCATCGGCTCGCCGGCGATGAACATCGCCACGTTCAAGGTGAGCGACGGCAAGGCGAACCTGGGTAACGCGCACCTCCCGCTGGCCCGCGCCACCGTCGACGCGGTGGCGGCCGAGGGCTCGGACCAGGTCGTCCTGGGCTTCCGCCCCGAGTCGCTGGAGCCCGCGCCACAGGAGGCAGGGGGGGCCATTCCGGTCATCGTCGACGTCGTCGAGGAGCTCGGCTCGGACGCCTATCTGTACGGCGAGGCCGTGGGGCCGGCGGCCACCGACCCGGACGCGGCGCTGGCGAACAGGACGATCATCGCCCGGGTCGAGCCGCGCAACGAGCCCCAGAAGGGTGAGAAGGTCTACCTGAGGATCAAGCCGGGTGGCGAACATTGCTTCTCGGTCAAGACCGGGGAGCGCCTACCCTCCTGACCGGCCAGCCTCCCGCCGACCCGATGGGAGGATGACGCACGTGGAGCTACGGATCCTCGCTGCGCCGGCCGAACAGCAGGCGTTGCTGGACCTGCCATGGGACATGCCGCTCGAGGAGTGGCCGGAGTGGTACCTCGTCGCCCTCCCCCGCGGCATCTCCCGGCACGTCGTGCGTTTCACCCGGCTGAACGGTCGCGTCTACGCGCTCAAGGAGGTCGTCGAGTCCTTCGCCGTCCGGGAGTACCAGCTCCTGCGCGATCTCGAGCGCCTGGGCGTCCCCGCGGTCGAGGCGGTCGGGATCGTCCGGGGCAGGCAGGAGCCCGGGGGCGCCCCGCTCGAGTCCGTGCTGGTGACGCGGCATCTGCAGTTCTCCCTGCCCTACCGCGCGCTGTTCGCGCGGATGATGCGCCGCGACACCGTGGAGCGGCTGATCGACGCTCTGGTCGCGCTCCTGGTGCGCCTGCACCTGCTGGGCTTCTTCTGGGGTGACTGCTCCCTGTCGAACACACTGTTCCGCCGTGACGCCGGAGCGTTCGCCGCCTACCTCGTCGACGCCGAGACCGGGGAGCTCCACCGGTCGCTGTCGGACGGGCAGCGCCGTCATGACATCGAGAACGCCCGGGTCAACATCGCCGGAGAGCTGATGGACCTGCAGGCCGGTGGGCGCCTGGACGACACCATCGACCCCACCGCGATGCCCGACCTCGTCGTCGACCGCTACGAGAGCCTGTGGCAGGAGCTCACGGGATGGGAGGCGTTCGACGTCAACGACCGGTGGCGGATCGCCCGCCGCGTCGAGCGGCTCAACGAGCTCGGCTTCGACGTGGCCGAGCTCGACATCGTCACCGACATCGGCGGCCGGACGGTCCGCGTGCAACCCAAGGTCGTGGATCCCGGGCACCATTCCCGTCGGTTGATCAGGCTGACCGGAATCGACGCGCAGGAGAACCAGGCCCGCCGGATGCTGAACGACCTCGACGCGTATGCCGCCGGCACCGACCAACAGGGTGAGGACGAGGAGATCGTCGCCTACCACTGGGTCACCGACGCGTACGAGCCGGTGCTGCGGGCGATACCTCGGGACCTGCGTGCCAAGCTCACCGGGCCGGAGATCTATCACGAGGTGCTCGAGCACCGGTGGTACCTGTCCGAGCAGGCGGGCCGAGAGATCGGCATCCTCGAAGCGGCCCGCGCCTACGTCGACAACGTCCTTCGGCACAAGCCCGACGAGGACGCCGTACTCGAGGGGCCGCCGACCCAGCCGGACCTGCCGGTGGTCGTCGCGGACGAGCTGGGGGCCACCTGATCAGGCGGTCGCCGACCGGGCGAGTTGGCGCGCGATCACCAGGCGCTGGATCTGGTTGGTTCCCTCGAAGATCTGCATGACCTTGGCCTCCCGGAAGTACCGCTCGACCGGGAAGTCGCGGGTGTAGCCGGCGCCGCCGAGGACCTGCACGGCGTCGGTGGTCACGCGCATCGCGTTGTCGGTGGCGACGAGCTTGGCGATGCTGGCCGCGCGGGTGTAGGGCAGACGGGCGTCGCGCCGGCGGGCGGCCGCGAGGTAGGTAGCCCGGGCCGAGTCCACCGCAGCGGTCATGTCCGCGAGCAGGAAGCCCACACCCTGGTGGTCGATGATCGGCTTGCCGAACTGCTCACGCTCCTTGGCGTAGGCCGTCGCCACGTCGACGGCGGCCTGAGCCAGACCCGTCGCGCACGCGGAGATGCCGAGGCGGCCGGAGTCGAGGCCGGCCAGCGCGATCGTGAATCCCTGGCCCTCGGCCCCGATCAGGTGGTCGCCGGGAACCCGTACGCCGTCGAGGTTCACGACCCGGGTCGGCGACGCGGACAGGCCCATCTTCCGCTCCGGCGCACCGAAGGACACTCCGGCTGAGTCACCGGGCACCATGAAGCAGGAGATGCCGCGGGGGCCGTCGTCGGAGGTCCGCGCCATGACTGTGTAGTAGTCGGCGATGCCCCCGTGGGTGACCCAGGCCTTCGCACCGGTGAGCACGTACCCGTCCCGGTCGCGCAAGGCACGCGTCGACAACGCCGCCGCGTCGGAACCCGCGTCCGCCTCGGACAGGCAGTACGCCCCCAGCACGTCGCCGCCGACCATGTCGGGCATCCAGCGTGCGCGCTGTTCGGGTGTGCCGTACGCGGCCACCGGCCAGCACGAGAGCGTGTGGACACTCATCGACAGCCCGACGGTCGCCCACCGGGCGGCCACTTCCTCGACCGCCTGGAGGTACACCTCGTAGGGCTGCCCGCCACCTTCGTCGTATGGCAGGCCGAACAGGCCGGCACGACCGAGTACCCGCACGGCGTCCCGGGGGTACTCCCCCGCCGCTTCCGCGGCGTCCACCCTCGGGGCGAGCTCCTTGTCGGCGATGTCGCGGACGAGGATGATCAGCTCGCGGGCCTCGGGAGTCGGCAGCAAGCGGTCCACCGGCACGACGTCGTTCCTCCTCGGTCTCCGATGGGGCGAACTCGCAGCCTACGAGCGGCGGGCTCGGGCTATCTCGTAGAGCGCGATCCCGGCTGCCACGCCGGCGTTGAGCGACTCGACCTCCTTCGCCATCGGGATCCGCACCACCAGGTCACAGCTCTGCTGAACCACGCGGGACAGCCCCGACTCCTCGGAACCGACGACGAGGCACAGTGGCTCCGCAGCCGCCTCGACGGCGGAGATGTCGACATCGCCGCTGCCCGCGAGTCCGACCACGAACAGGCCGGCGTCGGCAAACGTGCGCAGTTGGCGGGCCAGGTTCGTCGCCTTGGCCACGCGCACGCGCGCGGCAGCCCCGGCGGAGGTCTTCCAGGCACCTGCGGTCATGCCCGCACTCCGCCGCTCGGGTACCACGACGCCGTGCGCCCCGAAGGCGGCGGCCGACCGCACGATCGCACCGAGGTTCCGCGGATCGGTGACGCCGTCGACCGCCACGACCAGTGGCTTCTCGCCGGCGTCCCGGGCGGCCGTCACGAGGTCGTCGGGATGCGCGTACTCGTAGGGCGGCACGGTCAGCGCCAGACCCTGGTGGATGGCTCCACCGGTGATCCGGTCGAGTTCGCGTCGCGGTGCCTCGAGCAGCGGCAGGCGGTGGTCGGCTGCGATCTTCATGACCTCGCGGACGCGGTCGTCGACGTCGATCCGCTCGGCGACGTAGAGCGCCTTGACCGGCACCTGTGCCCGCAACGCCTCGACGACGGCGTTGCGTCCCGCCACGGTCTCGGCAGAGCCGGGGCGACCGCGTTCGGTCTGCCGGCCACGTCCGCCGGTGCGACCGGTCGGCGCCGCCCGTCGAACCGAGTCGGTGCGCCGCGCTCTGAGATGGCCCGGCCGCTGCTCGGCCTTGGGGGTCGGTCCCTTGCCCTCGAGGGACTTGCGGCGCTGGCCGCCGGATCCGACGACCATGCCCTTCTTCGTGCCGGCCTTGCGTTTCGCACCGCGCCGCTGGGAGTTGCCGGCCATCACAGGTCTCGGTTGTCGCCGGCGATCTCCCAGCGTGGACCGGCCGGGGTGTCCTCGACCGCGACGCCGGCAGCCTTGAGCCGGTCGCGCAGCGCGTCGGCAGCCGCGAAGTCCTTGCGCGCTCTCGCCTCCTGACGCTGCTCGAGCAGCGCGCCGATGAGTGAGTCGACGACCTCGCGGAGCCGTTCGGCGGCACCACCGACGCGGGCATCTCCGGACCATGGTTCCGACAGCGGGTCGAGCCCGAGAACACCCAGCATCGCCCGGACCGAACGGAGGTTCTCCCGCAGCGCCGGTGAGTCGCCCGCGGCCAGCAGTGTGTTCCCCTCGCGCACGGTCTCGAACACCGTGGCGAGCGCCCTCGGGACGGCGAGATCGTCGTCCATCGCCGCGACGAAGTCGGCATCCAGCGGCGCCGCCTCGGCATCGACGCCACCCGTGACCTCTGTCGCTCGAAGCACGAAGCCCTCCAACCGGCGGAAGGCTGCGGCTTCGGCCGCCAGCGACTCCTCGGAGAACTCGATCTCGCTGCGGTAGTGGGCCGCGACCAGGTAATAGCGCAGCTCCAGCGGGCGGACCCGCTTGACCACCTCGGAGACCAGCAGCGTGTTGCCCACCGACTTGCTCATCTTGGCGCCGCCGAGGTTGAGCATCGCGTTGTGCATCCACCAGCGGGCGAATCGCTGGCCCGCCGCGCGCGACTGGGCGAGTTCGTTCTCGTGGTGGGGGAAGCGCAGGTCGAGTCCGCCGCCGTGGATGTCGAACTCGACACCCAGGTACTTCGCCGCCATCGCCGAGCACTCGAGGTGCCACCCGGGACGGCCCCTGCCGAAGGGGGTCGGCCATGACGCGGTCTCGGGCTCGCCCTCCTTGTGACCCTTCCACAGGGCGAAGTCCCTCGGGTCGCGCTTGCCGCGTGGATCGGCGTCGGCGGCGGGCTCCATGTCGTCGAGACGCTGACGGGACAGCTCGCCGTAGGACGGCCACGACCGCACGTCGAAGTAGACGTCGCCGGATCCGTCGGCTGCCGGGTAGGCGTGACCACGCTTGACGAGCTCGTTCATGAGCTCGACCATCTCCGGCACGTGACCAGTGGCCCGAGGCTGGTAGGTGGGCATCAGGCAGCCCAGGACGTTGTAGGCGGCGTCGAGCGCCCGCTCGTTGGCGAAGGCGAGCGCCCACCAGGGCCGCCCTGCCTCGACCGACTTGGTCAGGATCTTGTCGTCGATGTCGGTGACGTTGGCGACCAGCGTGACCTCGTGGCCGGTGTGTTCGAGCCAGCGTCGCAGGATGTCGAAGACGACCTCCTTGCGGATGTGACCGATGTGCGGAGGTCCCTGCACGGTGAGGCCACAGTGGTAGATCCCGACCTTGCCCGGCCGTAGCGGAACGAAGTCGCGGATCTCGCGGGTGGCGGTGTCGTACAGGCGAAGACTCACCGCACAAGCGTAGCCAGCCTCGTCCGGCCCAGGGTTCGCGCGTGTCGTGAAGATCGCCGTGCAGCCTTCGACAGGCCGCTCAGCGTGCCATTTCTGCACGGCGATCTTCACGACGCGACGCGCCGCCGCAGGCGTCCGTCCTTGGCGCGTGGTTACGCAGAGCTCGCGTCGTCGCCCCGTCCGTCCGAGGGGACGACAAGTGCGGTGGCGACGGCGGCCAGGCCCTCCCCCCGGCCGGTGAGCCCGAGCCCGTCCGTCGTGGTGGCGCCGACCGTCACGGGTGCACCGACGGCGTCGGAGAGGACCTGCTCGGCCTCGACCCGCCGCAGGCCGATCCGCGGCCGGTCGCCGACGATCTGGACGGCGACGTTGCCGACCCGGAAGCCCGCCTCGTGGATCAGGCGCGCCACCTCGGCCAGGAGCGCGACGCCTGCGGCTCCCGACCACTCGGGTCGGTCGGTCCCGATGATGGCGCCGAGGTCGCCGAGCCCGGCGGCCGACAGGAGCGCGTCGCAGGCCGCATGCGCGGCCACGTCGCCGTCGGAATGGCCCGCGCAGCCAGCCGGCTCGTCCGCCCACAGCAGCCCGGCGACCCAGCACGGCCGGCCGGCCTCGAGTGGGTGGACGTCGACGCCGATCCCGACCCTGCCGGTCACGGTCTGCCGGCCGGGCGGCGCGCCAACAGGGCTTCGGCGAACACCAGGTCGGACGGCCGGGTGATCTTGAACGCCTCCTCGTCACCGGGCACGACGCGCACGGTCGCCCCTGTCCGCTCCACCATCCCGGCGTCGTCGGTTGCATCCTCGTCCACCGTCGCGTGAGCGTTCTCGAGCACGGTGCGTTGGAATCCCTGCGGCGTCTGGGCTGCGCGCAACCGCGAGCGATCCAGCGTGGCGACGACGACGTCGCCGGCGATCTGCTTGACCGTGTCGGCAACCGGAAGGGCGGGCACGACTGCGGCGGCGCCGTCCGCGACAGCCTCGGCGACCGCCGTGAACAGCGCCGGGGGCGCCAAGCACCGGGCCGCGTCGTGGACGAGTACGACCTCGACCGACGCCGGCAGCGCGGCGAGCGCGGCGGCCACCGAGCGGCGGCGGGTTGCTCCGCCCGGCACGACGAGCAGATGCGGGGCATACCCCGTCAACAGGTCACGGAACTCGTCGGCGTCACCGGGCGGCGCAGCGACGACCACCAGGTCGACGGAACGCGACGCCACGGCGGCCCTGACCGCGTGGACCAGCAGCGGCTCGTCCCCGAGCAGACGCAGCGCCTTCGGCCCACCGGGGCCGAGCCGGTCACCCCGGCCGGCCGCGACGAGGATGCACGCGGTCGTCATGCCGTCCCTCCCGCTCGTGCGCAGTTGATCACGGGATCAACGGACGGGGCAACGACGCGGCCCCCGCACCCGAGCAGGGAGCGGGGGCCGTGCGGGCATCCGAGCGTTCAGCTGGCCAGGACCTCGTCGAGCAGCGTCTCGGCCTTGTCCTCGTTGGTGTGCTCGGCGAGCGCCAACTCGGAGACGAGAATCTGGCGGGCCTTGGCCAGCATCCGCTTCTCGCCGGCGGACAGGCCGCGGTCGCGTTCGCGGCGCCACAGGTCGCGCACCACCTCGGCGACCTTGATGACGTCGCCGGACGCGAGCTTCTCGAGGTTGGCCTTGTAGCGACGCGACCAGTTGGTCGGCTCCTCGGTGTGCGGTGCGCGGAGCACCTCGAACACCCGGTCGAGCCCCTCCTGGTTGACGACGTCACGGACGCCGACGAGGTCGACGTTGTCCGCGGGGACGCGGACGGTCAGATCACCCTGGGTGACCTTCAGGACGAGGTACTTGCGTTCCTCTCCCTTGATGACACGGGACTCGATCGCCTCGATGAGGGCGGCCCCATGGTGCGGGTAGACAACCGTCTCGCCGACCTTGAAAGTCATATGGTTCTGTCCCCTTCCCGTGACCAGGATAACACGCGTAGCAAGGGCATCGGTCACGTTTGCGCTGGTCAGGAGCCAAACCCAGGGTTGACAAATGCACTGCTCCCGTGCTCGCGGCGGTCGTCCGGGCCGGCCGTGACATCGGATACTGGCCAGGTGGACGACGGCCGCGAATCCGTTCCGGGGAGCGTGAGCGCACCCGGGCGGATCCGCGGCCTGCTCCTCGCCTGCCACCCGTTGCCCGCCGCCGCGGTGACCGTGCTGACGGTCGCCCTGGGGTGGGTCGCCGGCGTCAGCGGCGCGGTCCTGACGACTCTCGGCGCGGCCGTGCTCGCCGGTCAGCTCTGCGTCGGGTGGGTCAACGACCTGATCGACCGCGACCTGGACCGGGCGTCGGCGCGCAGCGACAAGCCCGTCGCCGCAGGTCGCGTCGGCGTGCGTGACGTGACGGTCGCCGCCCTGGCCGCAGGAGTGGCATGCGTCCCGCTGTCGCTGGCCCTCGGGACGGTTCCCGGTGCGTGTCACCTGATCGCGGTCGTGGCAGCTCTGGCCTACGACGTGGCGCTCAAGCGGACGGTGTGGTCCTGGGTTCCGTACGCCGTGGGGTTCGGGCTCCTGCCCGTGGTGGTGTGGCTGGTGTCACCTGCCGCCGAGTTGCCGCCTGCCTGGATGATTGCGGCGGGCGCCGCGCTGGGCGTCGGTGCGCACGGCGCCAACGTCCTGCCCGACCATGCCCGCGACCGGGCCGCAGGCGTCATGGGGCTGCCGCAGCGGCTCGGCCCGCAGGCGCTGCGCACCGCGACGGCGGCAGCACTTCTCACCGCACTCGGCCTGCTGATCCTGGGCCCGGCCGGCAGTCCGCCGACGTGGGAGTGGGCGGCGTTCACGGCGGGCGCACTTCTCACGCTGGTGGCGGTCATGCCGGCATCCGGGAACCGGGCCGCGTTCCCGGCCGCGATCGGCGTCGGTGGGCTGGCGGTGGCCGTACTGTTCGTCCGGAGCGCGCTCGGGTAGCTCCGCGACGTGGCATGCGGCCGTCGGTACTCTGGGCCGGTGGGTCGCCCTCCGGTGACCGCACAGATGGTCGACGCCTCCGAGGAGCACCACGGTGAACCACGTCCGAAGGCAGCCCGTCGCCGCGCTCGCGGCCGTCTGCGTGCTGGCGCTCGTGCTCACCGGCTGCGGCTCCCGGACCCAGACGCAGCAGTGGTACACGCCGGCCGACGGCGTCAGCGCCGAGGCCGGAGACATCGCGATACGCAACGTGCTCGTCGTCGCCACCGAATCCGGCAACGCCTCGACCGTCCTCGCCACGTTCGCAAACCGCGGCGAGGAGGACCATCTGGTCGAGGTGCGCGTCGGCGACGCAACCGCGACGCCGACCGGCGGTGATCTGACGATCCCGGCGAACGGCTACGCGACCCTCGGCCCTGGGGAGACGCGAGTCGACGTCGACGGCGCCGACACCGTTCCCGGCACGTTCGTCGAGGTGGAGTTCCTGTTCGAGAGCGCACCGCGAACCACCGTCGACGCACTCGTCCAACCTGCCGAGGGCGACTACGACGATGCGCTCATCGCTCCGCGGGAACAGCGCCCGACGCCGTAGGGACGCTGTCAGGCCTCGAACTTGTATCCCAGGCCCCGCACCGTCAGGAGATGGATCGGCCGCGCCGGATCGGGTTCGATCTTTGCCCGCAGGCGCTTGACGTGGACGTCCAGGGTCTTGGTGTCGCCCACGTAGTCGGCACCCCAGATCCGGTCGATGAGCTGACCCCGGGTGAGAACCCGGCCGGCGTTGCGGAGCAGCAGTTCGAGCAGCTCGAACTCCTTCAACGGCAGTCGCACCGACTGTCCGGCGACCGTCACGACGTGCCGCTCGACGTCCATGCGGACGGGGCCGGCCTCGAGCACGGCCGGCGCGACCTCCGCGGGGTCGGTGCCACGCCGCAGCACGGCTCTGATGCGTGCCAGCAGCTCGCGAGAGGAGAAAGGCTTGGTCACGTAGTCGTCGGCACCCAGCTCGAGCCCGACCACCTTGTCGACCTCGGAGTCCTTCGCCGTGAGCATGATCACCGGAACGCTCGACCGCGTTCGCAGCTGCCGGCAGACCTCCGTCCCGGACAGGCCGGGCAGCATCAGGTCGAGCAGTACCAGGTCCGCTCCGCTCCGGTCGAACTCGTCGAGCGCGTCGGTGCCGGTCGGTGCGACGGCAACCTCGAATCCCTCCTTGCGCAGCATGTAGGACAAGGCGTCGCTGAACGATTCCTCGTCCTCCACGACGAGCAGACGGGTCACGATGTGGCCTCCGGTATCGCGGCTTCCGGCTCGGACGGATGACCGGACCGGGGGTGGTGCAGGGGCAGGCGCAGGGTGAACGTCGACCCCGAGCCCCGAACGCTCCACACCGAGACGTCGCCGCCGTGGCTGGCGGCGACGTGCTTGACGATGGACAGTCCCAGCCCGGTTCCACCGGTCATGCGTGACCGGGCCGGATCGACCCGGTAGAAGCGCTCGAAGATCCGGTCGAGCTCGGCACCGGGTATGCCGACCCCCTGATCGGTCACGCTGATCTCGACGACGTCGCCGCGCCGCCGGACGCCGACGGCGACCCTGGAGTGAGGCTCGCTGAACACCACGGCGTTCTCGACCAGGTTGCCGAGTGCGACGACGAGCTGGGACTCGTTGCCCAGCACCTCCAGGCCGGTGTCGCCGCCCGAGGCGAGCCGGATGTGACGGTTCTCGGCGTCCACCCTGCTGCGGTCGAGCGCAGCGGCGACGACGTCGTCGATCTCGACCTGGTCGGGCGAGTCGACCGGGTCGTCGTACTGCAGCCTGGACAGGTCGATGATCTCCTGAACCAGTCGGGTCAGGCGGCTGCCCTCCTGCTGCATCCGAGCAGCGAAGCGCCGCACCGCCTCGGGATCGTCACTCGCGTCCTGCACCGCCTCGGCGAGCAGGCTCAGTGCGCCCACCGGTGTCTTGAGCTCGTGGGAGACGTTGGCCACGAAGTCCCTGCGTATCTGGTCGACGCGGAACGCATGGGTTCGATCCTCGACGAGGAGCAGGACGAGCCCGTGGGTGAGCGGCGCCACCCGCGCGGCGACGTGCACCGCCTGGGTGGAGTCCCGGGAGCGGCGGATATCCAGCTGGGTCTCGCGGATCTGCCCGTCGCGAAGCACCGATGCCGCGACGTCGAGCAGTTCGGGCACGGCGATCCGGTCCTGCCGCACCAACCCGAACGAGTGCGCCGACGGGCTGGCCTTCACCACGTTCAGATCGCCGTCGAGCAGGACGGCGCCACCGCGGAGTACCGACAGCACCTCGGGGACACCGTCGGGCACCCTGGACGGGAGTGCGGGCGGCAGTCGATGCTGCTCTCGTTCGCTGGCCCGGAACGCCAGGCCGGCGGCCAGGCCGACGACCGCGCCCACGCAGGCGGTCAGCGCCGCGGCCGTGACGGTGTCCACACTCCCTCATGCTAGGTGTCCGGTGTCGGCCGGCCGACCCCTGCGACTGCCCGGCGGCCGCCGTCGGCGCGTTGTTCACCGATTCTTACCGGCTGGTTCACCTCACGGCTCGGACCGGCCACCCCCGCCGACCTAGCCTGTGGAATCCGAACCGACCATTACCCTTTCTGTGAGGCGACTTCCGGATGCGTCAGGCCTACCAAGAGCGGCTCGAGAACGTCACGAGCCGGCTGATCGGGATGACCCGCAAAGCCGGCGAGCAGATCCGCAGTGCCACGGCCGCATTGCTCGAGGCCGACATCCAGCTCGCCGACCGGACCGTGGCGGCCGATGTCGGCCTCAACCGCGACCAGCTCGAGATCGAGGAACTGATTCTCGAGCTCGTCGCCACCCAGGCGCCCGTGGCCGGCGACCTGCGAGCCATCCTTTCCGCTCAGCGCAGCAGCTCGGACATCGAGCGCATGGGCGACCTCGCCGTGCACGTGGCCAAGGTGGCCCGGATGCGTTACCCGGAGGTCGCCGTCCCCGACGAGTTCCGCACGACGTTCAAGGACATGGGCAGGACCGCCGAGGCGATGGCGGCCAAGGCCGGAGCCGTTCTGGGCACACGTGACCTCGAGGGTGCGGCGGAGCTGGCCAGCGACGACGACGAGATGGACCGCCTGCACCGTTCGCTGTTCGTCGTCATCTTCGACGACGACTGGACCCGCGGAGTCGAGGTGGCGGTCGACGTCGCCCTCCTCGGCCGGTACTACGAGCGCTTCGCCGACCACGCCGTCAACGTCGCAGCCAACGTCCGTTACATGGTCACGGGCGAGGTGGAGTGGTCCGCCGACGGTCCCACACGTTGAGGACCTCGGCGGGAGGTCAGCGACCCTGGTTCCTCACGGCCTCGATGGCGGCGGCGGCCGCCGCGGGGTCGAGGTACTCGCCCCCCGGCGTCAACGGTCGCATGGACTCGTCGAGCTCGTAGAGCAGGGGCACCCCGGTGGGGATGTTCAGGCCGGGTATGTCCTTGTCGGAGATGTGGTCGAGGTGCTTGACCAGCGCGCGCAGCGAGTTGCCGTGCGCGACGACCGCGACCGTGAGGCCGCGCCGGAGGTCGGGCACGATGGCGTCGTACCAGTACGGGAGCATGCGCCGGACCACGTCGGCGAGGCACTCGGTGCGCGGCATGAGTTCGGGTGGAAGGTCCGCGTATCGCGGATCCCCGACCTGCGAGAACTCGTCGTCGTCGGCGATCGGCGGCGGCGGCGTGTCGTAGGACCGCCGCCAGAGCATGAACTGCTCCTCCCCGAACTCGGCGAGCGTCTGCTTCTTGTCCTTGCCCTGGAGGGCTCCGTAGTGGCGCTCGTTGAGCCGCCAGGAGCGGCGGACCGGGATCCAGGAGCGCTCGGCCGCGTGTAGCGAGATCTCGGCGGTCCGGATGGCCCTGCGCAACACGCTGGTGTGGAGCACGTCCGGCAACAGGTCGCGGCCGGCGATGAGCTCGCCGCCGGTCTGGGCCTCGGCCCTGCCCCGCTCGGTGAGATCGACGTCCACCCATCCCGTGAACAGGTTCTTGGCATTCCAGTCGCTCTCGCCGTGACGCAGCAGGACCAGCCTGAAGTGCATGCTGCGGAGCCTAGCGGGCAGGCTCTGTCGGCCCGCTGTCCGGCGACGCGGGCCGGAGGTGCTCGAACGCCTCGAGGTTGCGCGTCGGCTCGCCGCGGGCCAGCCGCCACTCCCACTCCCGCCGGATCGATCCGCTGAAGCCCAACTCGAGGATGGTGTTGAAGGACGAGTCTGCGGCATCCAGAACGACGCCGAGGAGGCGGTCGACCTCGTCGGGCGTGACCGCATGCAGCGGCAACCGGCCCACGAGATAGATGTCGCCACTGCCGTCGACGGCGAACCCGACCCCGGACAGCCGCGCGTTTCGTTCGAGCAGCCAACGGTGGACCCCGGCCTGGTTCTCGTCCGGGCTTCGGGCGACGAAGGCGTTGACGACGAGGCTGTGCTCGCGCACGGCCAGGCTGCACGACGTCGTGAGCTTGCGTTCACCGGGTAGCTCGACGGAGAACCTGCCGGGCGAGCTCTCCGCCCACGGCGCTCCGGATGCCGCCAGATGGTCGCGGACGACGGCTGTGGCGCGCTCGGACAACCCGCTCGTCACGCTGACACCGCCTATTCTGTCGTTTGCTCCCGGCACGAGCATGCCAGCAGCGGAACTGCAACGGTCGAGCTGTCGCAGCTGTGTACGAATGGGTGGACGAGGCCGTGGATAACTCACCCAAGTTGGGGGTAACCGAGGCGTTTCTGTGGACATCCTCAGCCGCCGGGCAAAGTCCCGAGGAAAACCTCGCAGACCCCTTGCGCGGCAGGGTTGCGGGGGCTAGAAATCTCTCACGTCACGAGCGGCGGAGACCAGTTCAGAGGCTTTCCTCAGAGCACCGGACGTTCCGGGAAACCGGGCCATCGGCACGGTCGACGTCGCAGGTGACGGGTTCGGCGGAGCCGGCCACCGAGCGATCGGCGGCGCGGGCACTGTTGAATCGGCGAGGCCCCTCCATCTCATACATGGAGGGGCCTCGTCGTCGTGAGTCATCATCGTGCATGGGAGCGCGGCGATTCCACGGCGACACGCCCGGCCCGCGCCGCCTATCTGACCGGAGGCCGGCCGTGCGCATTCGTCTCGTCGAGGGCGACATCACGACGCAACGCGTGGACGCCATCGTCAACGCCGCCAATACCGCGATGCGAGGCGGCGGCGGGGTCGACGGTGCGATTCACCGCGCCGGCGGCCCCGCGATCCTTGCCGACTGCGTCCGCCGGTTCCCCGATGGCCTCGCCACGGGCGAGGCCGGATGGACCACGGCGGGCGACCTGCCGGCCAGGTGGGTGATCCACGTCGTAGGCCCGAACTGGATCGCCGGTCAGCGCGACCCCGATCTGTTGGCTTCATGCTATCGGCGGGCGCTGCGAGTGGCCGAGGAGCTCGGGGTCCGGTCGATGGCGCTCCCGGCCGTCTCCACCGGTATCTACGGTTGGCCACTGGACGACGCGGCGCGGATCGCGGTCGAGACCGTTGCGGCCGGCTCGGTCGGCGTCGACGAGGCCACCTTCGTCCTGTTCGGGTCCACCTCCTACGCGGCCTTCGTTATCGCACTGAACCGAGTCGAAACCAAGTCGTGACCGACCGTTCGAGGCGGCGACGCAACCGATTGGGCACCATGGGCGTCATCTCGGGTGAGCGCCGCCGGTTCGGTGGCGCTCATCAGGCGGAAGGGGCGGGCGCGCGTGGCACGTGGCAACGGGATCGGGACCGGCGTCGTCGCGACATTGACGGCGCTGCTGCTCGTGGGGTGCGCGGCGTCGGCCACGGTGCCCACCATCGCTGCCGACGACGAGCCTTCGCCCGCGGTGACGACGGAGTGGACGACGCCGACCCCGACACCCACCCCGACTCCGACTCGGACCGCGCTCCACATGGCCGGCGACGCCGGCGACGACGTTCGCGAACTGCAGGCCAGGCTCAAGCAGCTCCAGTGGTATGCACCCGAGATCACCGGAGACTACGACACGCTCACCGTCGAGGCCGTCACCGGCTTCCAGGACAAGCGCGGACTGCCGGCGACCGGCCAGGTCGACCAGGCGACATGGGACCGTCTGGCCTCGATGACCAGGCAGCCCACCGATGACGAGATGCACAACCGCCTGACCGCCGGCCGCACGATCATCGGGCCGGAAAGCTCCGCCGACAGTGTGCGGGAGTTGCAGGCTCGGCTGAAGCAGATCGGCTGGTTCGACGGGGACGTGACCGGAACGTACGGCTCCGTGACGTCCTCGGCCGTCGCGGGATTCCAGACCAAGAGAGGCATCCCGTCGACCGGCGAGGTCGACCAGCGCACCTGGGACCTGTTGCTCGCGATGACGCGCACGCCGACAGACGACGAGATGCACAACCGGGCCCATGGCGACAGCGGCACGACCGCCGGGCTTGACCCCCGGTGCGCCACTGGCCGTGCCCTGTGCATCGACAAGTCGACACGGTCGCTGAGATGGGTGGTCAACGGCTCGGTGCGGATGACCCTCGATGTGCGGTTCGGTTCCGAGCTGACCCCGACCCGCGAGGGCGCGTTCAGCGTCGGCTGGAAGTCGCGCGACCACGTCTCCCAGCTCTACGACACACCGATGCCGTACGCGATGTTCTTCAGCGGCGGGCAGGCGGTTCACTACTCGCCCGACTTCGCCGCCAACGGTTACAACGGGTCTTCGCACGGCTGCGTCAACGTGCGGGACAAACCCGCCATCGCGTCCCTGTTCGACCAGGTCCAGCTCGGCGACAAGGTCATCGTTTACTGGTCCTGATCTCCGGCGCCGCAGTGCCCTCAGTTCGGGTCGGGAAGGCGGATGCGGACACGCCGGAAGCCGCGGCCCTTGTTCTCGACCTTGACCACCTCGATCCGTCCGATCTGACGCGTGGACGCCACGTGGGTCCCACCGTCGGCCTGCAGATCGAGCCCGACCACGTCGACGAGCCGCACGACCTCGAGGTCCGGCGGTAAGAGGTCGGTTGCCGTGCGGATGATCGGGCCCATGCCGTACGCCTGCTCCCGGGGAAGCACGGAGATCTGCACCGCGCGATCGGCGGCGACCTCGGTGTTGAGTGCCGCGGTCAGGCTCTCCTTGAACCCCGGTGGCACCTCGGGGAGGTCGAAGTCCAGCCGTGCCTGACCGGGTTCCATGTTCCCGCCGGTGACCGGCACGCCGTAGTCGCGGAAGACGACGCCGCACAACACGTGCAGGCCCGAGTGGGTCCGCATGAGCAGGCTGCGACGGACGTCGTCGACCGCCCCCTGCACCGAGGTGTCGACCGGCGGGAGCGGATCGTCGGGGTGGGGCAGCAGCCAGAGATCGTCGCCGAGCCGTACGCCGACGATTCGGGTCTGCACCCCACCCCAGATCAGGACTCCGTGGTCCGGCGGCTGGCCGCCGCCACCGGGGTAGAAGGCGGACCGGTCCAAGACGATCCCGTCCTCGGGGTCGCTGGCGAGGACCGTGCAGATCCACTCCCGCAGCGTCTGGTCGTCGAGCTCGAGGCGGTGGGTCCGCCCATGCCGGTCATGGCGCACGGCAGCCGAGCCTAGCGGGACGGCCGGCCCCGGTCAGCCGTCACCAGGGTCCGTACGGTCCCTCGTGGGACTCGGGCTTCCGCCCGCCCCCGACCTGCTTCACGGCGGGCCGGACGTCGACGACGTAGACCGCCGCGGCGACCACGCCGATGATGTTGATGAAGTTGATCGGGTTGAGCACGACGACGTTGACGGCGAGCGCGATCCCCAGGATGAGCAGCCAGATGTTCTTGGTCTGCTTGCCGGCCAGGGTGAACGCCTCGGTCCGCACGCGCAGAGCGTCGACGAGCGCGAAGCCCTTGAGACCGAGCGAACCGATCGCGAGCACCCAGAAGACGAGGTCCTGGAAGGAGCCGAAGACGTCGAACACGCCTCCGAGCGTACGCGACCCGACCGGCGGCCGAGAACGGCGGAGCGCTCCTCGCCGGCCTCAGCTCGCGGCGGTGCCGCGGGTGCGTGCCGACTTCGGGGCGTCGGCGATCTCGTCGGCAACCCTGTCGGCGGCGTCGGCGGCCTTCTCAGCGGCGTCCGCGACCGTCTCGGCCACCGTGTCGACGGTGCCGGCGTGCTCGCGGCGGAACCTGCCGACGGCCTCCTCGCCGCGCGCGGCGAGCTCGGCGTAGATCTCCGAGAGGTCGCCGGCCAGCTCTGCCGCGTACTTCTTCACCTTCGCAGGGAAATCCTGCATGAGCGTCGGGAGGTCGGACCGCAGCTTCTGGACGTCGGTGGGCAGCTCGGCGCGGAGCTTCTGCACGTCGGTGGGCAGCTCGGCGCGGAGCTTCTGCAGGTCGGCCGGCAGCTCGGCGCGCAGCTTCTGCAGGTCGGCGGGCAGCTCGGTGAGCCGTTCGCGGACTTGGCCGCCGAAGATCTCGGCGCGCTGGGCGACCACCGGCGCGTGGGCGGGCAGCCCACGCAGTGCGGCGACCGCGAGGTCGGCGGCACCGGCGACCGCGTACAGGGGGGTGGCGTTGTTCTGGGACATGGAAGTCACCTCTCGTAGTTCTCTCGGCGGAAGGTTTCGTAAACGTCCAGCAGCACCCGCTTCTGCCGCTCGGACAGCATGGCATCGGCGAGGACGGCGTCCTCGACGGTGTGGTCGGAGCTCGGGTGGTCGAGCAGACCCGCGCGGGCGTACAGAGCCTCGGCAGAGATTCGCAGCGCCTTGGCGATCTGTTGGAGCACCTCGGCCGACGGCCTGCGCAGGCCGCGCTCGATCTGGCTCAGGTACGGATTGCTCACGCCGGTCTGGTCGGCAAGTTGGCGAAGCGACAGCTGCGCGCTTCGCCGCTGCTCCTGCAGGAACTCGCCGAGCGAACCGACCTTGGACACACCTCTATCTTGCTAACTTTTGCAAGCAGGTGCAAGCGCAGCCGCCGTGACGTCTCTCACATCGCCAGAATGATCACGTTAAGAGGGAGTCCGGGTCCGATGCCAGGGCTGCAGACCTGGCATCGGCCAGACGGACCCTCTTAACGTGATCATTCGATGAGGGGAGGCCCAGGCTCGGGGGCCGGCACGATCGGGAGGTCGTCCTCGAGCTCGAGGAGGGCGAGCAGGACCAGCGAACCCGTCCACGAGAGCGGGGCGACCGAGGCCGGCTCTCCGGACTCGTTCACCTTCTCCGGCAGCGCGCCCAGCGGAGTTCTGTGCTCGTCGAGCCAGGTCAGCAGCGCTTCGGCGTCGGCCGTGTCGGCGTTGGCGGCCGAGGCGAGGGCGAACAGCGCCGTGGTCGGCGTCCATGCCACGTCCACGTCGGTCTGCCAGGTCACGCCGGGCCGCAGGCCGCCGTTCGGTACCCGCAGCGACGGGACGGTGCCCTTGACCGCTTCGCGGATGTCGACGTCACGAGCCGCGAACGGCGGGGCGAGAAAGGTGACGGCGGCGTCCCGGCCGGTGCGCTCGCGGGGCAGCGGATATCCGTGGGCTCCGACGGTCTCGGGGTACTCGTCGGCGACCGTGCGCGGGAAGCCACGTTCGCCGAACTCACGCCCGATGGCGCCGTCCAGCCGACGGGCCGCACCGCGCCAGGTCGACCCGTCGACACCGAGCGTCGGAGCCAGCGCGGCGGCGGCTCGCAGGCCGAGGCGAGCCGGCGCCGCGACTCCCAGTGTGAGCAGTGGACTGTTCTGCTCCCAGTAGTCCGGCGTCCGGAGCGGGAGATCGTCCTCGTCCAGCGACCGCGCCAGCGCATCGGCGGAGTCGGTGACCATCTCGGCAAGATGACCCGCCACCTGCTCCGCGTGCGCCCGGTCCGGGTGCGTCTGCAGCCAGAACCACACCGCCCACGGCACCCAGCCGGAGCCGTCGAACTGACGTAGCCGCGCGTCGGGCGGGTCACCGGAGCCGTCGGGCAGGTAGCGGGCATGCCAGACACCGCTGTCGGGTGCCACGTCGGCGAGGAAGCGCAGGATCCTCTCCGCGTCGGCATGGTGACCCGTCGCCGACAGCGTCACCACCGCGAACGACGCGTCCCTCGGCCAGACGTAGCGCCAGTGGTAACGGTTGGCGGCGATCAGCGCACCGTTGGACCGGATCATCAGGTGCAGGTCCAGCAGTGCCCGCTCGGCCATCGCCTCGTACGCCGTCCCGGTGCCCGGCACCCGTCCGTCCGCCAACCAGGCCCGGTCCGCATCGACGAGCGCGGCCTCCCCCGGGGGCAAGGTGTCGCCCGTGGCCAGCACACTCGAGCCGGGCAGGTACGAGCGCCCGCTGCCGACGGGGACGTCGACGACCCCGCCATCGTCGCCGCGGGTGATCCCGTCGGCCCGCAGCGGCTGTGTCGTCGATCCCGCAGACGCGGCACCGACACCGACCAGCCCTGCAGCGGCGACCAGGACCGGGATCCCCCACCGCCACCTGGAGCGGTGGGACGAGCGCATCGGACCAGCGTACGGACCGGGTCGAGACGGCGAATAATCGGCGACCATGTTCATCCGGCCCGCCCGCGTCGATGACCGGGATCGCCTCTACGAGGTATGCCTGCGCACTGGTGCGTCCGGGCGCGACGCCACCGCGATCTTCGCGGACCCGTGCCTGCTCGGACACGTCTACGTCGGACCGTATCTCGCCCTGGAACCGGATCTCGCATTCGTGCTCGACGAGGACGGCGAGGCGACGGGCTACGTCCTCGGTGCCCGCGACACGGTCGATTTCGAGCGACGGTGCGAGCGGGAGTGGTGGCCGCCGCTACGGGAGCGGTACGCCGACCCGGCCGCCGAACGGTCGTGGACACCGGACGAGCGGCTGTGTCACATGCTGCACCACCCGGTTCCGACCGACCCTGCGGTGGCCGCCGACTATCCGGCACACCTGCACGTCGACCTGCTGCCTCGAGTGCAGGGATCGGGCCATGGCCGCCGGCTGGTGGAGCACCTGCTCTCCCGGCTGCGCGCCATGGGCGTTCACGGGATCCACCTCGGCGTGGATGCCGACAACGAGGGCGCCGTCGGCTTCTACCGCCACCTGGGCATGCGGCCCGTACGCCAGGAGGCCGGCGCCCTGATCCTGGGCATGCCGCTCACGCCGGATACGCCGGAGAACTGATCACGGCAGGGCGGCACGGATCTCGCCGACCGGTTCACCGCCGCCGAGCACGGGCGCTCGGCCGAGTTCGACCAGGACCGGATGGTCGACACCGAGGCGCCGCAGAGCGGCCGCCATGACGACCGGAGCGGCGCGGTGCCCACCGTCGGCGATCTTCAGCGCGACAGCCCGTCCGTCGTCGAGGGCCGCCGCGTAGACACCCTCAGCGCCGGCCTTCGCGAACAGGCCGGGGACCGAGCGGATCAACCGTGCCTCGTGGCGGGTGGTGCCGCTGGTCCACTGCGGATGCTCCTGGATGGCCTCGACGACGCGCCGCTCCGCCGACCCCGGGGCGCCGAGTGCGAGCGACCGGTACATGCGGGCGACGCCGGTCAGGGTGAGCGCGAACACCGGCGCGCCGCAGCCGTCGACACCGACGTGAGCCACGGACTCGCCGGCCAACTCGGCGATCGTGCCGCGGATCGCCTGCTGCAGCGGGTGGTCGGGCAGGAGGTAGTCGTCGGTGGACCATCGGTTGACCGTGCACGTCACCAGCATCGCCGCGTGCTTCCCCGAACAGTCGGCGGCGATCGAGGAACGGTCGCGGCCCTGCCGTGCGTACCCGACCATGGCGATCTCGTCCAGCGGCCACCCGGGGGTGTTCCGCAGCAGTGACTCGTCCAGGCCGGCCGAGGCGAGGATCCGTCGGGTCCCCCTGAGGTGGAAAACCTCACCCGAGTGACTTGCCGCGGCCAGGGCGAGCAGTTCCCCGTCGAGCGGAAGTCCGTGCCGCACCATGGCCGCCGCCTGGCCGGGTTTGTTGGACGACCTCGGGTACATCGGCGTGCCGGTGTCGCCGACGGTGAGCACGGCCACGCCGTCGGCGTCGAGCGCGACGACCGAGCCGTGGTGACGGCTCTCGACCAGGCCGGACCGCACGACCTCGGCCACGACCTCGGCATGCGGTTCGACGCCATCGGCGGACATCGTCACGGGCAGCGATCCTGCCATGCGGCGATGCCGGGCAAGCGGCCACGCGACGGCCGCGGCAGACCCGTCCCGGTCGGCTGCCACAATCTCGTCCCGTGCGAGCACTGGTGCAGCGCGTGACCGCGGCCCGGGTGACCGCCGACGACGGGAGCACAGGCGGGTTCGATGCCGATCCCGGGCAGCAGGGCCTGCTGGTCCTGCTCGGCGTCACCCACGACGACACGGCCGGGCACGCCGGCCGGCTTGCGCGCAAGGTCTGGGAGCTCCGCATCCTCGACGGCGAGCGCTCGGCGTCGGAGGTCGGAGCTCGGCTGCTCGTGGTCAGCCAGTTCACGCTCTACGCCGACACCCGCAAAGGCCGGCGCCCCTCCTGGTCGGCGGCGGCACCGCGACAGGTGGCCGAGCCGTTGGTCGACGCGTTCTGCGCGGCCCTGCGTTCGTTCGGGGCGATGGTGGAGACGGGGGTCTTCGGAGCTCACATGCAGGTCACGTCGACCAACGACGGGCCGGTGACGCTTCTGCTCGAGGCGTGACGGTCGTCAGCCCAGGCGGGCGCGGACGTGCAGGCCGGCCTCCGGGTCCACGACGACCTCTTGGGCGGCGGCGACTCCGCCGGCGAGCAGCTCCACGTCGACCGGGACGTTGCGCTTGACCAGCGCCAGCGCAATTGGACCGAGCTCGTGATGACGGGCCGCGGATCCGACGAAGCCGACCGTGCGCCCCTCGAGCTCGACGTCGTCGCAGTGCGCGGGCAGGTGGTCGACCGATCCGTCGAGATGCAGCATCACCAGCCGTCGCGGCGGACGGCCCAGAGTGTGCACTCGGGCCACGGTCTCCTGGCCGCGGTAGCACCCCTTGTCGAGGTGGACGGCCGAGCCGATCCAGCCGACCTCGTGCGGGATCGTCTTGTGGTCGGTGTCGACGCCGAGCCTGGGCTCGTGGGCGGCGATCCGCGCGGCCTCGTGCGACCAGATCCCTGACGGCGTCTCTCCGACGTAGGTGGCCAACGACGGGCGGGGCACGAAGACCTCGCGCCCTGCGTCCGTGACCCTGCTCAGGTACCGGTCGTGCGGCGCCGCCTCGGGCTCCCACGCGACGGCGAACTCGTCGGAGACGTCGGCGACCTCGACGCGCAGGAGGAACCGCATCGAGTCCAGGAAGCCCACCAGCGCCGGCGCGGTGCCGGGCTCGACGTGGGCCCAGAACGCCGTGCCGTCGTCGACGGCGTAGAGGGCATGCTCGACGTGACCGTGCGGAGAGAGCAGCAGCGCCGTCGTGGCCTGGCCGTCAGGAAGCTGGTCCACGTGCTGGGTGACCAGCGAGTGCAGCCAGGCGAGGCGGTCCGGACCGGTGACACGGACGACGCCGCGGTGGGAGAGGTCGACGGACCCGGTGACCCGCTGCTCGCGCATCGGGTCGCCGTAGTGCGCGGCGACGCCGACATCCGGCCCGGTCGCGGCGACCGCGCCCGGCCGGTCGAGAAGTGGGCTGTGGTAGGTGCTCACAGGAGCCTCAACACCGGAAAGTCCCCCACCACTCCCGTCCTGTGGCGGGTCTGCAACCACTCACGGCCAGGTTCGACGTGTCCAACCCGCCACACGATGGATCTCATGAGCAGTCCCGGCAGGTGCCGAACAGCGTCAGGTGTCGGACGTCGGTCTGGAATCCGTGGTTCACGGCGACATTGTCGACCAGGTCGGTGGCCACGTCGGGCTCGATCTCCGTCACCCGTTGGCAGTGCCGGCAGACGAGGTGGACGTGGTCGGGCTCGGTGGTCGCATGGTAGGCGGGTGCGCCGTGCCGGAGATGGGTGTGGCTGACCAGGCCGAGCCTCTCGAGCAGGTCGAGCGTGCGGTACACGGTCGAGATGTTCACGCCCTCGGCGGTACGGCGCACCTGGGTGAGGATCTCGTCCGGAGAGGCGTGGTCGAGATCCTGGACGGCCTGAAGCACCAGCTCACGCTGCGGAGTGAGCCGGTAGCCGCGGGCCCGCAGGTCCGAACGCCAGTCGTTCACGCAGCCAGTCTAGGAACGCGCCTGGTCTGCACCGGCCACCCGCTGCAGCTCGGCGGACAGGTGGGGTTGGAGCTCGTGGCCCATGGCCGCCATCTCGTAGACGTACATCAGCCGTCCGTCGACCAGCCCATAGAGGCGGTGGCCGGCGCGGTAGTCCTTCGCGGTCTCGGTCTTGAGCACTCCTCGCGTCGCCAGCTCGACCTTCGCAGGTTCGACCCGGCCGAGGTAGATCTCGACGAACCCGGTGGGGTGGGTCAGGAGCACTTCGACCTCGCCACCGGGCTGCGGCCGCCAGTACCCGGCCTCGCCGGCCGCCGGTCGAACCAGGTTGCCGTCGTCGTCGAGGATCCAGCAGCGGCTCGTGTAGGCGAGGTACGCCTTGCCGGGGACGTAGCTGAATACGACCTCCTGGCCGAACCGGAACGCCTCGACCGTCGGGTAGTCACCGACGCCCGCCCCCTCCCAGCGGCCGAGCAACCACGCGATCGGTACGCAGTCGGGGTGGAGATCGGCCGGGATCTGGATCACCGGGGTCAGACCCGGCCCTTGACCAGCATGTAGACCAGGCGGGCCGCAAACCATCCGGCGACCAGCGCGGCGCCGACGAGCACTCCGGTGAACAGCAGGTCCAGCACGCCGAGAGTCTAATCCGCAACCCCGCCCCGCCCGTTGATCACGGCGGGTCGGTGTCGCCGCCACGAGGCGGCCGGGTCGTCATGATCAACGGGAGTAGGGTGGTCGGCGTGGCCGGTTCACTCGTCGTCAAGGTGACCGCGGGGCTCGACGCGCCGGAGCGCTGTTCGCAGGCGTTCACGGTGGCGGCCTCCGCTGTGGCATCCGGTGTCGACGTGTCGGTCTGGCTCACCGGGGAGTCGGCCTGGTTCTCGCTGCCCGGGCGGGCAGCCGAGTTCGAACTGCCGCACGCCGCACCGCTCACCGACCTGTTGGACGTGCTGCTGACCGGTGGCCGGGTGACACTGTGCACCCAGTGCGCCGCCCGCCGGGACATCGGTCCCGACGACGTGCTCCCCGAGGTCAGGATCGCCGGAGCCGCCACCTTCGTGGAAGAGGCCCTGGCCGAGGGCGCGCAGGCGCTGGTCTACTGATCGCGAGCTCAGCCGCCGCGGGCCGCGCGGCGCAGCCGCCGTCCTACGCCCGACACAGCGTCCAGCGCCCTGCCGACCGACGCCTGCACCGGTCCGGCATGGCGCAGCAGCGGGTGGGTGAACGGACGCTCGACGCCCCCGGCGGCACGGGCGGGCGGCCCGAACCGACGGGAAGCGTCGGCCCAGGATTGCTCGTCCGGATCGGCGGGAGGAATCGCGACCGGCCCTGCGACGACCCGTTCGTAGAAGTCCCGGTGGTCCCCGCCGATTCGTTCCCAGCTGCGTGCGGCCGCTCGCGCTATGCCTGCCTTGCGGAGGGTCAGCCATCGGGCCGGGTCGTCGAGCAGGTCCGCGACCTCGCGGGCCAGCGCGTCGACGTCGCCCTCGGGCACCAGGATGCCCGCATCGCCCACCACCTCCGGTAGCGCGCCGGACGCGTACCCGACGACGACGGCGCCCGCGGCCTGCGCCTCGACCGCCACCCGCCCGCGCTGTTCTGCCCAGGTCGCGGTGGCTCGCGCCGGAGCGAGCACCACGTGGGCTCGCCGCAACTCGGCGGCCAGTGCCGGCTGGGGCAGCCAGCGGTGGTGCTGCACCAGATCCGTCAAGCCCATCCGGTCGGCCAGCCGCAGCGCAGCCGTCGCGTGCGGACCCTCGCCGACCAGCACGAGCCGGGCACGACTGCCGGCCGCGACCGGACCGCCGTGGCGGGCGACGATCGCGGCCAGCGTACGGACGGCGTCCTCCGGGCCCTTCTCGACATCCATGCGTCCCGCGTGCAGCAACACCGCAGGCGTGCCCGGGAACTGCCG
The DNA here is from genome assembly GCA_035656095.1 of Jiangellaceae bacterium. Lineage (GTDB taxonomy): Bacteria > Actinomycetota > Actinomycetes > Jiangellales > Jiangellaceae > DASRTE01. The sequence continues at coordinate 27,513 of DASRTE010000057.1, forward strand.
CCCGGGCTCGTGAAGTGCGGGATCGTGCCCGGCCGGAAGCACGGTCAACTCACCACGGAACCCCTTACCCCAGGCGACCGAAGCCGCCTGCCGGGTAGCTGCGTAGATGCCGCCGAGGCGACGGTAGGCCGACCGTTCGTACCCCGCGAGCGGAGGTGGGTGACGGCGAGCGAGGTTCTGCGCCGTGGAGCCGACCACCGGTAGGCCATCCGGGACCGCGGCGAGCCACTGCCGGGTCACCATGGAGTACGGCTCTGCGTCGATGTCGACCACATCGGGTCGTTGCCGCTCCAGCACAGTTGCGAGCTCCGCCGACGTGACCGCATACCGGTGCCGTACGGCGTCTCCGGACCGTTCGACCGGTAGTGCGACGACGGTGAAGTCCTCGACCACGGCGTCGATCTGCGCGCCGGGCTCGGGCCAGGACGACGGCACGAGCAGGACGACATCGACGCCGGCTGCCGCCAGCGCGCGCTCACGGGAACGCTGCGACGGGTCGCGGCCGCCGTGGTGGACCCGCAGCACACGCATGGGTCGCACTGTAGAACGCAGCGGGACGGGGCTTCGGACGTCGGCGGCGTCAGGCCGGCGACGAGATCCGGACGGCGCTCACCGCGACGGTGTCGCGCTCTGCGTCGGAACTGCTGACGATCTCCAACACGAGCCGCTGCGTTGCGCGGGGAGGCACCCGGAAGGTCTGCAGGTCGCGCAGCGTCGGATCCGCGTCCAGTTCCTGTTCGACGGTCGTGCCGTCGTCGAAGCGCCACCGGACGGCCGTGATCCGACGGTTCTCGGCGTAGCGGTCGGTGCCGTCGGCCGCGTCGGTCTTCGCATAGCCGGGAACGAGCGCCACCTCGGCGATCCGCACCGACCCACCCAGGTCGAGAACGAGCGTCTCACCGACGCCGTCGCCCGGGCAGCGCCAGGCCGTTTCCGGGTCGGCGTCGACCGACAGTGCCGGCTCGTAGGTCACCGGTCGGCCCGCCGCGTCGCGGCTGGCGTCGGCCTCGCAGGAGGCCTCGGCCACACTGGCCGCCACCGGCGTCACGTCGCCGTCCCACGGCGCGTCGTCTGCCACCGGGACCTGCCCGGGGTCCTGCGCTCCGCCACCAGAGGCACCGACCAGGGCACCGACGAGGACACCGGCGAAGGCACACGAGGAGAGCACCGCAGCGACCACGGCGCCGGCCGGCCGCCCCGGCGCCGCGGAACCGTCGAACACGGGGGCCACCCTACGACCGAGTCCCGCCGGCGAGCAGGCCGCTCAGACGGGGATCGTCACCTCGAGCTCGGCCACGACGCCGCGCTGGGCGACCACGACACGGTCGACGGGCACGGCGCGCGGCGCGAGGGTGCGGACCGTCCACCGCCCCGGCGCCGCGAAGAACCGGAACCCGCCGTCCTCGTCGGTCGGAACCTCTGCGGTGAACTCTCCCGAGGCGTCATGGAGCCGCACGTAGGCGCCGGCCAGCGGATGGTCATCGGCGCGGCTGACCACGCCCTGGATGACCGACTGCGTGGACAGGTCGACGCCGTCGAGCGGGACACCACCGGGCGGTGCCGCGCAGCCCTCGGTCATGCCGCACCGGGTTCGTCCCCGACGGCGATCGGGACGCCGACCAGGGAGCCGTACTCGGTCCAGGAGCCGTCGTAATTCTTGACGTTCTGGACGCCCAGGAGCTCGTGCAGGACGAACCAGGTGTGTGCGGACCGCTCGCCGATGCGGCAGTACGCGATCGTGTCGGTGGCGAGGTCGACTCCCGCGTCGACGTAGAGGGTGCGCAGGTCGTCATCGGAGCGGAAGGTCCCGTCGTCGTTGGCCGCCTTGCTCCACGGGATGTTGCGCGCCGTCGGGATGTGCCCGCCGCGCTGGGACTGCTCCTGCGGGAGGTGGGCCGGCGCCAGCAACCGGCCGGCGAACTCGTCGGGCGAACGCACGTCGACGAGGTTCTTCACGCCGATGGCCGCGATGACTTCGTCGCGGAAGGCCCGGATCGACAGGTCCGGGCCCGAGGCCGTGTACTGCGTCGTCGGACGGGGCGGCGTGTCGGCCACCAACTCGCGGCTCTCGAGTTCCCAGATCTTGCGTCCGCCGTCGAGCAGCCGCACGTCGCGGTGCCCGTACAGCGAGAAGTACCAGTACGCATAGGCGGCGAACCAGTTGTTGTTCCCGCCGTAGAGCACGACGGTGTCGTCGTTTCCGATCCCGCGGGCCGACAGCAGTGCCTCGAACTGCCCGCGGTCGATGAAGTCGCGACGGACCGGGTCCTGCAGGTCCGCCTTCCAGTCGAGGCGGACCGCGCCCCTGATGTGGTTCTTGTCGTACGCGGCGGTGTCCTCGTCGACTTCGACGAGGACGACGGCGGGATCGTCGAGATGCTGCTCGACCCAGTCGGCCGAGACGAGCACGGACTCACGGCTCATCGGGAAACCTCCGTTAGGCGTGGAAGGGTGCGGCGGTATGCCAGGTAGATCTCACAGCCCAGGCAGATGCCGAAGGCGGCGTTGAGGAAGGCAGCGCCCAGGGCTGCGCCGACCGCGAGGTACCCGAGGACGGTCCAGCCGGCCACGAGTCCGGCCAGCCCGATCATCGCGAATATCAGCCCGACGCCCTGCGCAAATCGCGGTGGCCGGGCGTCCTCGTACTCATCCGGAGGCCTCAGCCGCGGCCGGATCGCCCGGGCGTAGAACCGGCCGTACGGCGATGCCGCGACACCGGCGACGGCCCCCACCGCGAACGCCCCGGCCTGGGCTGCGAGCAGCCAGACGCTGCCCGTGAGCAGTACCAGGGCGAGCACGACCGTCGTGACGGTGGCGGCGAAGCGTTGACCACGCGGGTCGATCATCAGATGCTCCCTGACGAGGCGGACAGGATCGTCGCTGCGGGCGGTCCGGGCCAGTCCGACAGGAGCCGGGTGACGGGACGCTCCGCGTCAGGGCATGAGACAGAGCATGCCGGCCACGCGAACGAGGTCGATCGCGCGGCGCTTGGTCAGCTCCGTCCGGAACACGGTGCGAGCGTACGGCGCGGGTTCTACCGTGTCACGGAACGATCGCATGTTGAGACACTGTGTCTCATGACGTGGCCACCTCGTCGAGGATGGCCTGTACCTCGGCGGTGCGCGGGACGCCGGCCGACCGGCGCACGATCCGACCCCCTCGATCGAGGACGAACGTCGTCGGCGTCCGGGTGATCCCCAGCCGCCGCACCAGGTCGAGGTTCGACTCGGCGTCGACCTCGACGTGCTGAACCCCCTCGGTCGTCCGGGCAGCATGTGCGAGCACCTGACGCGCTGCACGGCAGGGCGCGCAGAACGCCGTGGAGAACTGCACCAGGGTCGCGCGGGCGCCGAGATCGTGACCGAGGTCGTCGCGCGAGAGGCTGGTCTCCCCTGCTGCCCGGCGCGGAGCCACCAGCCTCCCCCCGATCCGCCGGCGCCACACGCCGAACGCCGTTGCCGCGGCGACAACGGCGAGGAGGACGAGGACGCCGGTCATGCCCACCCCAACGTCCACTGTTCCCGGGAGATTGATCACGTTCACCATGCTGGCAGACCGTTCACCAGGCGCGGGACCCTGGTGAACCGTCCACCCGGGTGGTGAACGTGATCAACGGGCGACGACGAGAACCTTGCCGGTGGACGTGACCACTTCGTAGCTGCTGATCTGCTCGACCTGCATCCCGACGGCCCCGTCGACGGCCAGCGCTCCCGCCACGGGGTCGTAGCCGTTCGTCGGCACGGTCCACGTGGCAGCCACTTCGCGGGTTCCGTCGGCCCCGACCGCGACCAGGCTGCACCGGGACCCGCCAGGAACGCCGGACACGTCGACGTGCATGGCAGTGCCCCATCCGCGCCGCCAGAGGTCGAGATCGAGGACGACGCCACCTTCGGTGCCCCGCACCTCCGCGGTAGGGGCAGCCACCACCTGGTCCACAGCGGCCGGCTGGTCATCTGACAACGCCGCCACGCCGACACCCGCGACGACTGCCGCCGTGGCCGCAGCCGCCATGCTCAGCGCCCAGCGACGGCGCCGGTCATGCCGGCGCTGTTCCCGGACCTGTCCCAGCAGGCCGTCCAGAAGTCGCGGGTCAGGTTCAGCGGAGGAGTCGTCGTGCAGCGCGGATGTCCCGCCGTCATGCGGGGGCGGCCCGGCCATCGCGAGCATGCCCGCCGTGGCCTCCAAGGCCGCGACGTCGGCCGCACAGGCCGGGCAGCCCTCGACGTGCGAGCGGATCCGTCGTTCCTCCTCGGCGTCGAGCGCTCCCAGGACCAGGGCGCCGAACGAGAGCCGGACGTCGTCGCAGGCGGTCATGTCGCCACCTCCGTTCCGGTGATCCCACGTTCCTCCAGCGCCAGCCGCAGGGCACGAAGGGCGTAGTACGTGCGCGACTTGACCGTCCCGGTGGGGACGCCGAGCGCATCGGCGGCCTCGGCGACCGAACAGCCGCGATAGTAGGTCTGGAGCAGGGCACTGCGGTGCTCGCTGGTCAGCGTCGAGAGAGCGTCGACCACGACTTGGGCCACGAGCGCCTGGTCAACACCGTCGTTCACGGGTACGGCGGCCAGCGCACTCTCGGCCACCTCCGGCGGGCGCGCCCGGCGAGCCCGTTCCCCGTCGACGACGAGGTGGCGGGCCACGGTCCACAGCCACGGCCGCGCCGATCCCTTGTCGGGGTCCAGCGAGTCGGGATGCCGCCAGGCACGCAGCAAGGTCTCCTGCACGACGTCCTCCGCACGGTGCCGGTCGCCGCCGACCAGCCGGAGGACGTAGGCGAGCAGAGGGCCGGCGTGCTCGTCGTAGAGCGCGCGGACGAGCTGCTCGTCGGCGACCGGTGCCCTCACACCTGGGGCACGCTCGCGGGATCGACCCGGTTCAGCCGGCCGCTGGCTCATCCGACCAGGATGCGCCCGAGGACGTACGCCACGGGAGCGGTAGCGACGATCGGAAGAGACACCCGCAGGTGCACCAGGACGGAATCGGGTGTCCCGGCCTCGATGCCGATTCGGTCGACCGCGGCCAGGGCGGTCACGGCCGTCAGTGCGGTGAACGTGGCGACGACGACGGCCCCCACGGCGGGGACCGCCGCGGCGACGGCACCGACCAGCAGGACCAGGCCGGCGGCAAGCCCGCCGGCCGCGAGCACCGCGAGAGCACGCCGGACGGCGACGGGAAGTGGCATCAACTCGGCCAGCCCGACGGTCCCCACGCCCAGCAGCCCCAGCCCGACGGCGTAGACGCCGCTCTCCGCCGCCCGCAACGCGATCCAGGCCACCGGCAGGACGGCCATCGCGCACGCCGCCACAGTCAGCGTCAACGACGTGGTCAGGCCGGGTCGGCCGTCCCGGCGTAGGAGCTGGATCGCAATGGCCGCCAGCAATGCCGGGCCGAGCAGGGCCGCCACGGGGCGCATACCCGATGTGCCCTCGTAGACGGTCCAGACCGATGCCGCCACCGCGACCGCCAGGGCCAGCCAGGCCGCCGGGCGTGCTTCGTGCACGCTCGACGACTGCACTCCCCCGAGCGTGAACACCACCTGCACGATGACCACCGCAGCCGCGAGCAGCGCGCTTCCGGCGACAGCCGTCACGGCCAGTACAGCCACGAGTCCCGCCGTCATCAACGATGGCACGGGGGGATCTTCCCAGAGCAGATGGCTACCCCCCGGCGAACGGTGGCAACAACTCGACAACGGAACCCTCGGTCAGGTCGAGCTCCGCCTGGTCGCGCAGACCCGCCGGTGCGCCGTCGACGACCGCCGAGCACACCGAGAGGACGGTCGCGAACCGAGGTGCGTCGGCATGACGGGCCCGCGCCTGCGCGAGGGCCGCGGCGAGCGTGTCGGCCTCCACCGACTCCTCCGTCAACCCGGCGGCCGCCCGAAGCGACGCCCAGTACCGCAGCGTCACCGTGGGCACTGTGCCGCCAGCCAGTCACCGATGCGCCGAGTCAGCGACGCGTCGACCGCGCCTTCCGCGTGCCCGAAACCCGGCACCAGCCACAGCGTGCCCCGGTCGCCTGCAGCTTCGGCCACCCGACGCGCGTGCTCGGTCGGGAAGTAGTCGTCCAGGTCGCCGTGCACCACGAGCAGGGGTGCCTGGATCTCGGCGGCGGCGGCTACCGGGTCCAGCGGGTACGGCTCGGTCCATTCGTCGGCAGCGATGCGTGTGCCACGGATCAGCCGGATGGCCACCCGGCCGGGCGGGTGGAGCACCAGCCGATGCAACGTTCTCATGCGAGGAGAGCCGCGGTAGTACCACTGACCGGGGCCGCTGACCGCTGCGACGGCGTCGACGCCTCCGTACAGCGCGGCGTGCCGGAGCACCACCGCCGAGCCGAGCGAGAAACCGAGCGTCGCCACCCGGGCGTAGCCCAGCGAACGCGCCCAGCCGACCGCGGCCTCGACGTCGCGGACCTCCTCCCACCCGAGCGTGCACACGCCACCGGAGCCGCCATGCCCACGGAGGTCGAGCAGGACGAGCCCGGCCGGGTCACGCAACCACGCCGCGATGCGGCGTATCCGCGGGTGGCGCGAGTGCAGCGTGAAGCCGTGTACGACGACGACAGCGAGGTCGCGTGTCCCGCGCGACGGTGGCTGGTGCTCGGCCACGACGAGGACCCCGTCGTCGGTCTGCAGGCGCCGGCGGAAGCCCGCGCCGTCGCGACTCGCGGTGGTGGGGCGGAGCGGGGTCCCGGTCACGTGCACTATCCTGCCAAGTGTGGACCCGGGCAGTGCTGCCTACGGGTCCCGTCGTGTTCCCGGCGAGAGGGGCCGCATGGGCTCGACCATCCTCCTGCTGACCAATGCCTTACGTCCGTCGGCCGAGGTGCTCCCCGCCCTCGGCCTGCTCTTGCACGACGTGCGCGTGGCTCCCGCCGAGGCGGCGGCGCTGCTCGACGCGCCGGCCAGCGACGCGGTCCTCGTCGACGCCCGACGTGAACTCGGCAACGCGCGTGGGTTGACCCGACTCATCCGCACGACCGGCGTGGACGTCCCGCTGATGGCGGTCGTGACCGAGGGCGGACTGGCTGCCGTCACGGCCGACTGGGGAGTCGACGACGTCCTCCTCGACACCGCCGGCCCGGCCGAGGTGGAGGCCCGGCTGCGCCTGTCGCAGGGCCGTCTCGCCGCCGCGAGCGCGGCGGACGACGCGCCGGACGAGATCCGGTCCGGCGACCTCGTCGTCGACGAGGCCACGTACACCGCCCGGGTGTCCGGACGCCAGCTCGACCTCACATACAAGGAGTTCGAGCTGCTCAAGTTCATCGCCCAGCACCCGGGCCGCGTCTTCACGCGGGCCCAGCTCCTCCAGGAGGTCTGGGGCTACGACTACTTCGGCGGTACCCGGACCGTCGATGTCCATGTCCGCCGGCTGCGGGCGAAGTTGGGAGCCGAGCACGAGGCGCTCATCGGGACCGTCCGCAACGTCGGCTACCGGTTCGTGCCGCCGGCGCCGCGCCGTGGACCCACGCCGGAGCACGTGAGCCGGTGATCGCGGCCGCGCGGCGGCTCGACGACGACACCGCCGCCGCCGTGGCGACCTTGATCGCGGCAGCGACCGAGTCCGATCGGGTCGCGCCCGTATCGGAGCAGGGGCTGCTGCAGTTGCGCGCCGACGGTGACGGCCGAGTCCGGCACCTGGTCGCACGCGACGGCGGGGTGCTCACCGGGTACGCCCAGCTCGACGTCGACAGCTCCGCCGCCGAGCTGGTGGTCCATCCAGCCCACCGCCGGCGCGGCGTCGGCCGCAGCATGGTGGACGGCCTCACCGGTGAGGCTCACGGTGCGGAGTTGCGGGTGTGGGCCCACGGTGATCTTCCTGCCGCGGCCGCGTTGGCCAACGCGGCCGGCTTCACGCGAGCCCGATCGCTGTGGAAGATGGTCCGCCCCCTGACCGCGCCCCTACCCCAGCCGCGCGTCCCCGACGGGGTGGTCGTCGACACGTTCGTCCCGGGCGCCGACGAGGCCGCCTGGCTGACCCTCAACGCCCGTGCGTTCGCCGAGCATCCCGAGCAGGGCCGCTGGACGGCGGCCGACCTCCGGCAGCGTTCCAGGCAGCGCTGGTTCGACCCGGGCGGGTTCTTCGTCGCCCGGCGTGGTCCGCGGATGATCGGCTTCCACTGGACGAAGGTCGACGACGACACCACCGGTGAGGTCTACGTCGTCGGTGCCGATCCGGACGAGCAGGGCATCGGCCTCGGCCGTGCGCTCACGCTCGTCGGCTTGCACCACCTGCGGGCGGCCGGTCTGGAACAGGTCGTGCTCTACGTCGACGAAGACAACCGGGCGGCGGTGCATCTCTACGCCACGCTCGGATTCGAACGCGTCGGCGTCGACGTCATGTACGCCCGATTGATGCCATAGGCAGGACGGCAGCGGGCAAGGCCCGGGGCGGCCGCGTTCTGCCCCCGGCCGCCGAGATGGGCTACCCAGCGTTCACGTCGGCGTGTCAGCATGATTGCCATGGCCGCCGAGCCGATCGCCGCCGAGGAGCGCTACCTCGACCGCGAGCTGTCCTGGCTGGCGTTCAACACCCGGGTGCTCGAGCTCGCGGAGGACCCCGATCAGCCCATGCTCGAACGGGTGCGCTTCCTCGCGATCTTCTCCAGCAACCTCGACGAGTTCTTCATGGTCCGCGTGGCCGGCCTCAAACGCCGCATCGCGGCCGGCGTCGCCGTCCGCGCCGCCAGCGGTCTGCTGCCCCGCGAGGTCCACGAGGGCACGCTGGCACGAAGCCGCGACCTCATGACCCGCCAGGCGACGTGCTTCCACGACGAGCTGATGCCGTCGTTGGTCAAGGAGGGCATCGAGATCTCCCGGTGGGACGACCTCGACGACGCCGACCACACCCGCCTCCGCTTGTTGTTCGGCGAGCGCATCTTCCCCGTTCTCACGCCCCTTGCCGTCGACCCGGCCCACCCGTTCCCGTACATCTCCGGTCTCTCGCTCAACCTGGCGGTCGTCGTCCGCAACCCGCGCACCGGAACCGAGCACTTCGCACGGGTCAAGGTGCCGCCGAACTTCCCGCGCTTCCTGCCGGTGGCCGACGAGCGCTTCGTTCCCCTGGAGGACGTGATCGCGGCGCACCTGTCCCACCTGTTCCCGGGCATGGACGTGCTCCAGAACCACACCTTCCGCGTGACCCGTAACGAGGACTTCGAGGTCGAGGAGGACGACGCCGAGAACCTTCTCACCGCCATGGAACGCGAGTTGATGCGCCGGCGGTTCGGCCCGGCAGTGCGGCTCGAGGTCGAGGAGACCGTCGACCCGCACGTTCTCGACCTGCTCCAACGCGAGCTGGGCGTCAGCGACCACGAGGTGCTGTCCCTACCCGGCCCCCTCGATCTCACCGGCCTGCACGACATCGCCAATCTCGACCGCGCCGAGCACAAGTACCGGCCGTTCCTTCCCGCCACCCATCGCGACCTGCCCGATGTGGAGTCGGCGGCGCCGGCGGACATGTTCGCCGCTATACGGCGCGAAGACATCCTCGTGCACCACCCGTACGACTCCTTCTCCACCAGCGTTCAACGCTTCGTGGAACAGGCGGCAGCGGACCCCAGGGTGCTGGGGATCAAGCAGACCCTCTACCGCACCAGCGGCGACTCGCCCATCGTCGACGCGTTGGTGGACGCCGCCGAGGCCGGCAAGCAGGTCCTGGCCCTGGTCGAGATCAAGGCGAGGTTCGACGAGCGGGCCAACATCACCTGGGCCCGCAAGCTCGAGCAGGCCGGTGTCCATGTCGTCTACGGCATGGTGGGCCTGAAGACCCACTGCAAGCTGTGTCTGGTCGTCCGTGACGAGGCCGAGTACGGCGCCGGCATCCGTCGCTACAGCCACATCGGCACCGGCAACTACCACCCGAAGACGGCCCGGATCTACGAGGACCTGGGCGTGCTCACCGCCGATCCCGAGGTCGCGCGGGACGTCAACCACCTGTTCAACACGTTGTCTGGCTACTCGATCGACTCCGACTACGAACGACTTCTGGTCGCCCCGCAGGCGCTCCGGTCCGGCATCGTGGAGCGGATCCAGCGTGAGATCGGACACCATCGGGCCGGACGTCCCGCGCGGATCCGACTGAAGATGAACAGCGTCACCGACGAGGCGGTCATCGATGCGCTCTACGCGGCTTCCCAGGCCGGAGTCCCGGTCGACATCTGGGTCCGCGGCATCTGCTGCATCCGTGCCGGTGTTCCCGGTCTGTCGGAGAACGTCCGCGTCCGGAGCATTCTCGGTCGCTTCCTCGAGCACTCGCGCATCATCTCGTTCGAGAACGCGGGCAACCCCGAGTACTGGATCGGCTCGGCCGACCTCATGCACCGCAACCTCGACCGCAGGGTCGAGACCATGGTCCGTCTCGGCCGGCCGGAGCACGAGGCCGAACTGGGCGCCCTGTTCGCCCTCGCGTTCAGCTCGGAGATCACGTCGTGGCACCTGGATCCGGACGGGGAGTGGGTGCGGGTCCACAAGTCCGACGACGGCCAACCACTCGCCGACCTCCAGCAGGTCCTGATCGGAGGGAAGCAACGCCGGAGGGCCACGGCGTGAACACCGGCGAGCCCGTGTCCGTGCAGCGGGAGGTCGAGTACAAGTTCCGGGTCCACGGCCTGTTCCGCCTTCCCGACATGACCTCGGGTGACGCGGTCTCGGTCGTCGAGGACCAGGGCGTCCTCACGCTCGAGTCCGCCTACTACGACACCCCCGATCTGCGGCTAGCCCGGGAGGGCATGACACTGCGGCGGCGGAGCGGCGACGACGACGAGGGCTGGCACCTCAAGCTGCCCGTTCCCGGCGACGGCCCGCAGGCTCGCGACGAGCTGCGGCTGCCGCTCGCCGACGGCGACCCCGACGCCCCGCCGGCCGCCCTGCTCGATGTTGTTCGGGTCGTCCTGCGGCACACCCCCGTACAGCGGGTGGCCACCTTGCGCACCGCGCGCACCCGGAACGTCCTGCACGACGCTGCCGGGCAGCCGGCCGCCGAGCTCGTCGACGACACCGTCCGCGTGGTGGACGGCTCGGGCCGGGTGTCAGCACGGTTCCGCGAGCTCGAGCTGGAGGAGCGCGACACGACGCCGCGTGACCTGGTCTCGCAGGTGGCGGATGCGCTCGCCGGCGCCGGTGCCGTCGGCGGCGAGTTCGTGTCCAAGGCCGTCCGCGCGCTCGGACCGCAGGCAGCCGCACCACCAGAGGTTCCGGAGCCAGGAACGGTGGTGCCCGACGATCCGGCACGCCTGGCCGTCAGGGCCTACCTGGCCCGGCACACGATCGCCCTGCGCGCCGCTGACATCTCCTTCCGGCGCGATCCCGACGGGCCCTGGGACTCCGTCCACCGGATGCGCGTCGCCGCACGGCGGTTGCGCAGCGGGCTGCGCGTGTTCCGTCCGCTGCTCGACCGGGCTTGGGCCGACGGGCTGCGCGACGAGTTGGCGTGGCTGGCTCGCGGGTTGGGTGACCTGCGCGAGCTCGAGGTGCTGATCGACCGGCTCCAGGACCGCATGCACGACCTTCCCGCGGACGAGCGGCCCGAGGACCACAGGGCCGGCGTGCTGGACCACATCCGGCGACAGAAGTCCGACGCGCGCGAGCGCGCCGGACGCATGCTCGCCTCCGATCGGTATCTCGACCTCCACCAGTCGCTGGTGATGGCGGCCGCCTCGCCGCCGACCACGCCGGCGGCCGAACGGCCGGCGAGCGAGGCACTGCCACCATTGGTCGCCAAGGCGTGGAAGCGGCTCGAGACGAAGGTCGAGGTTTTGCTTGCCGACGAGGCCTGCCCGGGAGGCGCACCGGACGCGGAGTGGCACGCGGCCCGCATCGCGGCCAAGCGGGCGCGGTACGCCGTCGAAGCGGTGGCGCCCGTTCTGGGCAAGGATGCCGCGGCGCTGGCCGGTCAACTCGAGCGGATCACCGACATCCTCGGTGCTCACCAGGACGCTGCGGACGCGGCCAGAGCCGTGCGGGCGATGGCCGGCGAGGTGACCGACCCGTCGGCCGGATTCGTGCTCGGTGTGCTGCACGCCGCCGAGCGGGACACCGTCCGCGCCAAGCGTGCCGAGTTCGCCACGGTGTGGCCGAAGGTCAGCCGAGCCAAGTGGCGCCGGTGGCTCGACCGATGAGCAGGCGCGACACGGTTGCGGCCCAGACGATCGTCGCGGCTGGTGCCGTGGTGTGGCGCCCACACGTCGGGCCGGGAGGAGGGATCGAGATCTGCCTCGTCCATCGCCCCCGCTACGACGACTGGTCGCTCCCCAAGGGCAAAGTGGGCCGTCACGAGCATCTCCTCGCCTGTGCCGTGCGAGAGGTTCAGGAGGAGACCGGCCATCGTGTCGTCCTCGGCCGACCGTTGCCGGGTCAGACCTACCAGGTCGACGGCCTGCCGAAGCAGGTCCACTACTGGGCCGCCCGGGCCGACGACGACGCGCCGCCATGGCGAGCCACCGCCGAGGTCGACCAAGTGGCCTTCCTCCCTGCCCCGGCGGCGTTGGGTCGGCTCAGTCATCCGCGCGACGAGCAGCCCGTCACGGCGCTCCTCGATGGCCCGGTCCGGACGACCCCAGTCGTCGTGCTGCGCCACACCCAGGCGCTCCAACGCTCGTCGTGGACCGCCGGACCCGACGCGGAGCGGCCGCTGAACGAGCACGGCGCGCGAGATGCGGTTTCCCTGATCGCGCCGTTGAGCGCGCTCGGCGTCACCCGGGTCGTGACCAGCGACGCCGCCCGGTGTGTCGAGACCGTCCGGCCCTTTGCGGAGGCGGCGGGAACAGCGCTCGAGCTCGAACCGGCGCTGTCCGAGGACGGTCACCTGGACCGGCCCGACGGCGCCGGCCGGCTCACCAGAGCCGTGCTGGCCGAGGACGCTCCAACCGTGATCTGTGCCCACCGGCCCGTCCTGCCCGACGTGATCGCGGCCGCCACCGAACTGTCCCACGTCGATGTGCCCGGCGGCCGGCTGCACCCGGGCGAGTTCCTGGTGCTGCACCACCGCGGCGGCACCGTGGTCGCCGCCGAGCGCCACCACCCATGACTCGGGCTGCTCGGGACAACGGGATACCAGGCGGAGGACGCGCGGCTGGTTCATGTGACGGCCACCACAACGCCCGGTCCACGACCAGCACTAGGTGATTGGCGTTCACGGTTCGTTCACTCGCGTCGGGTCACGCGGACACCTCCACTCCCTACGTTCGCGGTGTCACATGGGCAACGAGAGTCCGAGGAAGGACCCGGAAGTGAACATCAGCTCTGTTCGACGGCGCCTTGCGCCGTTCGCCGTGGCAGGTGCGGCAGCACTAGTCCTCGCCGCGTGTGGCGGCGGAAACGACCCCGAGAACACCTCTGCGACGGAGGGAAGCGACTCCGAGGCTCTGTCCGGCTCCGTGGTCGTCGACGGTTCCAGCACGGTCTTCCCGCTGACCAGCGCGGCCGCCGAACTGTTCGCCGCCGAACAGCCCGACGTACAGGTCTCGGTCGGCCAGTCGGGCACCGGCGGTGGCTTCGAGAAGTTCTGCGCCGGAGAGACCGACATCTCCGACGCGTCCCGTCCGATCGCCGACGACGAGGTCGCGATCTGCGAGGAGAACGGCGTCACACACGACGAGTTCTCCATCGCCAACGACGGGCTCACGGTCGTGGTGAACGCGGAGAACGACTGGGCCACCTGCCTGACCGCCGAGCAGCTCAACGCGATCTGGGCACCCGACTCGACGATCGCCACCTGGAACGAGGTCGACCCGTCCTTCCCGGACGAGCCGCTCGTCCTGGCCGGACCGGGCACAGACTCCGGTACGTTCGACTACTTCACCGACGCGATCAACGGTGAGGAGGGCGCCTCGAGGACCGACTACCAGGCCTCGGAGGACGACAACGTGATCGTCCAGGCGGTCCAGGGATCAGCCGGCGCCATGGGGTACTTCGGCTACTCCTACTACGAGGAGAACACCGAAACGCTCAAGGCCCTGGAGGTCGACGGCGGCGGCGGTTGCGTCACACCCAGCCCCGAGACCGTCCAGGACGGCTCCTACTCCCCGCTGGGCCGGCAACTGTACATCTACCCGTCGGCCGAGGCGCTCGAGCGGCCGGAGGTCGAAGGCTTCGTCCGCTTCTACATCGAGAACATCGACGAGATCGTCGGGGCCGCGGGCTTCATCGGCCTCAACGACGAGCAGAAGACGACCCTGTCCGACCAGTTCGACGAACTCCTCGGGGGCTGAGCACGTCCGTGCGCAGCACCATGAATCCGAGCGGCGCAGGGGTGTCCCTGCGCCGCTCGCAGCCGCGCTACGGCGAGCGGGTGATCGAGGCCGTCCTCTTCATCGCCGCGTTGGTCTCGATCCTCACCACGATCGGGATCGTCGTCGCCATCATCGGGCCGACGATCGATTTCTTCCGCGAACCGTCGGTGACGGTGTGGGATTTCCTCACCGGTACCGAGTGGACGGCACTGTTCGCCGAAAGCCAGCAGGAGTTCGGCGTCCTGCCTCTCGTGAGCGCGACGTTGGTCACCAGCGTGATCGCGATGGCCGTGGCCATACCGGTCGGCCTCGGCGCTGCGATCTACCTGGCCGAGTACGCCTCGCCGCGTGCTCGCAGGCTGCTCAAGCCGACACTCGAGGTGCTCGCCGGCATCCCGACCGTCGTCTACGGCTTCTTTGCCGTGTCGTTCATCACCCCGAACGTGCTGCAGTCGTTCCTCGAGGTCGGCACGTTCAACAAGCTCAGCCCGGGCCTGGTCATGGGCGTCATGATCATCCCGACGGTGGCCACGCTCTCCGAGGACGCCATGACCGCCGTGCCGCAGGCACTGCGGGACGGCGCCTACGGCCTGGGCAGCACCAAGCGGCAGGTGGCGACCAGGGTCGTCGTCCCGGCAGCGACCTCGGGCATCATCGCCGCGTTCGTGCTGGGCATCAGCCGGGCGGTGGGGGAGACCATGATCGTCGCCCTGGCCGCGGGGAACCAGGCGAATCTCTCGCTCAACCCACTGGAGCTCGGGCAGACGATGACGGGGTTCATCGCGCAGGCGGCCTCCGGCGACCAGCCGACCGGATCGATCGGCTACGAGTCGCTGTTCGCCGTCGCGGCGTTGCTGTTCGCCATCACGATCCTGATGAACTTCGTCAGCATTCGGCTGGTCCGCCGGTACCGCGAGGTGTACGAGTGACGGTCACCGAACGGACGCCGCCGCCGCCGCCTTCGGCGCCACAGACGCCGCCGCTTCTCACCGGGCGCGGCCACGACCGCGCACCGAGGGAGTACGGCTTCCGCACCGTTCTGCTGATCTGCCTGGGTATCGGGATCGTCTTCCTGGCCGTCCTGCTGGTCTACGTCCTGCTCGAGGGATGGCCGCGGCTCGACCTCGACCTGTTCCGTAACCAGGGATCGCAGATCAGCCCGGCGACCGCCGGTGCGCAGGCGGCGATCTACGGCACGCTCTGGCTGATGGCGGGAACGGCGTTGCTCATCCTGCCGCTCGGCGTCATGTCGGCCATCTACCTCGAGGAGTACGCCGATCCGGAGAAGTGGTACAACCGGCTGATCGAGGTGAACATCCAGAACCTGGCGGCCGTGCCCAGCGTCGTCTATGGGATCCTCGGCCTCGGCCTGGTCGTCCGCGGCCCGCTGTCATTGGGGCCCGTCCTGCTCGCGGGCATGATCATCTTGGCACTGCTCGTGCTGCCGGTCGTCATCATCTCCAGCCGCGAGGCCATCCGTGCGGTGCCCGACTCGATCCGCGACGGCTCGCTGGCCCTGGGCGCCACCCGCTGGCAGACGATCTGGCGGACGACCCTGCCGAACAGCGTGCCAGGGATCGCCACCGGTTCGATCCTCGCGCTGTCCCGTGCGATCGGCGAAGCAGCACCGCTGGTGATCATCGGTGTGGCGCTGACCGTCACGTTCAACCCGGCCAGTGTCTACGACCGGTTCACCACCCTGCCGATGCAGATCTACAGCTACGCACAGCGGCCGCAGGAGGACTTCATCATCCTCTCCAGCGCCTTGATCATCGTGCTGCTCGTCATCATGCTCGCGATGAACTCGGTGGCCATCCTCATCCGGAACAAGTACCAGCGGCGCTGGTGAACCGTGCCTACACCCGACGGCGAGACGGGAGACGACATGACCGGTCAGGACACGATTCCGGCGACGACCACGAACGACGCCTCTACCGCTCCGTCCGCCGCGGGCGGCACCATGGTCATGCCGCCTCGGCCGGGCCACGAGCACCACAGCACGCGCGAGTCGAGGCCGCTGGACCCATTGATAGTCGTCGAGAAGCTCAACATCTTCTACGGCGACTTCCACGCCGTCCGCGACGTCGACATGCTGATCGGCCGCAACGAGATCACCGCCCTGATCGGACCGTCCGGGTGCGGCAAGTCGACGGTGATCCGTTGCTTCGACCGGATGAACGACCTGATCCCGACCGCGCGGGTCGAGGGAAGGATCCTCTTCCACGGTCAGGACCTCTACGCCAGGGACGTCGACCCGATCGAGGTCCGCCGCCGGGTCGGCATGGTCTTCCAGAAGCCCAACCCCTTCCCGAAGTCGATCTTCGACAACGTTGCCTACGGACCCAAGGTCACCGGCATGAAGCTCTCGAAACCCGGTCTGGCCGACCGGGTCGAGCACGCCCTGGTCGCCGCCGCGCTGTGGGACGAGGTCAAGGACAAGCTCGACCAGAACGCCCTGGCTCTCTCCGGCGGCCAGCAGCAGCGCCTCTGCATCGCCAGGGCGATCGCCACCAATCCCGAAGTCATCCTCATGGACGAGCCGTGCTCCGCGCTCGACCCGATCGCAACGTCCAAGATCGAGGACCTCATGCGCGACCTGGTGGAGGAGTTCACGATCATCATCGTGACGCACAACATGCAGCAGGCCGCGCGGGTCAGCGACCGGACGGCGTTCTTCACCGCCAACGTGGACGCGAAGGGTCATCGTTTCGGCGAGCTGGTCGAATACGACCTGACCAGCAAGATCTTCACCAATCCCGAGGACAGTCGCACCGAGGACTACATCTCCGGTCGGTTCGGCTGAGCCACCGGCCTCAGGCTCGAGCGGGCACACGAAGGTCGTCGAGCAGGCGCCGCACCCTCCGCTCGATCTCGTCACGAATGGGTCGGACGTCCTCGACCGCCCGACCGGACGGATCGTCGAGGGTCCACTCCTCGTACCGCTTCCCGGGGAAGATCGGGCAGGCGTCCCCGCATCCCATGGTGATGACGACATCAGCGGCGCGGACGACGTCGTCGGTCCAGGGCTTGGGAAACTCGCCGGAGATGTCGATGCCCCGCTCGCGCATCGCCTCGATCGCGGCCGGGTTGACCTCCGACCCGGGTTCGGAGCCGCCCGACCACGCGACGGCCCGGTCACCGGCAAGATGCTCGAAGAAGCCCATGGCCATCTGGGATCGGCCGGCGTTGTGCACACACAGGAACAGGACGGTGGGTAGCCCGTCGTCGGCCAGCCCTTCGACCTTGGCCAGCGCGCGCAACTGCTGGCGCGCGAACCGTTCGGCCATCAGGGGCAGGAAGTTGACGACGGTTGCCCGCCCGGCGAACTGGTCGTAGCTCGAGTGCAGGAATCGCTCGATCGTGTCCGTGCCGAAACTGCCGTCGAACTCGCCGGCGAGCCGTTCGGCCGCGGCCCGCAGGGCGAGGCTCTGCTCGAGGGTGATGTCACGACGGGTCCAGGTCTGGCTCATCGGAGGTCTCCGCTCCCGTGGGCTCGACCGCCTGGGCCAGGCGACCGACGCGGTCGGCGAGGTCGACGACGGCGTGCTCGAAGGCCTCGGCAGTCCCGATCCGGACGGGATCGGGCACCGACCAGTGCAGCCGTTCCGCCGCCCGAGCGCCGAGATGTTCGTGGGCGGCGTCGCACACGGCGACGACCAGGTCGTCGGGACGCAGCACGCCGCTGACGTGCACGGGAGGGCCGGCGCCGAGGTGCAACCGGTGCCGGCGCGCTGCGGCCACTGCGCCCGCATGCAGGCGGGCTGCCGGGTGCGTTCCGGCCGACGATGCGGGCACCGTGCTCTTCCCCGACCAGAGCGATGCTGCCAACCGTGAGCGGGCGGAGTTGTGGCTGCACACGAACACCACCCGCGGAGCGGGCAGGGTGGCCCGCGGAACGAGTGCGGTCAAGGCCGCGGGAACAAGTCCGACGTAGGTGCGCCGGCGGTCGGCCTCCGACCGGGTCCGGTGGACGACGCCGGCCTGCTCGAGGACGTTCAGATGGTGAGCCAGCAGGTTGCCCGGCAGCGCGAGAGCGCGGGCCAACTCGCCCGGCGACGCATCGCCGAGAACCAGTCGGTCGACGACGGCCAGCCTGGACGGTTCGCCCAGCGCCGCGTGGACGCGGGCACGGTGGGCCAGCACGTCCGCGCCCTGCTGGCCACTCACCGGCATGATCGCCGCCCGCCAAAGTAGTTCAGTAAATTTTGAATCAATAGTTGCTGTCATAGATGAGGCTGTCAAGGCTCCCTGGTGCATGGATCGTCCTGACATTGCCGTTCATTGCCGCCGGCGCCGCAATCGGCTGCGTGGAGACCGCCGAACACGCCGCCATCGCCAACCACGCTCCCACCCACCTGCGCGGCTCTGCGTTCCTGGCTACTCGCCGCCATCCAAAGCTTGGGCAACCTCGCAGCCAGCGCCATCGCCGGCCTGCTCTGGACCCTCGTCTCACCCACCGCCGCGTTCGGCTACGCCGCCTTGGCCATGCTCATCGCCATCCCCCTTCTCGGCCGCCCCGCCACAGCCACCCCAGGCCGACACCCCTAGGACCATCTCGGGTGACACAGCTCTTACGCCTGGCGGGCGCGGACTGCTGGTCATGAGCTGCGGCGCTCGAGCAGGATCGTGTCCCGCCAGACGCCGTCGAGGCGGGCGATGCGTTCGCGGACCCCGATGGTGCGGAAGCCGGCTGAGTGGTGCAGCGTGAGGCTGGCCCTGTTCTCGGGGAAGATCGAAGTCTGCAGTGTCCAGAGCTCGCCGGCGTCGGCGGCGGTGACCTGGCGGTGCAGCAATGCGGTGCCGACACCACGGCCGCGGAAACCCTCGCCGACGTAGACCGAGGTCTCGCCGACGCCCGCGTAGCACGCACGGCTCGACACCCTGGTGATGGTGGCCCAGCCGGCAACCGTCCCATCGATCTCCGCGACCCAGCGGTGGCCGGGCAGCCATGCACTCTCGAGTGCCGCCCGACCGGGCACGGACGTCTCGAAGGTGGCGTTGCGGGTGGCGATGCCCTCGCCGTAGATGGCTCGCACCGCCGGCCAGTCGCCCGCACGAAGCGTGCGCATTGTCACGTCTGTGGGCAGGTCTTCCGGGCCGCTCGGACGTGCTGACAGGGCGCCCATCACTGCGTCGGCGGCGTGTGGCAGCCCGGTACAGCACGCCTGGTTGACCGAAACCCGAGTGGCTGTGCCGTCTCTGCGCAGGTGGACGTAGCCGACGTCGGCGAGCTTGCGCACGTGGTGCGAACAGGTGGACTGGCTGATCCCGACCGCCTGGGCGAGGTGCCCCACCGTCGTCTCTCCACCCGCCGTCGCCACGACGTGCAGCACACGCACCCTGGTGGGGTCGGCCAGGCAGGCGAACCACTCGGCGTAGGTCGTCGCGTCCGCTTCCGCGAGCGTCGGGGTCAGGGAGAGCGCAGTCGTCATGACCGGAATTATCGACCATCATCGATGGTTGCGTCCATCGATGATGGTCGATACAGTCTCGTGGACGTCAATCGATGACGGTCGATGAAGGGATCTTGATGGACAGTGGAGTGCCGGTCGTCGTCGTGGGTGCCGGCCCGGCGGGGCTGGCAGCGGCGGCACACCTGGTGGAACGCGGCCTGGATCCGGTCGTCCTCGAGGCCGGCGATCAGGTGGGTGCCGCTGTCTGGCAGTGGCGGCACGTGCGGCTGTTCTCGCCGTGGGGCGAACTGATCGACGACGCCGCCGCCAGGCTGCTGGAGAGCGCGGGCTGGGATCGGCCGGACCCGGCGTTGTACCCCACCGGCGAGGACTGGGCGGAACGCTACCTGGAGCCGCTGGCGAAGACGTTGGGTGAACGGGTTCGGCTCGGCACGCGCGTGGTCGGAGTGGCTCGCCGCGGGCGCGACCGCATCGTCGACGCCGGCCGCGAGTCGGAGCCGCTCACCGTCCATACGCTCGGCGCCGACGGAATCGAGGGACGGATCACTGCCCGCGCCGTGATCGACGCGTCCGGGACCTGGGGGACCCCGAACCCGCTCGGAGGCGACGGGCTGCCGGCGATCGGCGAGCACGCGGCGGCGGACCGCATCACCTACCGCGTACCCGACCTCGCCGACGAGCGCGTGGCATCCCGATATCGGGGAAGGCATGTCGCCGTGGTCGGTTCCGGACACTCGGCGCTGACCGCCCTCGTCACGCTCACGAGCCTGTCGCCCGGTCCTTCGACCCACGTGACCTGGGTGTTGCGTCGCGGCCAGGTGGGCAACGTGTTCGGTGGCGGGCAGGCCGATGCCCTCGCCGCCCGAGGGGCACTGGGCCAGCGGGCGCGGGCTGCCGTCGAGGACGGCAATGTCGACGTCGTCACAGGATTCCGCACCGCAGCCGTCGAGCGGAGCACCGGCACCCTGACGCTGATGTCCGATGACAATCGGCGGGTGGACGACCTCGACGAGGTCGTCGTCCTCACCGGGTTCCGCCCCGACCTGTCATGGCTGTCGGAGATCCGGCTGGACCTCGACGCTTCACTACAGGCACCGGTCGCCCTGGCGCCTCTCATCGACCCGAACGTGCACTCCTGTGGCTCCGTCCCGCCGCACGGCGCCGCGGAACTCGCCCATCCGGAACGGGGCTTCTACCTGGTCGGCATGAAGAGCTACGGCCGGGCGCCGACGTTCCTCGCGCTCACCGGCTACGAACAGGTCCGCAGCGTCGTCGCCGAGATCGCCGGCGACCGCGAGGCCGCTGCGCGGGTGGACCTCCAGCTACCCGAGACCGGTGTGTGTGGCGGGTCGGGCCTGTTCGACGAGTCCGGCCAGGCGCAGTCCGACGGTTGCTGTGCCGCAGCACAGGTGATCACGCTGCCAGCGCCGAGCCTGATCTCACACTGACAACTCGGGCGGGCTGCCGGCGCTTTCACAACGCCGGGAAGAGGCGGAGCAGCCAGTAGCAGAGGGCGGCGACCAGCCCGGCCATCGGGATCGTCAGCACCCACGCGGTGACGATGTTGCCCGCGACGCCCCATCGAACCGCGGAGAGCCGCTTCGTCGCCCCGACGCCCACGACGGCCGAGGTGATCGTCTGGGTCGTGGAGATCGGGGCTTGGAAGACGAAGGCTGTCGTGTAGAGAACGCTCGCGGCGGTGGTCTCAGCCGCGAAGCCTCGCGGCGGGTCGAGGTGGACGATCCGGCGCCCGAGCGTGCGCATGATCCGCCACCCGCCGGCGTACGTGCCGGCTGCCAGTGCCGTCGCCGCCAGCACGATCACCCACCATGGGACCTCGAAGGTGGGCAGGTAGCCCCCCACGACGAGGGCCAGGGTGATGACGCCCATGGTCTTCTGGGCGTCCTGCAGGCCGTGGCCGAGTGCCATCGCAGCGGCGCTGAACGTCTGGGCGATCCGGAACCCCCGGTTGACCCTGCCCGGGTTGGCCCGCCGGAAGGCCCAGAGGATCCCCGTCATGAGCAGGTACGCGATCAGGAACCCCACGACCGGGGACACGACCATCGGGATGAGGACCTTCTCGACCACCCCGGCCCATTTGACGATGCCCACTGACGCCAGCGTGGCACCGATCAGTCCACCGATGAGTGCGTGTGAGGACGACGACGGAAGACCGAACCACCAGGTGATGAGGTTCCACGAGATCGCGCCCAGCAGCGCGGCCAGCACGACCACGAGACTCGCCGTCGCCTCGGGCAACTCAACGATTCCCGACCCCACCGTCTGCGCGACGCCGGTGCCGAGGAACGCACCGAGCAGGTTCATCAGCGCCGCCATGATGAGCGCGGCTCGCGGCGTGAGCGCGCGGGTGGACACCGAGGTGGCAATCGCGTTGGCCGCGTCGTGAAAACCGTTCGTGTAGTCGAATGAGAGCGCGACCACGATGACCGCGACCATGAGCACGAGCTCCAAGGGTCAGGACTCCTTGAGCGCAATCTGCTCGACGATGTTCGCCACGTGCTCGAAACCATCGACCGCGGACTCCAACGTGTCCACGACGTCCTTCAGCTTGTGCGCAGTCAACGCGTCGTACTCACCCGAGAAGATACGGGCGACCAACCGCCGGTAGTCCCTGTCCGCCTGGTTCTCCAGGCGGTTCACCTCGATCCAGTAGTCCTCCAGGTCACCCATCGTGCGCAGCCTCGGCATCGCCTCGGCCGTGAGCTCCGCGGCGCGGTCGAGGACGTCGACCATGTCACCCACGTCGGTGGGCAGGTAGCCGATTCGGTAGAGCACGAGCAGGTCGGCGACAGCCTCCACGTCGTCCAGGACGTCGTCGAGTCCAGATGCGAGCCGGTAGATGTCCTCCCGGTCGAAGGGCGTCACGAAGGTCGAGTTGACCCGGCGGATGATCTCGTGGGTGTGCTCATCGCCCTTGTGCTCGATCTCCTTGAGGGCCTGGGCGACGGCGACGCGGTCGGCATCGTCGGCCAGGGCCTCGGCGAGCAGGCGTACACCCTCCCGGATGTTCTGTGCGGACGCGGCGAACAGATCGTAGAACGCGTTGTCGCGGGGCGAGAGGCGCAGACGCACGGTGACTCCGTCCGGAATGGCAGTAGAACGGTCGCATGCTAAGCGCTGTCCGGGCGGTGGCGCGCACCGACCGATGTCGGTGTGCCAGGCGTCAGATACCAAGCGGGTTGGGAGGCCCGGTGCCCGGGAACCACGACGTGCCGTAGGCGTCCCACCAGAGCACGAGCACCCAGGACAGGGCCAGGAAGAGACCGGCGACCGACCAGGCCCACCGGGCGTCGCGGTCCAACGGCCCGGCCAGCAGACGAACCCCGTACCGGACCCGTGCCGTTCCCGGTCCGAGCCAGATCAGCAGGAGTGCGACCGCTCCGCCGGCAAGATAAGGGAGCCGCGGGCTGGACTGGTCGGACAGTTCGACCGCTGCCCCGAGCACGAACCCGCACAGGCACACCCAGGCCGTCTGCACGAGCGCGGGGACAGATACGACGACGAAGTCCCACGGCGACCCGATCGCCGTGACCCACCGGTCGCCGCGCTGCGTGCCTCGGGCGAGCCGGCGCTCGTTGAGCCGCCATCGCGTCCTCCAGGCCGTGCGGGCGACGACCGTCACCGCGAACAGCACCAGGGCTCCGACGTATGGAGCCACGCCGAACAGCATCACCATCGTCAGTGCGGCGGCGGCCACGGCCACGCGAGCGGGCCATTCCCGCAGCGGGCGCGCCATGCCCGGTGATGCGGGCTCGCCGACCGGCCGCCCAGCCGGCGCCCTACTGGGCCGTGAGGGCTGGGCGCGCTGTGCCAGCGGCACCGCCACGGCGGACCGGCTGGCCGACTCGGCGGGTGCGGTTGGAACCGGGACGACCGGGGCCGACGACGGGACGGCCGGCGGGGTCGCCGGATTCACCTGCAGGTCCACCCGCGTGGACACGGCAGGGAGCGGAACCGGAGCCGTCACGGGGGCGGCCATCTGCACCGACGTGACGTCCGGGTCTGGTCCGGCGAGCCGGTTGTGGATCTCGGCGACCGTGGGGCGCCGCTGCGGCTCGACGGCGAGCGCCCGATCGAGCAGCGCGGCCAGGTCGGGTTCGACGCCGGTGAGGTCGTGCTGCCCGCGCCGGATACGGTCGAGCACGGCGGCGTCCGGGCCGGTGCCGTACGGTGCCCGCCCTGTGGCCGCGAAGGCCACCGTCGCGGCCCAGCCGTGGACGTCGGTCGCAGGCGTGGGCTCCTCGCCGTCGACCGTCTCGGGCGCGAGGTAACCCGGAGTCCCGATGACCATCCCGGTGGCGGTGAGCCGCGTCTCGTCGACGGCCCTGGCCAATCCGAAGTCGATGAGGACCGGCCCGGTGTCGGTCATGAGGACGTTGCCCGGCTTGACGTCGCGGTGCACCACACCGGCGGCGTGAACGCTGGCGAGCGACTCCGCCAGACCGGTCGCCAGCCTCGCCACGGCCCCTGCCTGTAGTGACCCGTGATCCGCGACCACACGGTCCAGCGGCGTGCCTCGAACGTACCGCGTCACGACGTAGGGAGGGTCGCCCTCGACGTCGGCGTCGACGACCTCGGCGACCCGGGCGCCACGCACCCGGCGCAGAGTCGCGACCTCACGGCCGAACCGCATGCGGCCGTCACGGCCGCCGACCAGCCACGGACGGAGCACCTTGACCGCGACCAGGTCGCCGGTGGGGCCGACGGCGAGGTGCACGACTCCCATGCCACCTTCGCCCAGCCGCTCGACGAGGCGGTACGGCCCGAGCCGCTGCGGCTCGGCGATCGACGTGCTCACGCAGACGACCGTAACCCGAGCGAGCACCCGTGGAGGGGAGAGGCCGTGTTTGTCAGCATCGCCGACGGGAAGGGGACGCGCATGACGACTCCGTACCCGCCGCTTCCGCCCGACGAACCGCGCCCTCCTGACCCGGAACCCACGCCGCAGCCCGGGCCATCCGAGCCGATTCCCCCTGGCCCCGCCCCCGAGCGTCCGGTGCCGTCGGCGCCGACCCCCGAACCCGGTCCGATGCCGCCCCAGCCCGGACCGGGGCCCGAGCCCGTGCCGGGCCCCACCCCCGACCTCTAAGCGAGATCGACTCAGGTGGTCACCGCGGCGAGGATGTCGTGCCAGGCCGTCAGTGCGACCAGGTGCCCCGCACCGGGAATGACGTGGAGCGCTGAATCGGGGATCGACCGCTCCCACCAGCGGCCGTGCTCGGGCCCGGCTACCGCGTCGGCGTCGCCGTAGAAGAGCGAGACCGGAGCACCCACCGCCACCGCGATCTCGCGAAGTTGGACGTCGTCGGGAACGACGTTCAGGGCGATCACGTCCGCCGCGGCACCTTCGGCGCCGGCCCGGAACGCCTCGGCGAGCATCGCCACCAGCCGGTCTCGAGGAGCCGGGTCGGCCAGCACGACGTCGTCGGCTGGTCCGCCCGTCACCGACTCGACAGCCTGGTCGGGGGCATCCACGAAGGCGGCGAAAGCGCCCGCGAGCATGGGAACCGCGCCGGCCGGATCGGCACGAACGCCGGGCGTCATCGCGCGGAACTGCTCGGGGACCCACGGCACGGCCTCGTCGGGCGCCGGGGTAGCGACGACGCCCACCGACCGGACCAAATGCGGGTGTCGTGCCGCCACGGCGAGAGCCACCCGACCGCCCGCCGACCAGCCCACGATCGCGGCCGGACCGACGTCGAACGTGGAGAGCGCACGCGCGAGGTCGTCCGCGATGCTGTCGATGGTGGGCACGGCCTCGGTGACCGGCGACGACGCCCCGTAACCGGGCCGGTCCAGGGTCAGCAGGCGGACGCCGGCCTCGGCGGTCGCCTCCGGGTCGGGGTCGAGGCGTCGTGATCCTGGAGCTGCATGCAGGAAGACGACGACGGCGCCGTCGGAGCTGCCCTGGTCGTCGACGGCGATGGTACGGCCGTCGGGCAGGGCGATCAGATGGGTCATGCGCCCAGCATGGATCACGGTGCCGACATCGGCGGCGAGGAGTATCTGCGAACCTTTCGCCGACTCTGTACGTGGCAAGGAGGTATGCCCGACAGTCCCAAGGGGGACGGATGGCCAGCGTCCTGAAGACCAGTCGTGTGCCGATTTCGCTCGTGCCCGAACGGCTCGTCGCTGAGGTGGCACACGAGCATGGTGTCGAACCTGCGGACCTGCGGCCCTACCGCAAGGGCGACGACGTCGTGCTCGGCGAATCGCTCGTCGCCAGGAGCGTATGGGAGACGGCGATCCGCCGCTGGTGGAAACTCATCCCCGCCTGGGCCCGCCTCGAGTTCACCATGCAGTTCCAGCAGCAGACGCAATGGTGCTGGGCCGCCACATCGGTCAGCGTCTCCCGCTTCTACGTACCGTGGAGCGGCTGGACGCAGTGCGAGATGGTCAACCAGGAGAAGGGCCAGTCCACCTGCTGCCAGGACGGTTCGACGTCGGCGTGCAACCAGCCGCACGTTCTCGACGCCCCACTCGACCGGGCCGGCGTCCTGAACCTCATGCAGGCGGGCACGGTCGCCTACGACGTCGTCCGCGACGAGATC
>DASRTE010000058.1:0-13618 GCA_035656095.1 Jiangellaceae bacterium
GTCTGGATCGTCTCGGTGCCTTCGAAGGTGTGAATCGCCTCGATGTCGGCCATGTGCCGCATGACGTGGAAGTCCAGCAGGATGCCATTGCCTCCGAGCAGGTCCCGCGCCTCGGCGATGACCTGGCGAGCCTTCCGGGTGTTGTTCATCTTCGCGAGCGCCGCGATCGTGTCGGTCAACCGGCCTTCCTCGATGAGCCGGGCCAGCCGCAGGCAGTAGAGCTGCATAGAGCAGACCTCTGCGAGCATCTTCACCAGCCGGTCCTGCACGATCTGGAAGCTCACGAGTGTCTTGCCGAACTGCTGCCGCTGTCGGCAGTACGCGACCGCGATCTCGTACGCCGCGGTGGCGTGGCCCAGCGCCGCCCAGGCCACCGTGTTACGAGTCCCGGCGAGTACCCGGGCGGTGTCCTTGAAGCTCCGTGCGCCCGGGAGCCGGGCTTCCTCGGGAATGCGTACGTCGGTCAAGGCGATCTGTGCCTGCCACACCGCACGCAGTGACCCCTTGCCTTCGATCCGCGCCGCGTCATACCCGGGAGCACCCTTCTCGACGAGGAATCCCTTGACCTGACCGTCCTCGATGTCGCGTGCCCAGACCACGACGACGTCGGCGATGGTGCCGTTGCCGATCCATTTCTTCGTTCCGTTGAGCACCCACCCGTCGCCGTCCCGTCGAGCGGACGTCTCCAGCGAGACGGAGTCCGATCCGTGCAGGGGCTCGGTAAGAGCGAATGCGCCGATCGTCGCCAGCCGGGCCATTTCGGGCAGCCAACGCTGCTTCTGCTCCTCCGAGCCGAGCATGGCGATCGACTGCATCGCCAGGCCGGCCTGGACGCCGAGGAACGTGCCGAGGCTGCCGTCGCCGCGGTTGACCTCCATGTGCACGAGGCCGCACGCGATCGGGCTCATGGGCGGGCAGCCGTACCCCTCGATGCCGTCCCCGATGATTCCGAGCTTGGCCAAGGCCTCGATCAGCGGCCACGGGAAATCCGCCCGTTCCCAGTGGTCGTTGATGACCGGCAGCACCTCGTCGTCGACGAAGTCGCGGGTGCGCCGCCAGTAGCTCACCTCCTCCGGACTCAGCTGGTCGGCGATCCGGAAATAGTCCGTGCCCAAAGAACGGCCGATATCTTCGTCCATCGCGTCTCCCTCAGCGGTCGAGGACGTATGTGCCAGGCGCGTCGACCAGCGGCCGGCGGCGCCGGTCACCCAGCCGGCTGGGTGACTTCTTCTGTGCTCCGCAGCGCTCGGCCAGCCAGGCGACGACGTCCGGCCACCAGCTGCCGTCCCGGGTCTCGGCGCCCTTCAGCCAAGTGTCCGGGTCCGCGGCGTGGTCCGGATTCAGCCGGTAGCCGGCCTTCGGCTTGCCCGGCGGGTTGACCAACGCCGCGATATGACCGCTCGTGGACAGGACGAACCTGCTCTCGCCCCCCAACAGCTGAGTGGCGCGGTAGCAGTTCGGCCACGGGGTCAGATGGTCGGCGATCCCGGCCAGGACGTAGGTGTCGACACCGACGTGGGACAGGTCGACAGGGACGCCGCGCACCGTCATCACAGCCGGTCTGACGAGCCGGTCCTCCATCGCCAGGTCGACGAAATCGGCGTGCAGCGCTGCGCTCATCCGCGTCGTGTCGGCGTTCCAGAACAGGATGTCGAACGCCGGTGGCTTCCGGCCCAGCAGGTAGTTGTTGACCCAGTAGTGCCAGACCAGGTCGCCGGGACGCAGCCAGGCGAACACCTCCGCCAGGTCTCGTTCGTCCAGGTATCCCCGGCGTCGGGACTTCGCCTTCGCCGCGCCTGCGAGGCGTCGGTCGACCAGAGCGCGTGAAAAGCCGGCGTCGGCGAAGTCGAGCACGGTAACGCCGAGGCCGAGCGCCGCCAGCCTGGTCTGCTGTCCGGTGCCGGCGAGGTAGGCGGCGGCGAGACTCGCGATGATGCCGCCGGAGCAGAAGCCGAACACGACGGCGCGGTCGATTGCGCAGAACCGTTGGACCTCGTCCAGCGCGTCGAGCACGGCCTGCACGTACGTGTCCATCCCCAGCCGGCGTGTCGTGCGTCCGGATTGCGCCAGGAGATGACGAACACCTGCTGGCCGTTCTGGACGAGGTACTCCACCAGGCTGCGGCCGGGCGCCAGGTCGAGTGCGTAGTATTTGTTGATCGTCGGGGGCGCGATCAGCAGGGGCACCTCGCATACCTGGTCGGTCTGCGGCCGGTACTGGATCAGTTCCAACTGCTCGGTGCGGAGGACAACGGCACCCGGTGTCATCGCGATGTTGCGGCCCACCTGGAAGGACGCGGAGTCGACCATCTGCGGCACCCGCGGCGCCGAGGCAAGGTCGCGCACCAGGCTGAACCCGCCGCGCAGCAGGCTCAGCCCGGCGGTGTCGATGACCGCCTTCGCCGACGCCGGGTTCACCACCGGCATGTTGTGGGCGACATCGCCTCGACGACGTTGTCGACGAGGAAGCGCACCCGCTGCTCGTCACGCCCGCACAGGCCGGCGTCGGCGACGAGCCGCCCGGCGGTCTCCCCGGTGGCGAGATAGACCTGCACCAAGCGGCGCAGGATCGGGTTCTCGGCCCATGCCGGGTCGGTGAACCGGCGGTCCTGCGGCGGCGGCGCGAGCGTCGACGTGCCGGCACCGACCTTGGCGAACTCTCCGACCAGGTCGCGCAGCCGCCTGCCGGTCGTGCGCGGACGCCGGGCGAGGCCTGCTGCGAACCTGGCCGTCGAGGTGTTGGGGACGAACCTGCGCAGTGGGCCCAGGGCGGCGTCGATGAGCAGGGCGTCCAACGGGGCGGCCTGGTCGGCGACCTCTTCGGGCCCGGCGGGCGCAGGTGTGACGTCACCGGGGATGGCCGACGATGGCGAGCTCATCCGTCGTGCTCGTCGTCCGGCGGGATGATCGCCCGCTTGAGGATCTTGCCGGTGGGGCCCTTCGGCAGTGCATCGACGATCCACACCCTGCGGGGGTACTTGTACGCCGCGAGTTGTCCCTTGACGTGCTCGCGGAGTTGGTCGGGAGTCACGGTGGAGCCGACCTTGAGCGCCACGGCGGCGGCCACCTCCTCACCGAGGTGCGGGTGCGGCACGCCGATGACTGCGGCCTCGGCCACGGCTGGGTGCTCGTACAGGACCTCCTCGATCTCCCGCGGGTACACGTTGAAGCCACCGCGGATGATCAGGTCCTTCTTCCGGTCGACGATGGCGAAGTAGCCGTCCTCGTCGACCCGGCCCATGTCGCCGCTTCGGAACCACCCGTCGGGAATCGCCGCGGACGTCTCCTCCGGGCGTTGCCAGTAACCCTTCATGATGTTGTGGCCGCGGATCACGATCTCGCCGACCGCACCCGGTTGGACCTCGTGGCCACGATCGTCGACGACACGCATCTCCACGCCGCGGATAGGGGTTCCGATCGAGCCGGGCTTGCGTTCCCGATCCGGGTGGTTGAACGATGCCACCGGTGACGTCTCGGACAGGCCGTAACCCTCCAGCACCTTGCATCCGAACGCCCGCTCGAAGCCGCGCAGCACCTCGACCGGCATCGCGGCGCCGCCGGACACGCAGACCCGCAGCGCGGACACGTCGTACGCCGCCTTGTCCGGCTGGGCGAGCAGCGCGCCGTACATCGTCGGCACACCCGCGAAGACCGTCGCCCGGTGCCCGGACAGGATCTCCAGTGCCTGGCCCGGATCGAACCGCGGCAGGAGCGTCAGGCACGCGCCCGACCTCACCGCCGCGTTGAGCGTGCACGTCTGCCCGAACGAATGGAACAGCGGCAGCCCGCCGAAGATCACATCATCGGATGTCAGCTGAAGCAGGTCGGCGCAGAGCACATCCACGTTTCGCATGAGGTTGGCGTGGGTCAGCTCGGCGCCCTTCGGCTGCCCGGTCGTGCCCGAGGTGTAGAGGATCACAGCCGTGTCGCCGTCGTCCCGATCGGCAACGTCAGGCTGTGGACTCGTCTCGGCGAGAACGTCGGAGAAGGTGGCCTGGTCCACGGCGATCACCTCGGCGGCCACGTTCTGCGCGCCTTTGCCCGCCTCGTCCAGGACAGCCTGCCAGGCGAAGATCAGCCTGGCGCCGGAGTCGTCGAGGTAGTAGGCGACCTCGCGCGCTTTCAGCAGAGGGTTCATCGGGACGATGACGCCGCCGGCGCGCAGCACGCCGTAGTAGACATTCGCGAAGACCGGCAGGTTCGGCAGCATGATCGCGACCCGGTCACCCGGCTTGACACCACGCTCCTGAAGTACTCCGGCGAGCCGGGCGCTGGCGTGGTCGAGCTCGCCGAACGTGGTCGTCGCATCACCGATGCGCACTGCGACGCGGTCGGGGTGCGCGGTCGTGGTCTTCACGAGGTTCGACGCAAGGTTCATCGCTGTATCGTCGGCGACGAGATCGGCGGCGGTCGATGTCCGGCGGCATCGGACTGACCGCCGATGAGTTGTGCGTGAGCACAACAGTGCGTCCCGGGCTTATGCTGCGGTCATGAGCCGGCTCAGGGCTTCGGACGAGCCGAGCGTGCGGACGCTCAGCCGCCGGCTGTTGACCATGGTCGACGATCTGGCCCGCGAGCTTGCCGACCGCATCCGCCGCGCCGAGGGCCATTACCGTCGTGCGGACGGGGTGCCGGCCGACGATCTGTGGGAGTCTTGCCGCAACAACCTCAGACACATCCTGACCCAGCTCGCCGGAGATGCTCCACTCGATGTCGACGCCGCCCGAGCAACCGGGCGGCGTCGGGCGGAGCAGGGTGTCCCGCTGCCGGCGATCCTGCATGCCTACCGTGTCGGTGGCCGGTACGTCTGGGACACACTGGTCGCACATGCCGAGGACAACGACGCCGCCCGAGAGGCGCTGTTTCGAACGGCGGGAGACGTCTGGACGATCATCGACGACTACTCGGAAGCACTGATCGAAGCATACCGGGAGACGATCGCCGATCAGGCCGGCCACAACTTGCAGGTTCGTAACGCCGTGCTCACCAGCCTGCTCGACGGGAGTCTGGGCGACGGCTCGCGCGTATGGGAATGCGCCGCGATGCTGAAGCTGCCGCACGAGGGCACCTTCGTCGTCGTCGCCGCCGAGACGCGACGGGCCGGCGACGAGGCATTGCCTGGCGTGGAGGTCGCGTTGCGGCGACATGACGTTGCGTCGGCCTGGCGGCTCGAGACCGCGCGGCAGGTCGGAGTGGTCGCGGTTCGTGCGCCGTCCGCCGTCACGAAGATCTGTCAGCAGATCGCTCCGCTGGCTCGTGGGCGGGTCGGCGTGAGCGAGACCTACACACAGCTCGACAAGTCCGCCGCGGCGCTCCGTCAGGCGCAGGTCGCATGTGCAGCCGCGACGCCCGGAACCTCCGAGCTCTTCCGATACGAACAGCAGCCGATCGCCGTCCTGCTGGCGAGCGTCCCCGAGCTGGCACGCAACATCGCCGACGCGGTCCTCGGGCCGGTCCTGGCCCTTCCGGCACCCGATCGCAAGGCTCTGCTGGACACCATGCGAGCATGGTTCGCCGAGCACGGGTCGGCCTCGGCCACTGCGGCGCGGATGCACATGCACCGCAACACGGTGCACTATCGGTTGCGACGGGTGGAGACCCTGACCGGCCGAGACTTCACCAGGCCGGCCGACGTCGGCGAGCTCCACCTTGCGCTCGAGAGCATCCGCATCCTGGGGCTCGCTCGACGGGACACGGCCGTGGATCCGCCACCCCAGCGGCGGCAGGACACGAGCCGGACCGACGCCGTTCGCACGTCAGTCGGCGGTTGAGGGTCGCCCAGCGCAGACCCAGTTGCCGCAGGGCGACCCTCGGCCATATCCGCTAGAAGCAAGGGCCCGAGAACTCGTGCGCCTCCGCGGCCTCGCTCGCGAAGAAATCCTCGACGACGCTCACACCGGTCGGGGCCGCCTCGTCCACCTTGGAGATGACGCTCTGCCGGAACGCCGCGTCACCGGGCTCACCGGCGAAGTTGCCCGCAGCCTCGGGCAGCATGCCCTCGTAGTCGACCGTTTCCAGACCCGTGACCGCCTCGAGCAGACCCGCGCGGGTGAGGTCGCCGTTGTCGACCGCGGCCTCGAGCGCGGCCTTCATCGGGTACGACCAGATCCAGCCGGCGGTGTGGCCGTCGCTGGGCGTCACCTCCCCGAGCGCCTCCCGCATTGCCTCGTGGCCCGGAGTGTCCCCACCGAAGGGGGCCCACGGTCCGGACTGGAAATACGCCGCCTTGAGCGCCGGTGCGGCCGGGCTGTCCAGCAGCGCCGGGTTCCATGTCGGGCTGGTGCCCACGAACGTGCCGCGGAAACCACCAGCGGCCGTCTGCCCGATGATCGCCGCGGCGTCCCCCGGGCCGGTGGTCACGAACACCACGTCCGGCTGCTGGGTGAGGATCGCCTGGATGGCGGTGCCCTGATTGGTGGTGCCCTGCCCGGTCTCAACGCCGGAGTACTCGATGCCGAGTGCCTGGGCAGCTGCGTCCACACCGGCCGCAGCATCGCCGCCGTAGTCACCGGGGTAATGAACAGCCATGACCGTCTGGGCGTCGAACTCGCGCACCGCCCAGTCGACGGAGTTCATCGCCTCGAAGCAGTAGTTGGTGCCGGACTCGAGGATCACGTCCTCGAACTCGTACGCCGACGTCCAAGCGGCCGGGGCCGCGACGATGTCGCTCGCCTTCATGTCGTCGAGAATGGCCGCCGTCGTCGGCGAGCCAAGGGTCTGAGCCAGGGCCAGGACCTCCCCCTTGATCTCCTGGTATGCCTGGTTGTGCACCTCAGGGTTGTACTTGTTGTCGCGGACGTTCGTCGTCACGTCGATGTCGTACCCGCCGATGCCGCCTTGCTCGTTGACCCGCTGCCAGAACGCCTCCTGGGCGGCGACGATCGGGACGGCGAGCGGGGCGAACGGTCCTTCGGTGAGGTCGGAGATGGTGCCGAGATAGATGCAGCCGTTGTCGGCGTTGA
Organism: Jiangellaceae bacterium; assembly: GCA_035656095.1. Taxonomy (GTDB): domain Bacteria; phylum Actinomycetota; class Actinomycetes; order Jiangellales; family Jiangellaceae; genus DASRTE01. The sequence continues at coordinate 6,962 of DASRTE010000058.1, forward strand.
CCGCCTCGGGGCACGGATCGGACGTGACGCCGACGTCGGTCTGGACACCACCCCCGTCCTGGCTCGCCTCGCTGCCGTCTCCCTCCACCCGGCACGCCGTCAGCGCGAAGCCCACGGCCAACAGCACGGCTACAGTGGTCTTTCCTCGTGTGGTCATGATCGTCCTCCCGGTCAGTAGGTGAAGGGCCATGCCTTCCAATAGCTGCGGATGCGGATCCAGATGCCGAACAGTCCGCGTGGCTCGAAGATGAGGAATCCGATGATGAGCAGGCCGTACAACAGTGACTCGACCTGGAACACGTTCGGGAATTCGGTCGGCGACGAGCTCACCGCAGGCAGCAGCGACGGAAGCTCCTGGACGAGGCGTGGGAGCAGCGTGATGAACAGCGCGCCCATGATGGAACCCGAGATCGTCGCGACGCCGCCGATCAGCACCATGGCGATGAACTGCACGGACAGCAGCAGGTTGAACGAACCGGGGTCGAAGAACCCGGTCACCGTGTAGAGCAGCGCGCCTGCGCAGCCTGCGTAGAAGGACGACACGACGAACGCAAGCGCCTTGTGCTTCGTCAGCCCGACGCCCATGATCTCCGCCGCGATGTCGCGGTCGCGTACGGCGGCGAAGGCGCGGCCGACCTTGGAACGCACGAGATTTCGGGCGAGCACGGCGAAGATGACCAGCAGCGCGAGCATGAGCAGGTACATCTGCTGCATCGCGCTGAAGACCGGACCGTCCCGGTCGAGCTCGAAGCCGAACAGCGATGGCACGGCCGCGGGCCGGCCGACACCCGGGCCCCCGGTGACCGCGTCCCACGTCTTGAAGATGTGCTCACCCAGGAACACGAGCCCGAGAGTGACGACGGCGAGATACAGGCCGCGCAGCCGTACGGCCAACGGCGCGACGAGCAGGCCGCACAGCCCTGCCACGACACCTGCGGCGAGCAGCCAGATGGGCAGGAACGTGATGCCGAGTCCGAGCGTGCGGCCGTCCGGGTCGCCGCTGATGACTGCGGCCGTGTAGGCGCCGACCCCGATGAAGAACGCGTGTCCGAGCGTCACCTGCCCGGCGTATCCCGTGACGAGGTTGAGCCCGATGGCGCCGATCGCCGCGACGTATCCGACCGCCAGCAACCGCAGCCACTCGTCGGCGACGGCGAACGGTACGACCAACGCACCGAGAACGATCAGGCGAACCCAGATCCGCTTCGGCCGGGTGTTGAACAGGCGGAGCTCCTGCGCGTACGAGGTGAACATCCCCGGCCGACCGCGCAGCGACCTGCTTCGTCGACGTGTCGGCATGACGCCCGTGGTGCGCGGAGTCTCGCGGCTGGTGGGCAGTGTCGTGGTCATACGCGCTCGACCTCCGGTGTCCCGAACAGTCCGTACGGCCGTATGAGCAGCACGGCGAGCATCAACAGGTAGGGCGTGACCACCTGGAAGTTCGAGCCCAGCCATGGCGCGACGTCGGGCTGGTACGCCGCGACCAGGGACTGCACGAGCCCGACGCCGAGCCCGCCGACGACGGCGCCACCAATGGAGTCGATGCCCCCGAGGATGATCGCCGGCAGAGCCGCGAACGCCACGATGTAGGTCGTCTGGTCGATGCCGGAACCCGTCCCGACAAAGGCGCCCGCGACTGCGGCCAGTCCCCCGGCCAGTGCCCAGGACAGCGCGAAGACCTTGCCGACAGACACTCCTTGCGCCATCGAGGCCTCCTGGTCGAGCGCGACCGCACGCATGGCCAGGCCATAACGGGTCAAGCGGAGGAATGCGAACAGTGCCGCCACGACGAGCCCGGTGACGACGAACGACGCGACGAAGCGCTGCTGCACCGCCACGCCGAGCAGCGAAACCGTCTCCAGCCCCCAGGGGTCGCCCAGTTGCCGCACGTCCGTGCCGATCAACGCGTTGACGAACACTCGTACGACCACGTCCACACCGAGAGTGATGATGGCGATCACGAAGACCGGCTTGCCGATCATCGGGCGGATCGTCGTGCGCTCGACGGCGAGACCGAGTGCCGCTCCGACGAGCACGGCGACCGGCACCGCGAGGACGTACCCGATCTCGACGGAGAGGTAGCTCACGGCCGCGGCGCCCGCCACCATGAACGCCGGCTGGGCGAAGGAGATCACGCGGGTGGCCCGATAGATGACGACGAACCCGAGTGCCAGCAATGCGTACACGGAGCCTGTCCCCAGCCCGCGGACGACCACCTCGACCAGTTCGCTCATCGCCGGCCTCCGTACATCGACTCGACTAGGTCGGCGAATCGCTCGGCGATGGCCGATCGCTTGACCTTCTGGGACCCGGTGAGCTCGCCGTCCTCGTGGTCGAGCTGCTTCGGCAGCAAGCGGAAGGTCTTGATCTGCTCGACCGGCGCGAGCCGAGCGTTGACCGCGTCGACGATCCCGCGGATCAGCTGGTCGACCTCGGGTTTCTCGCTGAGGTCCCGATAGGTCGTGTACGGCAGCCGGCGCTGTTGCGCCCACTCGCCGACGGATTCGAACTCGATACCGACGAGGGCCGCAAGGTACGGCCTGCGGTCACCGATGACGACGGCTTCCTTGACGAACGGTGATGCCTTGAGCTGGTTCTCGATCGGTGACGGCGCGATGTTCTTGCCGCCGGCGGTGATGAGGATGTCCTTCATCCTGCCGGTGATGCGAACGTACCTGCCGTCGACCCATTCGCCGACATCACCGGTGTGCAGCCACCCGTCGGGGTCGATTGCGTCACGGGTGGCGCCGCCGTCCTTCCAGTAGCCGCCGACGACGCCCGGATGTCGGGTCACGATCTCCCCGGACGCTTCGTCGATGCGCAGCTCCACGCCCCACAGGGGCTCGCCCACGGTCCCCAGCCGGACGTGTCCTTGCCGGTTGGCCGTGCCGACCGCGGTCTGCTCGGTCATGCCGTAGACCTCGTGCATGGGCACGCCGATGCCCATGAAGAACTTCAGCACCTCGGGTGCGATGGGTGCCGCTCCCGAGGCCGCATAGCGGACCTTGCGCATCCCCATGCGGTCGCGCAACGCGCGGAAGAAGACCACGTACCCGATGGCGGACACGAGCCGGGTGCCGATGGTGTGGCGTCCACCGGTACGCACCATCGTCTCGCCGATGTTGTCCGCGCGCCGCAGCCAGAACTGGCCGAGCCGTCGCTTCAGCGGGCTTGCGGAGTTCAGCCGGATGCGGACGCCGGCAAGGATCTTCTCCCAGATGCGCGGAACGCCGAACAGAATCGTGGGCTGGATCTCCCGAAGGTTCTGCTCGACCGTCGAAATCGACTCGGCAAAGTTGACCTGCACGCCGGCAGCGGCGTTGAACCAGGTAGTGAACAGTCGCTCGGCGACATGACAGAGCGGCAAATAGGACAGGACGAGATCCCGCCTGCTAGGCGGCGGCGATATCAGTTCCGCCCGCTCGACCAATGACTCGATCGCGAACTCGATGTTGGCGACGGAGAGCATGGCCCCTTTGGGCGCCGACGTGGTCCCCGACGTGTAGACGAGCCCGGCAAGATCGTCGGTGCGTGCAGAGGCCATCCGCTCCTCGACGGCACCTGGGTGCTCCTGCTGCCGAGCCGCACCCACGGCAAGCAGGTCCTCCCAGGACATGAGCCACGGCTGGTCGTAATGACCGCGAATGCCTCGGGGCTCCAGGTAGACGACCCGCTCGAGGGCGGGCAAGGCGTCGGGGTCGTCCGCGAGAATGTCGAGCACCTTGTCGACCTGTTCCTGGTCCTCGGCGACGAGCACCTTGGCGCCCGAGTTGACCAGGATGTGGCGAACCTCGGGCCACGGGTTGGTGGCATAGAGCCCGACGGTCGCAGCACGCACGGCGACACTGCCGAGGTCGCTGAAGACCCACTCGCGTCGGTTCTCGGCGAGGACTGCCACGCGGTCGCCGGGCACGACGCCGAGGGTGAGCAGGCCCTGACCTACGGTGCGGACCGTGTTCCAGAAGTCCGACCAGGTCACGTCCTGCCAAATGCCGTATACCTTCGCGCGCATCGCGATCTCGTCCGGACGCGCCGCCGCCCGGTCACGCACGCGCGTGGCGATCGTCCGGACGTCTGGCCCGCGCGACGACTCGGTACGGGGCGGGGGCATGGTTACCTCGGTCATGCCGATGCCCCCTGTCCGAGGTAGGCCTGGATGACGGCGGGATCGTGGGCGACCTCCGCCGGCGTGCCCAAGGCGAGCGGCGTACCGAAGTCGATGGCCAGCAGGCGGTCGGCGAGATCCATCACCAGGCCCATGTCGTGCTCGACCATGACCATCGAGATGCCGAGCTCGTCGCGGATGTCGAGGATGAAGCGGGCCAGGTCCTGGGTCTCCTCGAGGTTCATGCCCGCGGCCGGCTCGTCCAGGAGCAGAAGCTTCGGGTCCATCGCGAGTGCGCGGCCCAGCTCGACGCGCTTCTGCACGCCGTAGGGCAGCAGCCCGACCGGAAGTGTCCGCCACTGCTCGATTTCCAGGAAGTCGATGATGTGCTCGACCGCCTCCCGGTGAGCGATCTCCTCGCGCCGCGCGCGACCACGCCAGACCAGCGCGGCGAGCGGCCCATACCGCAGGTGGAGGTGCCGGCCGAGCATGAGGTTGTCGACCAGCGACAGGTTGGCGAACAGCTCGATGCCCTGGAAGGTGCGGGCAATGCCGAGCGCCGCGATGTGGTGCGGACGCCGGCCGGTGATGTCGTGGCCGTCGAAGTGCACGCTGCCCTGCTGCGGGCGGTAGACGCCGGACACTAAGTTGAACAGGGACGTCTTGCCGGCGCCATTGGGGCCGATGACGGCGAGCAGCTCCCCCGTTTCGACGGTGAAGGACACACCATTGACCGCGATCACGCCGGCGAAACGCAGGGTCACGTCGCGGACGTCGAGGACCGGCGCGATCACGCGGCCCACCGCTTCCGTCGCTTGTAGTGCTTGACGTCACGGAACGACTGCGCGGCACCCTCCGGCCCGAGACCGAGGTAGAACTCGCGGATGTCGTCGTCCTGCATCAATGCGCTCGCGGGCTTGTCCATGACGATCTTGCCGGTCTCCATGACGTACCCGTGCGAGGCGATGGAGAGGGCCATCGTTGCGTTCTGCTCGACGAGAAGTACCGCGGTACCCTGCTTGTTGATCTCGACGATCAGATCCCTGATCTGCTGAACCAACAACGGTGCGAGGCCGAGGCTCGGCTCGTCCAGAAGCAGGTAACGCGGCTCGGACATGAGCGCCCGGCCCATGGCGAGCATCTGTTGCTGACCGCCCGAGAGGTATCCCGCGCGCTGAGTGCGGCGGTCTCGCAGGATGGGGAACAGGTCGTAGACCCGTTGCAGGTTGGCCGATGTCGCCCGTGGCTTGGTGTGCGCGCCGACCTTGAGGTTCTCCTCGACGGTGAGCTCGCCGAAGACGCGGCGACCCTCCATCACCTGGGCCACGCCGCGACCGACGATCGTGGGACCGTCCTGGTCGTGGATCGGCGATTCGTCAAGGGTCACCGATCCCTTCGTGGCCTCGCCGTCGTGCACCCCGAGCAGGCCGGTGACGGCCCGCAGCAGCGTCGACTTGCCGGCGCCGTTGGCGCCCAGCAGAGCGACGATGGACCCCTCGGGCACCTGCAGGCTGACCCCGCGCAGCACCTGCATCACGTCGTCGTAGACGACCTCGAGGTTGCGAACCGCTATCAAGGCAGCACCTCCGGGGGGAGGCGGCCACGGCCTACGCCGAAGCTGCCGGGTGTGTTACCGGAGGGCTCATCGTGGGCGACGGCGAACACGGCCGTCGATGTCTCGCAGCACCGTGTTGACGACCGATCGGTTGTGCTTGCGCACAGCGCCGGTCGTCCACGTGTCTACACGCGCTGGCGGCGTCGCACCCCCGTGTCGGGCGACGTCAGATGGTAGTTCGCGTCACCGGTGCGGGAGCCCTCGCCCGACGGGCCGCGGAGTGGGCGCATTATCTCGCCCGGATCTGCAAGGAACGATGATGTCCACGCAGAGATCGCCGCACTGCGGGGAATGCGCGGGCTAGCCAGGGAGGGTGCCATGTCTGACTCGATCAAGCTGAGCTCGGTGACACTCGACTGCCCTGACGCTGGGAAGCTGGCCGCGTTCTACGCCGACATCACCGGCGGCACCGGCGGCAAGGTGACTTTCCGGAATGATGCTTGGGCCACCGTCGATGGCCCAGGTGGGCGGATCGACTTCCAGACTGCCCCCGGCTATGTGCCGCCGACCTGGCCGGACCCGACATCGTCGATGCAGGTCCATCTGGACTTCTACGTCGACAACCTGGCAATGGCCGAGGCACGGGTACTGGCGGCCGGTGCCACCAAGTTCGACTTCCAGCCGAACGAGGACCACTGCTGTGTCTTCGCCGACCCTGCCGGTCACCCGTTCTGCCTGTCCACATGGGACGACGTGCTGTCCTGACCAGCGCACTCAGCGCAGCCCGGCATTGCCGGGCGCCTACGCGCTGCGCCCACTGCTGGCCTGTTAGGGCTCGCCCTACACGGAATGCTCGATGAGGACGGGACGGTGCAATGGATCGGGCGCGCCTCGCGCGCACCGGTAACACCCGAGGTGCAGCAGCTGGAGCAGCACCGTGCGTGGCGACTCGAACGATTCCAGGTGCGCACCCGTTCGGGACCGACCTCGCCTACCT
>DASRTE010000059.1:0-1580 GCA_035656095.1 Jiangellaceae bacterium
GCCGGGATCGAGATGCAGGCTGCCGCGGCCGGCGGTCGCATGCTCGAGCCAGAGCAGCCGGGTGGATCGGCGGCCGCCCCGCGGACGGAACCAGGTACCGACGGACGATCCCGTGAGCACGGCGCCGACGTCCGTGGCCGACGCCAGGACGACGTCGATGCCAGAGCCGGTGGCGATCCGCGCGGCCTCCACCTTGGTCTGCATGCCGCCGCTGCCGAGACCAGAGTGTCCGGTGCGCCCGATCCGCAGCCCGTCGAGGTCGGACAGCTCGTTGATCTCGGGGATTCTGGTGGCACCCGGTCGTCGCGGGTCGCCGTCGTAGAGGGCGTCGACGTCGGAGAGGAGAACGAGCGCGTCGGCGTGGACGAGCTGGGCGACGAGCGCCGCGAGCCGATCGTTGTCCCCGAACCGGATCTCGTGCGTTGCCACCGTGTCGTTCTCGTTGACGACCGGCACCACACCGAGCGCCAGCAGCTTGTGCAGCGTCCGGTAAGCGTTGCGATAGTGCGAGCGACGGGTCATGTCGTCGGCCGTGAGCAGGACTTGGCCCACCTGCACGCCATGGCTGGCGAACCCCGCCGCGTACTGCGCGACCAGCAGCCCCTGCCCGACGCTTGCCGCCGCCTGCTGGGTCGCGAGATCACGAGGACGGCGCACCAGACCGAGCGGCGCGAGTCCGGCGGCGATCGCGCCCGAGGACACCAGCACGACCCCGCGGCCGGCCTGCCGGGTGCCCGCCAGCGAGTCGACCAGGGCAAGCAAGCGCTCACCGTCGAGCCCGCCTGCGGTGGTCGTCAACGACGACGAGCCCACCTTGACGACGACCCTCCGAGCCTCGGCCAGCGACGTTCGGATCACCGGCCCTCCAGGCGGGGATCGGAGCCGCGACGGCCGGGCAGGAGCTCGGCCCCGGCCTGGATGGTGGGCTCCCAGTCGAAGACCACGGCGTCGTCCCCCCCGATGACGACCTCCGCCCCGGCCGTGGCCCCCGCGTTGAGCAGCGCGTCCTCGACACCGAGGCGCGCCAGCCGGTCGGCGAGGTAGCCGACCGCCTCGTCGTTGGAAAAGTCGGTCTGCCGGACCCAGCGCTCAGGCTTCGCGCCACGCACCCGGAACCGATCACCCTCCTGGGAAACCGTGAAACCGGCGTCGTCGACGGCCTGTGGACGCAGGATGATCCTCGTCGGCTCGGCGGGCGGAGCGGACGCTCGAGCGGTAGAAACGATCTCGGCCATGGTGAAGGTCAGCTCCCGCAAACCTTCGTGCGTCGCCGCGGAAACCGGCACCACGGGCCACCCACGCGCTTCGAGCTCTGGCCGCACCATCGCGGCAAGTTCGCGCGCATCGGGGACGTCGATCTTGTTGAGTGCGACCATCCGGGGCCGGTCAGCGAGGCCGCCGTAGGACTCGAGCTCGAGCTCGATCACGTCGACGTCAGAGATCGGGTCTCTGCCGGGATCCATCGTCGCGCAGTCGACGACGTGCACCAGCACCCTGCACCGTTCGACATGGCGGAGGAACTCATGCCCGAGGCCACGGCCCTCGCTCGCGCCTTCGATCAATCCGGGCACGTCCGCCAC
>DASRTE010000060.1:0-2972 GCA_035656095.1 Jiangellaceae bacterium
GAGCCTCCCGGCCCGTAGGGTCGCCAGCGCCTCGGGATCCGCGGCGACCGCGAGCACCGCGGGGACGAGCTCGGACTGGTCCAGCCCGGCGCCTCCCGAGGCCGCGGCGCGCTCGGACGCCGCGTCCGCCAGCGACCGAGCCGCGGCCCGGAGCGCGTTCGTCGCCTCGCGCACGTCGCTACCACTGTGCGCGTCCGCCAGCGCTGCGGCGGCCGCGTCCACGGCCTCGAACCTCGCTGGTTCGGCGAGCACCGCCGCATCCAGCGCCCAGGCGAGGCGCCTCGGCTTCGCCAGCTTGCGCACAGCCGCGGCATCGTCCCGCCGGCCCGCGGCCCTCAGCTCGCGCGCCAGGCCATCGCGGCCCGCCACGAACTCGTCGAGCGACCCGCCGTAGATGGCGCCGATGGCGGCCTCCAGGTCGTCGGGCGGCTCGGTGTCGGCGCCGTCGGTGGTGGGCACGGGACGATCCTTGCCGAGCGGCCCGGATTTGTCAGGATTGCGAGCATGGACGAGGCCTCCACCATCCCGGCGCTTGTCGAGCGGGCGGCCGAGCGCTTCGGGTCCCGGGAGGCGCTGGTGGACGCCGATGGTGCGGGGTCCCGCGGCCGCGACGTCCGTCGCCTGAGCTTCGCGGAGCTGGCGGCGGCGGCCGACGAGGCGGCGCTGGCGTACGTCGCTCAGGGGCTCGAGCCCGGTGACCGGGTGGCCATCTGGGCACCCAACAGCGCTCGCTGGGTCGTGGCCGCGCTGGGCGCCTACCGCGCCGGCTGCGTGGTCACCACCGTCAACACCCGGTTCAAGGGGCCGGAGGCTGCCCACGTCGTCGGCGCCGCGGGCGCCCGCCTGCTGGTCACCGTGACCGACTTCCTCGACACCGACTACGTCGCGCTGCTGGAGCGTGCCGGGCGCCCGGCGTGCCTCGACCGGACCGTCGTGCTCCGCGGCCCGGTTCCCGGCGGATGCGTCGGTTGGGAGGGCTTCCTCGCCGGTGCATCCGGCGTCGATCCCGCGGCGGCGGGAAAGCGAGCCGGCGCCATCGTGCCCGACGACGTCAGCACCGTGATCTTCACCTCCGGCACGACCGGGGCCCCCAAGGGCGCCATGCTGCGCCACGAGGCATCGGTGCGGGCCTTCACGGCGTGGTCCGACGTCGTCGGGCTGCGGGAGGGCGACCGCTACCTGGTGATCAACCCCTTCTTCCACACGTTCGGGCTCAAGGCGGGCATCCTCGCCTGCCTCGTGAGCGGGGCGACGATCGTCCCCCACGCGACGTTCGACGTCCCCGAGATCATGCGCCGGGTCGAAGACGAGCGGATCACGATGCTGCCGGGCGCGCCCGCGATCTACCTGACGATCCTCGACCACCCCGACCTCGATCGCTTCGACCTGTCCTCGCTGCGGCTGGCCGTGACCGGGGCGGCAACGGTGCCGGTCGAGATGATCCGGCGGATGGCCTCGGAGCTCAGCTTCACCAACATCGTCACCGGCTACGGGCTCACCGAGGCCACCGGCATCGTGACCATGTGCCGGCACACCGACGACCCGGAGACCATCGCCAACACGGCAGGCCGGCCCATACCCGACATCGAGGTGCGGACCGTGGACGAGGCCGGCAAGGAGGTGCCGGCGGGCGACCCGGGCGAGGTCGTCGTGCGCGGCTACAACGTGATGGCCGGGTACATCGGCGATCCGGACGCCAGTGCGGCCGCCATCGATGATGACGGTTGGCTGCACACCGGCGACATCGGGGTGTTCGACGCGGACAGGAACCTCAAGATCACCGATCGGCTGAAGGACATGTTCATCGTGGGCGGCTTCAACGCGTACCCGGCCGAGATCGAGAGCATGCTGATGGAGCACCCCACCGTCGGCCAGGCGGCGGTCGTCGGCGTCCCCGACTCCCGGTTGGGCGAGGTGGCCACGGCCTTCTTGGTGCCACGCGTCGGTGCCACGATCGACGAGGCGGCGTTGATCGCCTGGTGCCGCGAGCGGATGGCCAACTACAAGGTGCCGCGCTCGGTCCGGGTGGTCGATGCCCTCCCCCTGAATGCCAGCGGCAAGGTCCTCAAGTACGTCCTGCGCGAGCGAGCCGGATCACCGGGACGCTGACACGCGGACGTGAGCTATGTGGGCGGGTACTTGGTTGCCAGCCGCTGGACCGTGTTGAGGTTGCGGACCGTGGCCGGCACCGAGCCGAGCGCCTTCTCGAAGATCGGCGGACCGAGCGTCGAGTCGGCCATACGGCCGCGGACGTGCCAGTAGAGCTCACGATCGTGGACCACCACGCGGTCGGTGTCGTTGGACAGCGCCGCCACCTTTCCCGCCGCCGCCGCGCTCGGCCGCTTGTAGAGGAAAGCGATGTACCGCGAGTCGCCGTCCGCGAGCTCGAGATCGGCGAACGGCTCGTGGTCGGCGACTCGCGCCAGCTCCGCGTCGGTGCGCAGGAACGTCGGCACCTCGTAGCCGAGCTCGTCGCGGAGCTGCCGCTCGATACGCGCCGTGAGGGTCGCGGGCTTGGTCTTGCCGGTCTCGAAGATGACGTTCCCGCTCGCGATGAAGGTGGCGACGTTGTCGAACTCGAGCGCCTCGAACCACTTCCTCAGGTCGTCCATCTTGACCTGATGACCTCCGACGTTGATTCCCCGCAGGAAGGCGATGTAACGAGCCATCGGGCGCAACCCTAGGCGGCCCACGGACCAGCGCCTCCTTGCGGTGCCAGGGTCGGGCATTGATACTCCCCCGATGGACACCAGCGCGAGCGGCCCCGACACGATCGTCCTCATCCACGGCTTCTGGGTGACTCCCCGGAGCTGGGAGCACTGGATCACCCACTACGAGGGCCTCGGCTACCGGGTTATCGCCCCGGCATATCCCGGCTTCGAGGTGGAGGTCGAGGCGCTCAACGCGGACCCCTCCCCGATCGAGGCACTGACGGTCCCGGCGATCGTCGACCACCTCGAGTCCGTCGTCGG
>DASRTE010000061.1:0-47609 GCA_035656095.1 Jiangellaceae bacterium
CTGAGGCAGGGTGCCCAGCAGGGCTGGCCTGCACGACGATCTTCACGACCGCAGGTTCGGGTGCCAACGGGCTAAGGATGTCGATCAGGGCGTGCCCGGCGTGTCTGCGCAGCCGGGCCATGGTGCCCGCCTAGCGTTCTCACATGCGCTCAGGTTGACATAACTATGAAGCTCAACTTGAGGGTGAGGGTTCTGGAATGGCCCGACCTTGGCCGCACCGGCAGGGGGACGGACGAGCGAGAGGCGACGCGACGTGACTGCTCCGCAGAACTACCTCGCGGTGATCAAGGTCGTCGGCATCGGTGGCGGCGGCGTCAACGCCGTTAACCGCATGATCGAGGTCGGCCTCAAGGGCGTCGAGTTCATCGCGATCAACACCGACGCGCAGGCTCTGCTGATGAGCGACGCCGACGTCAAGCTCGACGTCGGCCGGGACCTGACCCGCGGTCTGGGCGCCGGCGCGAACCCCGACGTCGGCCGGAAGGCGTCCGAGGACCACGCCGAGGAGATCGAGGAGGTCCTCAAGGGTGCCGACATGGTCTTCGTCACGGCCGGCGAGGGCGGCGGCACCGGGACCGGCGGCGCGCCGGTCGTCGCCCGGATCGCTCGGTCGCTGGGCGCCTTGACCATCGGCGTGGTCACCAGGCCGTTCACGTTCGAGGGCAAGCGGCGGGCCGCGCAGGCCGACGCCGGCATCGAGGGCCTCCGCGAAGAGGTCGACACCCTGATCGTCATCCCCAACGACCGGCTGCTGTCGATCAGCGACCGTCAGGTCAGTGTCCTCGATGCGTTCAAGAGCGCCGACCAGGTGCTCCTGTCGGGCGTTCAGGGCATCACCGACCTCATCACCACGCCCGGTCTGATCAACCTCGACTTCGCCGATGTCAAGTCGGTCATGAGCAACGCGGGCTCGGCGCTGATGGGGATCGGCTCGGCGCGCGGTGAGGACCGCGCGGTCGCCGCCGCGGAGATGGCGATCTCCAGCCCACTACTCGAGGCGAGCATCGACGGCGCGCACGGTGTGCTGCTGTCGGTATCCGGCGGCTCCGACCTCGGCCTGTTCGAGATCAACGAAGCGGCCAACCTGGTGGCTCAGGCGGCGCACGAGGAGGCAAACATCATCTTCGGCGCGGTGATCGACGACGCGCTCGGTGACGAGGTCCGGGTCACCGTCATCGCGGCGGGCTTCGACGCAGGCACATCCATGCGCCGAGAACTGGGATCGCTGCGCCGCTCGATCACGATCCCGCCGGCCGACACGGCCGACGGACCGCCCGCCCACACTGGCGACGGCGCGAGGCCGGCAGGTGCAGCTCCCGAGTTCGACGGAGCCGAGATGCCGCCCCGCGAGGATGCGATCGTCACCACGCCGACCCTGTCGCGGGAGCCCCGGCGTATGGTCCCTCCGTCCGACGACGACCTCGACGTCCCCGACTTCCTCAAGTAGTGCTGCGGCACGACGAGTCGGTCGGTGCTGCCCGGTTCGCGCTGACCGACCGGTTCGGTGGTGCCAGCGCGGGGACGTACGCGGAGCTGAACCTGGGCGGGCACGTCGGCGATGCGCCGGCCGACGTCGCGGAGAACCGTCGGCGGCTGGCGGTCCGCCTCGCGCTGTCGCCCGATCACGTCCTGTACGCCGACCAGGTCCACGGCGCCGGCGTCGCCACCGTCGACGGCCCGTGGGCCGGGCCCGCGCCCCGGGTCGATGCGATGGTCACACGCGTCGCCGGTACAGCGCTGGCCGTCCTGGTGGCCGACTGTGTGCCGGTGCTGTTGGCCGATCCGGTCGCCGGGGTCGTCGGAGTAGCTCACGCCGGACGCACGGGGATGGTCGCCGGGGTGGTGCCGGCCGTCCTGGCCGCGATGCGCACGCTCGGGGCGACCGACATCACCGCCCGGATCGGTCCGTCGGCGTGCGGGCGCTGCTACGAGGTGCCCACCGAGATGCGCGCCGAGGTCGCCGACGAGGAGCCTGCCTCCTGGGCCATCTCCCGCGCGGGGACACCGGCTCTCGACGTGGCGGCCGGCGTGGCGGCCCAGCTCCGGCGGGCGGGCGTCGGCGTGCGCAGGCTCGAAGGCTGCACCGTGGAGGACTCCGGTCTCTACTCCTACCGTCGCGATCACACGACCGGTCGCTTCGCCGCCATCGCCTGGTTACCGAGCCCCGGACCTGAGCCGTGACCCGCCGCGACCAGATCGCCGCCGGGCTGGCTGCCGTCGGGGCCCGGATCGAGCGGGCATGCCGAAGGGCCGGTCGGGATCCCGTCGAGATCACCGTCATCGTCGTCACCAAGACGTTCCCCGCGGCCGACGTCCGGCTGCTGGCCGACCTGGGGGTTCGAGACATCGGGGAGAGCCGCGACCAGGAGGCGGCGCCCAAGGCGGCGGCATGCGCCGACCTCGGCCTCACCTGGCACTTCGTCGGCCAGCTCCAGACCAACAAGGTGGTGTCGGTGGCCCGTTATGCCGACGTGGTCCACTCGGTCGACCGGATCCGCCTGGTCGAGGCCCTCGACCGTGCGGCGTGGGCAGCCGGCCGTGAGCTGCGCTGCCTGGTCCAGGTCGCCTTGGCTGACGGACCGCGGGACGGCGCCGGACGCGGCGGTGCCGCCTCGGCTGACGTCTCGGTACTGGCCGACCGCATCGCGGCCGCGCGCTCGCTACACCTGGCCGGTGTGATGGCCGTGGCGCCGCTGCGTGGAGACCCGGACGCTGCGTTCAGCCGACTCGCTCGGATCGCCGAGGCGGTACAAAGCAGACACTCTTCTGCAACGTGGGTGTCTGCTGGGATGAGTGGTGACCTGGATGCTGCTGTGGCACATGGCGCGACACACCTGCGTGTCGGAACGGCAATCCTCGGTGCGCGCCCTCCGGCGGGCTAGGGTCGGTGACCAAGGAGATCGACATCCGGTCGGTCCGGGCGTGACGTTCCACCACCAGTGCGGAGGACGTGGAGTATGGCCGGCGCGATGCGCAAGGTTGCGGTCTACCTCGGCCTCGTGGAGGACCAGGACCGCTACGACGACGAGTACGCCGAGGACGCCTACGACGACTACGGCGACGAGTTCGCCGACCAGGCGCCGGCCGAGGCCGAGGGGCGGGAGCGCGAGCGCACCGCCACGGTTGCCACCTTGGCCGACCGACGCCCGGTCGTCGTCGCGAACGCCCGTCGCGTCGACTCGGCGCGGATCGTGACGCTGCACCCGCGCACATACAACGAGGCCCGCACGCTCGGCGAGCACTTCCGCGACGGCACGCCGGTGATCATGAACTTGTCCGAGATGGACGATGTGGACGCGAAGCGGCTGGTCGACTTCGCCGCCGGCCTGATCTTCGGCCTCCGGGGTGACATCGAGCGGGTCACCGCCAAGGTCTTCCTGCTCTCACCGGCCGATGTCACGGTGACCGCCGAGGACAAGGCCCGAATCGCCAGTGGCGGCTTCTTCAACCAGAGCTAGCGGCCACTCGCACAGCGCGGGCACAGCCCGAAGATCTCGACGGTATGGGTCACGTCGACGTACCCGTGCGCGCTGGCCACCTCGGCGGCCCACCTCTCCACCGCCGGTCGGGACACCTCGACGGCCGCACCGCAGGAGCGGCACACCAGGTGGTGGTGGTGGTCGATCTCGGCGCACCGGCGGTAGACCGCCTCACCGGCGTCCGACCGCAGCACGTCGACGCGACCGTCGTCCGCCATGGCCTGCAGGGCGCGGTAGACCGTCGCGAGCCCGACCTGCGATCCGCGAGAACGGAGCACCTGGTGCAGGTCCTGGGCGCTGATGAAGTCGTCGACCTCGTCGAGCACCTCGTTCACCGCGGCGCGCTGGCGCGTCCGGCGTTGCTCCTTGACCGGCTGCTGGCTCATCGTCTCTCTCGTCGTGCGGGTGCGCTCCGAGGTCGCATCCAGTCTAGGGGCGCGGGCATCGGGTCTCGGGCGGGCGAGGGCCGGGCGTCGGGTAGGTTCATCTCCCGTGGTTTCGGTCGTGGCCCAGGTGCTCTACGTGGCGTTGTGGCTGTTCTTCATCGCCATGTTGGCCCGTCTGGTGTCGGATTGGATCCAGGTCTTCGCCCGGGAATGGCAGCCGCGTGGCGTCCTTCTCGTGGTCTTGGAGGCCGTGTACACGGTGACGGATCCACCGCTCAACCTGATCCGACGGTTCATCCCGCCCCTCCGACTGGGGTCGATCGCACTCGACCTCGCGTTCATCATCCTCATCATCGTGGTCCAGATCCTGCTCTCGGTTGTGGGGTCCCTGCGGTGACGGGGTACGGTGACGTCTTGACCGCGCTCTACCCCGAGGTGACGCTATGCCCCTGACGCCCGAGGCCGTCGACAACAAGGAGTTCACGACGGTCCGCCTCCGCGAGGGTTACGACATGCAGGAGGTCGACGAGTTCCTGGACGAGGTCGCCGCCGAGCTCTCGCGCATGTACCGCGAGAACGAGGAGCTGCGCGAGAAGCTGGGTGCAGTGACGCAGGGCGGTGGGATCGCGTCCTCCGCCGACACCCTCGGCGGCCCGCAGCGACAGGCCGAGGGGCCGAAGCCCCCGCCGCAGGGCGGGGCGCCCGCCGCGTCGACCGGCGCGCCCGTCGAGGCCGCGGCCAAGGTGCTGGCCCTCGCCCAGAAGACCGCCGACGAGCTGGTCGCCGACGCGAAGCTGGAGGCCGACCGCCTGCTCGCCGACGCCCGCCAGCGCGCGGACAAGATCGACTCCGAGAGCTCGGCGAAGGTCTCCACGATCGAGAACGACGCCCGCAGCCGCGCCGACGCGCTCGAGCGCGAGGCCCAGCAACGCCACCAGCAAGTGGTGGGCAAGCTCGAGTCCGAGCGCGAGCACCTCGACAGCCAGGTCCAGAACCTCAAGGCCTTCGAGCGCGAGTACCGCAGCCGGCTGAAGGCCTACCTGGAGAGCGAGCTACGCAAGCTCGAGACCTCGGGCGTGTCCGACGGTGCCGTCGCGGCACCGCCGAACGAGAACGCCGCCGGATCGCTCGCGGCATCGGGCGCCACCACCACGAGTGGCTCGCTCCGATCGGTGGCGAGTCTGCTCGAGGACGAACAGCGCTGACCGCCTCAGTGCGGTTCCTGGTCGCCGTCGGCCGGCTGCACCCTTCGTAGCCGGAAGGTCAGGCTCAGGTCGGTGTCGACGTGGTCGGGCTGGCCCGCCAGGGCGTCGAGGTCGTCGTGCACGCGGACGGCGAGCACGTCATCGGCCACGGCGGCCGCGTGTTCACGCAGGGCGGCGGCGAGTTCGCCGTCGGCTACCCAGGCGAGCTCGATCCGGTCGGACACGTCGTAGCCGGTGGACTTCCGGGCTTCCTGGACGAGCCGGATCACCTCGCGAGCGAGTCCCGCACGTACCAGCGCCGGGGTGAGGTGGAGGTCGAGTGCGACGGTCTCGCCCTCCCGCGCGACGGCCCAGCCCTCCCGCGGGGACTCGGTGAGGACGACGTCCTCGTCGTCGAGCGTGATCTCACCGAGCCCCTCGACGTGCACGGTCGCGGTGCCGTTCGCCCTCAGGTCCGCGGCCAGGGCACCGGCATCGGCAGCGGCCACCGCCGCCGCCACTCGAGGGGTGTCCTTCGCGAAGCGCCTGCCCAGTGAGCGGAAGTTGGCCTTCACGCTCACGTCGATCAACTCGCCGCCGGTCGCGCCCAGCGGTGCCACCTCGGTGACGTTGAGCTCGTCGGCGACCTCGGCCCGCAGCTCCGGCGGGAGGTCGTCCCAGCCGCGCGCCCCGACCAGCGCCCGAGCCAGCGGCTGGCGGGTGCGCATCTTCGACTCCGCCCGCGCCGCCCGGCCCAGCTCGACCAGCCGCCGGGTCAACGACACCTGGGCGGCCAGCTCGTCGTCGATCGCGGACTCGTCCGCCGACGGCCACGACGCCATGTGCACCGACTCCGGGGCATCGGGCGTCACGGCGCGGACGACGTCCTGCCAGATCCGCTCCGTGGCGAACGGGACCATGGGAGCCAGCAGTCGCGTCAGCACCTCGACACACTCGTGAAGCGTGGCCAGGGCGGCGGCATCACCGTCCCAGAACCGCCGCCGGGACCGGCGCACGTACCAGTTCGACAGGTCCTCGACGAAGGCGGTCAGCCGGGCACCGGCCCGCTGGGTGTCGAACCCGTCCATCGCCGCATCGACGTCGCGGACCAGCCGGTTCAGTTCGGAGAGCACCCAGCGGTCGAGCACCGGCCGGTCCGGCACCGGCGGCGCACCATGGGCCGGCGTCCAGTCGCCGGTCCGGCCGTAGAGGGACAGGAACGAGGCCGTGTTCCAGTAGGTCAACAGGACCTTGCGGACGCCCTCCTGGATGGTGGCATGGCCGACCCGGCGCGGCAGCCAAGGCGAGCCGCTGGCGAGCATGAACCAGCGCACGCCGTCGGCGCCGTGCTCGTCCATCAACGCCATGGGTTCGAGGATGTTGCCCAGGTGTTTGCTCATGCGTCGCCCGTCGTCGGCGAGGATGAGCCCGAGGCAGAGCACGTGCTCGTACGACGACCGGTCGAATACCAAGGTGCCGACGGCCATCAGGGTGTAGAACCAACCGCGGGTCTGGTCGAGCGCCTCGCAGATGAACTGAGCCGGGTAACAGGCGCGGAGGGCCTCGGCGCTGCCGGGTTCGAACGGGTAGCCCCACTGTGCAAACGGCATCGCGCCGGAGTCGTACCAGGCGTCGATGACGTGCGGCTCACGGCGCATGATGCCGTCGCCGTGCGGGCAGGCGAACGTGATGTCGTCGACGTACGGACGGTGCGGATCGAGCTCGGACAGATCCGCACCGGCGTACTGGGAGAGATCGGCGAGGGAACTCACGCAGATCAGATGGGACGCCTCGGTCTCACATCGCCAGACCGGTAGCGGCGTGCCCCAGTAGCGGCTGCGCGACAGCGCCCAGTCGACGTTGTTGCGCAACCACTCGCCGTAGCGCCCCCACTTGATCGTCTCGGGAAACCACGTGGTGCGCTCGTTCTCGCGGAGCATCGCGTCCTTGATGGCCGTCGTGCGGATGTACCAGGACGGCTGCGCGTAGTAGAGCAGTGGCGTGTGGCAGCGCCAACAGTGCGGATACGCATGCTCGTACCCGGTGTGCCGGAACAGGACGCCGCGCGCGTCGAGGTCGCGGACCAGCGTGGCGTCCGCGTGCTTGAAGAACTGTCCGCCGACCATGGGGACGTCCTCGTCGAAGCTGCCGTCGGGCCGGATCGGGTTGACGACGGGCAGCCCGTACCGCCTACAGATGCGAAGATCGTCGGCTCCGAAGGCGGGCGCCGCGTGGACCAGGCCGGTGCCGTCCTCGGTGGTGACGTAGTCGTCGACGACGACGTAATGGGCGTCGGGGATGTCGACCAGATCGAACGGCCGCCGGTACCTCCATCGCTCCATCTCGGTGCCGGCGAAGCGCTCTACCACCGTCCAGCCCTCGCCCAGCGCGGAGGCCAACAGCGGCTCGGCCACGACCACCGTCTCGGTGCCGTCCGTGGCGGCGACGTACTCGACGTCCGGGTGTGCGGCCACGGCGGTGTTGGAGACGAGCGTCCAGGGAGTGGTCGTCCACACCAGGAGCGAGGCGCGGCCGGCCAGTGGTCCGGAGGTCAACGGCAGGCGGACGAACACCGACGGGTCGACGACCGTCTCGTAGCCCTGGGCCAACTCGTGGTCGGACAGGCTGGTGCCGCAGCGCGGACAGTACGGCGCCACCCGGTGGTCCTCGACGAGCAGGCCTGCGTCGAAGATCTGCTTGAGTGACCACCACACGCTCTGCACGTAGGACGGGTCCATCGTGCGATAGGGGCGTTCGGTGTCGACCCAGTAGCCCATCCGCTCGGTCATGGCCTCGAAGGCGTCGACGTGCCGTTCGACGGACTCGCGGCACCGGGCGTTGAACTCCGCCACGCCGTAGGCCTCGATATCCGGCTTTCCGGAGAAGCCCAGCTCCTTCTCCACGGCGATCTCGACCGGCAGGCCGTGGCAGTCCCAGCCCGCCTTTCGGGGCACGTGCTGGCCGCGCATGGTCCGGTAGCGCGGGAAGACGTCCTTGAACACGCGTGCCTCGACGTGGTGGGTTCCCGGCATGCCGTTGGCCGTCGGCGGGCCCTCGTAGAAGTTCCACTGCGGGCGGCCCGCGGTTGCCTTCAGGGTGCGGGCGAACGTGTCGTGCTCACGCCAGAACGCGAGGATCCCGCGCTCCATCGCGGGCAGGTCGACCTGGGTCGGCACGGTGCGGTACTGCGGCGTGTCCATAGCCTGAGAAGGCCCTCCGTCGCGGGCGGTCGTCGACGGAGGGACGAGCCCACCCGGTTCGTCGACCGGGAGGTGGCGGCCCGCGGTACCACCCTCCTTGGCCGCCTCACGGCGACCCACTTCGTTCACGCGGCCGGGTCTACTCGGGCAGGCACGCCCTTTCTTCCGGCGGCTCCGGGGTGATGTTCGTCACGGTTCGTGCCCCCGGGCTCGCACCGTCCCCGGGTCGCTGCTGGCCGTCGGCCGGACTACTCGTCCCCATCGACACCTCGTCGCGGTGCCCAGTGTACGGCCATGCCCGGTCGGGAAGACTGCCATGTCGTGGTGCCGACACGTGTGGTGGTCCGGGTCCGGCCCGGTGCGTCGCGGACCCACGTCGGCGGGGAGCACGCCGGCGCCCTGGTCATCGCCGTGACCGAGCCCGCCGTTCAGGGACGGGCCACCGAGGCCGCGCTGCGCGCGCTGGCCGACGCTCTGGGGGTGCGGCCCAGGCACGTCCGGCTGGTCAGCGGTGCGACCAGCCGGACGAAGGTCGTCGAGGTGTACGGTCCGGACGACGTCGGGGCTGATGTGATCAGGCTGCGCTCGGCGGGGAGAATTGAAGCCTAGCCCGCGGGGACCTATCCTCACGGGACCTCAGCGATCACCGAAGGCAGGGGGCCGGGTCATGTCCGAGAGCGGCAAGGGCATCACCGGACGCGTGCGCCGCGTCGTGGCCGGGGCGGCGTCGGCCGCCCGGTCGGTCACCGGCTCGAGCGGCCGAGCTGCCGCGCCGGCTGCGAAATCGTCCGCGACGACGAAGAAGGCCGCGGCGAAGGCCCCCGCCAAGGCCGCGGCCACGAAGCCTGCGCCGGCGAAGAAGGCTGCGCCGGCAAAGAAAGCTGCGGCGAAGAAGGCGGCTCCCGCGAAGGCGACGACGACGAAAGCCGCGCCGACGAAGGCGACGAGGACGAAAGCCGCGCCGACGAAGGCGACGAGGACGAAAGCCGCGCCGACGAAGGCGACGACGACGAAAGCCGCGCCGACGAAGGCGACGACGACGAAGGCGGCTCCCGCGAAGAAGGCGGCGAAGAAGGCGGCTCCCGCGAAAAAGGCGGCGAAGGAGGCGGCTCCCGCGAAGAAGGCGGCGAAGACCGCGCCGGCGAAGAGGACCGCGCCGGCGAAGAAGGCGGCTCCCGCCAGGAAGGCAGCGGCGAAGAGGGCCGTGACGAAGGTGCCAGTGCGGACGGCGGCTCCCGAAGCCCTCGTCGTCCGTGCCGACGAGCGCCCGTGGACGGCCGCGGAGTTGGCGGAGGTGCGCCACCTGCTCGAGGCCGAGGCCGCCCGGCTGCGCGAGGAGATCAGCGACGCGGAGACCGACATCGCCGACATGCTCCGCGACAGCGCGGACGCCGGCGGCGAGGACCAGGCCGACACTGGGTCGAAGACGTTCGAACGCGAGCACGAGATGTCACTCGCGGCCAGTCACCGCGACATCCTCGGCCAGACCGAACGTGCCCTGGCCCGCATCGACGACGGCACCTACGGCGTCTGCGAGAGCTGCGGCAATCCGATCGGCAAGGCGCGGTTGCAGGCCTTTCCCCGTGCGACACTGTGCATGACATGCAAGCAACGGGAGGAGCGTCGCTGACAGGCGACGCCAGGCAGAGCACCGCGGGAGGGCGTCGCCGGGTCGGCGTCCTCGCCTCCGTCGCGGTCACGGTCCTCGCCCTCGATCAGATCGCCAAGATCATGGCCGTGGCCTGGCTGCGGGACGGGCAGGTCGTCGAGCTGGTCGATGGCATCCTGCGGATGCGGCTGGTGCGCAACCCGGGTGCCGCCTTCAGCTTCGCGACCGACCTCACCATCGTGCTGACGGCCGTCGCGGCCACCGTCGTCGTCGTGATCATGCGGATGAGCCGGCGGCTGACCAGTGCCTGGTGGGCCGTGGCGCTCGGAGGGCTGCTCGGCGGCGCGCTGGGCAACCTGACCGACAGGATCCTCCGAGAGCCCGCACCGCTTCGAGGGCACGTGATCGACTTTCTCGAGCTGCCGAACTGGCCGGTGTTCAACCTGGCCGACTCCGCCATCGTCGGATCGGCCGTTCTGGTGGCCTGGCTCAGCCTGCGCGGCGTCACGTACGACGGGTCGTCGCCCCCCACCCACCGGTCCGACGGTTCGGAGGGGCCGGAGCGCGTGGAACCGTGACCGACCGCCGGCGCCTGCCGGTTCCGGACGGCCTGGAGGGCGAGCGTCTCGACGCCGCCCTGGCACGGTTGTTCGGGTTCTCCCGCAGCCGCGCCGCCGCCCTGGTCGAGGACGGTCACGTCCACCTCGACGGCGGCGCACCCGCGAAGTCCGATCGGGTCCGGGCCGGGGCTTGGCTCGAGGTCGAGCTGCCGGACCCGCCGGGTCCCGTCGTGATCGTGCCGCAGCGCGTCGAGGGCATGAGCATCGTCTACGACGACGACGACATCGTCGTGGTGGACAAGCCGGTCGGTGTTGCTGCGCACCCGAGCCCCGGTTGGTCGGGCCCGAGCGTCGTCGGCGGCCTCGCGGGTGCGGGCTTCCGGGTGTCGACGAGCGGAGCGGCTGAGCGACAGGGAGTCGTCCACCGCCTCGACGTCGGCACCAGCGGCCTCATGGTCGTGGCCAAGTCGGAGCGGGCCTACACGGCGCTCAAGCGCCAGTTCAGGACCCGCACGGTGGACAAGGTCTACCACGCACTCGTGCAGGGACACCCCGACCCGAGCCGCGGCACCATCGACGCGCCGATCGACCGGCACCCCGACCACGACGCCCGCTGGGCGGTCGTGGCCGGTGGTCGGCCGAGCGTCACCCATTACGACACGCTCGAAGCCTTCCCGGCCGCCAGCCTGATCGAGATCCATCTGGAGACCGGGCGTACCCATCAGATCCGGGTGCACATGAGCGCACTGCGGCATCCGTGCGTCGGCGACCTCGCCTACGGCGCGGACCCCACGCTGGCCGCACGCCTCGGCCTGCAGCGCCAGTGGCTGCACGCAGTGCGGCTCGGCTTCGAGCATCCGGACACGGGCGAGCACGTCGAGTTCGAGTCCCCGTACCCCGCGGACCTCCAGCACGCCCTGGACCTGCTGGCCGCCTGAACACCGGGGCAAGCATCTCGTGATGCGAGACGGCGATCCCGGATGGCTGGACGCCCACGGACGGCCGTCCGTAGAGTCCGGCCCGTGCGACAGGCGTATTTCGCGTTTACGGTGCCGGCCCGGGTGGCCGGCGGCGTTGACGTGACCTGACGCTGCATCCACCCGAGTCGGCACGAGGCTTCAGGCAATCGCCTGGGGCCTTTCGTCATGAGAGCGGCCGACTCGGGCAGCGTCACCCGGTGCCGGCCCCGGCCTCCCGAGGAGCACCCGTGACCACAGCGCCCGAGCAGCAGGCGACCTCCCTTCGCCGTACCGTCCGCATCGGAACCCAGGTGATAGGCGGGACCCGACTGCCCGTTCTCGCCGGTCCGCGGCAGGGGGCCGACGTCGTGCACGTGAGCCTCCGCCGTCAGCACGGCGCGGCCAGCGCCGAGTCCGAGATCGGCGGGATCCGCGGCCGAACGGCCGCACCGCTGCTCGTCGAGCCGTTCAGCGCCGATGACCTTCCCGCCGTCGCCAGGTACGCCGACGGTGTCGTCGTCGGCGGCGCCTGGATGCAGGACTTCCGCCTGCTCGCGGCTGTCGGACGCACCGGCCTGCCAGTCGTCCTCCACCGCGGCCACCACTGCACCGTCGACGAGTGGCTGTCGTCGGTCGAGTACCTCGTCGCCGAAGGGAACGACGCAGTCGTGCTCTGCGA
This sequence comes from Jiangellaceae bacterium, assembly GCA_035656095.1. GTDB lineage: Bacteria > Actinomycetota > Actinomycetes > Jiangellales > Jiangellaceae > DASRTE01. The sequence goes on from DASRTE010000061.1 coordinate 12,057, forward strand.
GAGCGGCAGCCGGCGGTACTGGGGCGGCCGTACCACCCTCGACCTCGCGCTGGTCACCGAGGTGCGCGACCGCTCCGCCCGTCCCGTGGTCGTCGATGTCGGCGACACCCCGTGGCTCGCGGGCGCGGCCGTGGCGGCTGGCGCGGACGGCGTCTGGCTGGCCGAGGACGCCGCCCCCGCCGACGTCGCCTCGGCCATCGACGCGACGACGACCCTCACCCCCGTCGTCCGCCGGGTCAACCCGCAGTCGTTCGCCGCGTGCCGCGAGGCGATCGACCGCGTGGATGCGGCGCTGGCCAGCCTGCTCGAGTACCGCGTGGCGCTCGTCGGCGCCGTCCAGCAGCACAAGCAGGTGGCCGGACACGCGGGGCGGGACCACAGCCGCGAGGCCGAGATCGTGCACGCGATGGCGCACCGGGCGCCGTCCGTGCCCCGCCGGGGGCTTGCGACGATCATGGATGCGGTGATCACCGCGGGACTGGACGCGGCCGAGGCCGGGAGGGCGGGCGACCCGCCGGTCTGGCGTATCTGAACCGCCCACAGGCTCTGGCTGGCCGATCCGGGGGGCGAATCGCCAGGGCCTGCCTTGCGGGTATCTGTCGGCGTGGCCTCCTAGACTCGCCCAGGACGGGCCGCCGACGTTCCCACGGCGCTGCCGTCGAATCGCGAGCTTGCCCGAGGAGGCGTCAGCCGTCGTGCCCGATCCGGACGCGAGCTTCGTGCACCTGCACGTGCACACCGAGTACTCGATGCTCGACGGTGCCGCGCGGATCGACGACCTGTTCCGCGAGACGGCCGGCCAGGGCATGCCCGCCCTGGCGATGACCGACCACGGCAACGTGTTCGGCGCGTACGAGTTCTACACCAAGGCCGGCAGGCACGGCGTCAAGCCGTTGATCGGCATGGAGGCGTACCTGACGCCCGGCACGTCACGGTTCGACAAGACCCGGGTCCGGTGGGGCAACGGTGACGACGACGACGTCTCCGGCGGCGGTGCCTACACCCACCTGACCCTGCTGGCCGAGAACACTGGCGGCATGCACAACCTGTTCCGGCTCTCGTCGCTGGCGTCTCTCGAGGGCTTCTACTTCAAGCCCCGGATGGACCGCGAACTGCTGCAGGCCCACTCCGGCGGCCTGATCGCCACCACCGGATGCCCCGGCGGCGAGGTCCCGACGCTGTTGCGGCTGGGCCGGTACCACGACGCCCTCGCCGCGGCGGCCGAGTTCCGCGACATCCTCGGCGTCGACAACTACTTCGTGGAGTTGATGGACCACGGCTTGCCGGTCGAGCGCCGAGTCCGCGAAGACCTGCTACGGCTGGCCCGCGACCTTCGGCTCCCGCTCGTCGCCACCAATGATCTCCACTACACCTACCCGCGCGATCACGAGGCGCACGCCGTCCTGCTCTGCGTGCAGTCCGGCTCGACGCTGGCCGACCCCAACCGGTTCAGGTTCGAGGCCGACGACTTCTACCTGAAGTCCCCGGAGAAGATGCGCGAGATCTGGTCCGAGCTGCCTGAGGCCTGCGACAACACGCTGCGCATCGCCGAGCGGTGTGACGTCCGGTTCGCCGAGGGCGCCAACTTCATGCCGAGGTTCCCCGTACCGGACGGAGAGGACGAGACGTCCTTGTTTGTCAAGGAGGTCGAGCGGGGTCTGCACGTCCGGTACCCCACCGGCGTGCCCGATGTGGTCCGCCGCCAGGCGGGGTACGAGACCGAGGTCGTCTGCGACAAGGGCTACCCCGGGTACTTCCTGGTCGTGGCCGACTTCATCAACTGGGCCAAGGACGAGGGCATCCGGGTCGGACCGGGGCGCGGCTCGGCGGCCGGTGCGATCGTCGCCTACGCCCTGGGCATCACCGACCTCGACCCGCTCGAACACGGCCTCGTCTTCGAGCGGTTCCTCAACCCCGAGCGCGCGTCGATGCCTGACATCGACATCGACTTCGACGAGCGCCGCCGCGGCGACGTCATCCGCTATGTCACCGAGAAGTACGGCGCCGACCGGGTCGCCCAGATCGTCACCTACGGCACCATCAAGGCCAAGCAAGCGGTCAAGGACGCGTCGCGGGTGCTCGGCTTCCCGTTCGCGATGGGGGAGCGGATCACCAAGGCGATGCCCCCGTCGGTCATGGGCAAGGACATCTCGCTGTCGGGCATCTTCGATCCCGAGGACAAGCGCTACGCCGAGGCGGTGGAGTTCCGCGAGCTCTACGGTTCCGACCAGGAGGTCGCCAAGGTCGTCGACACGGCCAAGGGCCTGGAGAACCTCAAGCGGCAGTGGGGCGTGCACGCAGCCGGCGTGATCATGTCCTCGGAACCGCTCATCGAGCACATCCCGATCATGAAGCGCGAGCAGGACGGCGCGATCATCACACAGTTCGACTACCCGACCTGTGAAGCGCTCGGCCTGGTCAAGATGGACTTCCTCGGCCTGCGCAACCTCACCGTTCTCGACGACGCCTGCCGGAACATCGTGCGCAACGGGAAGGAGCCGGCCGAACTCGAGACACTCGCCCTCGACGATCCCGCCACCTACGCGTTGCTCTCACGTGGCGACACGCTGGGCGTGTTCCAGCTCGACGGGAGCCCGATGCGCGCGCTGCTGCGGCTGATGAGGCCCGACAGCTTCGAGGACATCTCGGCCGTCGGCGCTCTGTACCGACCGGGGCCGATGGGTGCCCAGTCGCACACCAACTACGCGTTGCGCAAGAACGGCAAGCAGGCGATCACCGCGGTACATCCCGAGCTCGCGGAGCCGTTGGCCGAGATCCTGGACGAGACGTACGGGCTGATCGTCTACCAGGAGCAGGTGCTCTCGATCGCCCAGAAGGTGGCCGGGTACACCCTCGGCAAAGCCGACCTGCTGCGCCGCGCGATGGGCAAGAAGAAGCGCGAGGTGCTCGACGCCGAGTTCGTCGGCTTCTCCGACGGGATGAAGGCCAACGGGTTCTCACCGGCCGCGATCAAGACCCTGTGGGACATCCTCGTCCCGTTCTCCGACTATGCCTTCAACAAGGCCCACAGCGCCGCCTACGGGCTGGTGTCGTACTGGACGGCCTACCTCAAGGCCAACTACCCAGCCGAGTACATGGCGGCGCTGCTCACCAGTGTCCGTGACGACAAGGACAAGACCGCGGTCTACCTGGCCGAGTGCCGCCGCATGGGCATCAAGGTGCTGCCGCCCGACGTCAACGAGTCCGAGGGCGACTTCACCCCGGTCGGCACCGACGTCCGCTTCGGCCTGGCCGCCATCCGCAACGTGGGCGGCAACGTGGTCGAGGGCATCGTGGCCGCGCGGACCGCGCACGGCCGCTACGAGACGTTCCCCGACTTCATGGACAAGGTCCCTGTCGTCGTGTGCAACAAGCGCGTCGTCGAGTCGCTGGTCAAGGCCGGCGCGTTCGACTCCCTCGGCTACTCGCGGCGGTCGCTGGCCGCCATCGGCGAGAACACCGTCGACGCGGTCATCTCCCTCAAGCGGAACGAGGCGATCGGGCAGTTCGACCTCTTCGGTGGCGCCGACGGATCTCACCAGGGTCTCGAGGTGGCTGTCCCCGACCTCGCCGAGTGGGACAAGCCGGTCAAGCTGGGCTTCGAGCGCGAGATGCTGGGTCTCTACGTCTCCGACCACCCCCTGTTCGGCCTGGAGCACGTGCTCACCCGGGTCACCGACCGCACGATCGCGTCGCTGTCGGACGAGGAGGAGTCGCCACCGGGCCTGACGGTCACCATCGGCGGGCTGGTCACCGGGCTGCAGCGCAAGGTCACCCGGCGCGGTGACACCTGGGCGATCGCCACCGTCGAGGATCTCGAGGGCTCGGTCGACGTCATGCTGTTCCCGGCCACCTACCAGCAGCATGCGCTCCAGCTCGCCGAGGACACCGTCGTCGTGGTCAAGGGCCGGCTCGACCGGCGCGACGACGCGCCGGCGGTGATCGCCAGCGAGCTCACCCTCCCGGACCTGTCGGAGGCGCCGGCCGGCCCGGTCGTCGTCACCGTTGCCGCGGGACGGTGCACGCCGCCCGTGGTCGAGAAGCTCAAGGACGTCCTGGCCACCCATCCGGGTGTCACCGAGGTCCATCTGCGGCTGCAGACCGGCGACCGCACGACGGTGATGCGTCTCGACGACGGCCTGCGCGTCACCCCGTCGACGGCCCTGATGGGCGATCTGAAGGCGCTGCTCGGCCCCGCGTGCCTGGGGTGACCGAACCCCAGCCGGCCGGCGGCACCCGACCCCACGACGCCGACTCCGCGGCACGGCGCGTCGTGGCGCAGACCGTGCTGATCTCGGTGGCACTGGGTCTGGTGGTGGGCCTGGTGTGGTGGCTGGCGGCCCCGGAGGTGTCGGTCGGCGTCAGCGGCGGGCAGTCGGTCCTGAACGCGGCGGAGGCCCGCAAGCTGTTCGGCGTCGACGCGTCGTTCGCTGCAGTCGGCGCCGTGGCCGGACTCCTGCTCGGCGCGGTGACGTTCATCCGCCACCGAGAGCACCCGACCGCCACGCTGGCCGGCCTGGTGGTCGGAGGTGTCGTGGGTTCGCTGGTCGCCTGGCAGGTCGGGTCCACGTTGGGGCCGGGCCCGCTCGGCGAACGTATGGACGGCGCCGCCGACGGTGTCACCCTGGCGATCCCGCTCGACCTCGAGGCCACCGGAGTCCTGCTGTTCTGGCCGATCGTGGCCGTCGTCGCGACGCTCGTTCTCGGGGCGGCGCTGACCCCCCGACTCCCGCCCCGACACGGCTCACACGGCGACGCGGTCAGCCCTGGCGACCGATCCGAGCCGTTGTAGCGCCGGTGAGCCTGATCAGGTCGGCGGGTGCCAGTCCGATGTCGAGTCCGCGGCGACCGGCAGAGATGTAGACCGTTCCGAACTCGGTCGCACTCGCATCGACGACCGTCGGCAGGCGCCGACGTTGCCCGAGCGGGCTGATGCCGCCCACGACATACCCGGTGGCCCGCTCCGCCGCGGCCGAGGCAGCCATGGCCGCTCGCTTGCCACCGGTGGCGGTGGCGAGCGCCTTGAGGTCGAGCGACCCGACCACCGGCACCACCGCGACCACGAGTCGGCCGTCGACATCGGCCAGCAGTGTCTTGAAGACCTGATCGGCCTCCACGCCGATCGCCTCCGCCGCCTCGAGGCCGTAGGACGGTGCGGCCGGGTCGTGCAGGAAGCGATGCATGGTGAACGAGACCCCAGCCCGGTTCAACGCCGTGGTGGCCGGCGTCGAGCCCACCTTGGAGACGCCCATCCCGACATCCTGCCCGAGCACACATGCGGGCGGCGCGTCCGGTCGGCGGTCGACCGACCTAGACTCGACCGGGTGATGCGCCGCATCGACCTGCGCGGTCGCCTCGCCGCCGGCGACGACCTCGACTATCGCGCGCTCGTGCCGCGGGCGTCAGTCGACGTCGACTCGGCGCTCGACGACGTCCGGGCGATCTGCGACGACATCCGGCGCCGCGGCCCGGCCGCCGTCCGCGAGTACACGGCCCGCTTCGACGGGGTCGAGACCGCCGACGTGCGGGTCCACCCAGCTGCCGTGTCCGAGGCGCTGGCCGGTCTGGACCCGGCCGTCCGGGCAGCGCTGGAGGAGTCGATTGCCCGCGCGCGCCGCGTCCACGCCGATCAGAGACGATCCGAGGTGACGACCACGGTGGTGACCGGCGGCACCGTCACGCAGCGGTGGGTGCCGGTCGACCGGGTGGGGCTGTACGTGCCGGGCGGCTTGGCCGTCTACCCGAGCAGTGTCGTCATGAACGTCGTGCCCGCGCAGGTGGCCGGGGTCGGCGGCATGGCCGTCGCCAGTCCGCCCCAGCGCGACCACGGCGGGCTCCCGCACCCCGCCATCCTTGCCGCGTGTGCCCTGCTCGGCGTCCACGAGGTGTACGCGGTCGGTGGCGCGCAGGCGGTCGCGATGTTCGCCTTCGGCCTGCGCGACGGCGACGAGGTGCAGTGCCGGCCGGTCGACCTGGTGACCGGGCCCGGCAACGTGTACGTCGCCGCTGCCAAACGGCTCCTGCGTGGGGTCGTCGGCATCGACGCGGAGGCGGGGCCTACCGAGATCGCGATTCTCGCCGACGACACCGCCGACCCGGTGCACGTCGCCGCCGACCTGCTCAGCCAGGCCGAACACGATCCGCTGGCCGCCAGCGTCCTCGTCACCGACGACGAGGCACTCGCCGACGCGGTGTCCCTCGAACTCGGCACACAGGTCGCGGCGACCAAGCACGTGGACCGGGTGCGGGCCGCGCTCAGCGGCGAGCAGTCCGGCGTCGTCCTGGTCGACGACCTCGACCAGGGCCTGGCGGTGGTGGACGCCTATGCGCCGGAGCACCTCGAGATCCACACCGGGGACGCCCGAACCGTCGCCGGGCGGGTCCGGCACGCGGGCGCCGTATTCGTCGGGACCTGGTCGCCGGTGAGCCTGGGCGACTACGCCGCCGGGTCCAACCACGTCCTCCCGACCGGCGGTTCGGCGCGGCACGCCAGCGGGCTGTCCGTGCCGTCGTTCCTGCGCAGCGTCCAGGTGGTCGAGTACGACCAGGCGGCGCTCGGACAGGTCGCCGAACAGGTGGCGACGCTGGCCGCCACCGAGGACCTCCCGGCCCACGGCGCGGCCGTCCGCGTCAGGTACCGGTGATGGGCGGCGCCCTGCCGCTGCGCGACGACCTGCGCGGCCTGGAGCCCTACGGCGCGCCGATGGTCGACGTGCCGGTCCGGCTCAACGTCAACGAGAACCCCTACCCGCCGTCGGCGGGCCTGGTCGCCGACGCCGCCGCTGCGGCGGCCGAGGCGGTCCGCGGCCTCAACCGCTATCCCGACCGCGACGCCGTGGACCTGCGCCGCGACCTGGCGGCCTACCTCGGGCACGGGCTGGATGCGTCACGGGTGTGGGCGGCCAACGGGTCCAACGAGGTCATGCTCCAGCTGCTGCAGGCCTTCGGCGGGCCGGGACGCACGGCGCTGTCGTTCGCACCCACGTACTCCATGTATCCGGAGTACGCCCGCGACACGGCCACCGCCTGGGTGGCGGGCCGACGTGACGACGACTTCGCCATCGACGCCGACCACGCGCTCGACCAGGTGCGTCGGCACGAGCCGAGCGTGATCCTGCTCGCGTCCCCGAACAATCCCACCGGGACCGCTGTCCCGCTCGAGCTGGTGACGGCGCTGCACGATGCCACGGCGGGGATCGTGGTCGTGGACGAGGCGTACGCGGAGTTCCGGCGGGCGGGCACACCGAGCGCCCTCTCGCTGTTGGCGGACCACCCTCGCGTCGCCGTCGTCCGCACGATGAGCAAGGCCTTCGCGTTCGCAGGTGCGAGGCTCGGCTACGTCGCGGCCGCGGCCGAGATCGTCGAGGCCTTGCGGGTCGTCCGGCTCCCGTACCACCTCTCGGCGGTCACGCAGGCGGTGGCCCGGGTCGCGCTCGCCCACGCCGTGGAACTGCTGGCGACCGTCGACGCCATTCGTGCCGACCGCGACGAGCTGGCGGCGTGGCTGCGCGGGCTCGGTCTCACCGTGGCGGAGTCCGACGCGAACTTCCTGCTGTTCGGGCGGTTCCCTGACCGGCACGTCGTCTGGCAGGGCCTGCTCGACCGGGGGGTTCTCGTGCGGGAGACCGGTCCGCCGGGCTGGCTACGCGTGTCGATCGGGACGCCCACGGAGACGGCCGCGTTCCGCGCGGCCGTGCAGGAGGTGCTGACGTGAGCGGGCGGGCGGCACGGGTCGAGCGTGCGACGAAGGAGAGCCGCGTCGTCGTCGAGGTCGACATCGACGGTTCCGGCGAGAACGACATCGCCACGGGTGTGCCGTTCTACGACCATATGCTCTCCGCGTTGTCGAGGCATGCACTGATCGACCTCGCGGTCACCGCCGGGGGCGACCTCGATGTCGACGCACATCACACGGTCGAGGACGTCGCGATCGTTCTCGGGCAGGCGCTTCGCGAAGCGCTCGGAGACAAGGCCGGCATCCGCCGGTTCGGCGACGCCCTGGTTCCGCTGGACGAGGCGCTGGTCCAGGTCGCGGTCGACGTCGCCGGCCGGCCGTACTGCATCCACACCGGTGAGCCGCCGGGACAGGAGTACGCCCTGATCGGCGGGCACTACATCGGGTCGCTGACCCGCCACGTGTTCGAGACCCTCGCCGTCCACGCCCAGGTCGCCTTGCACGTGCGCGTGCTGTCCGGCCGTGATCCGCACCACGTCGTCGAGGCCCAGTTCAAGGGCGTCGCGAGGGCGCTGCGCGACGCCGTGGCGTACGACCCGCGCGAGCGCGGCGTGCCGTCGACCAAGGGCAGCCTGTGAGCCGTCCGTCGGTCGTGGTCCTGGACTACGGCTCGGGCAATGTCCGTTCCGCCGTGCGGGCCCTGGAGCGGGTCGGCGCGGACGTGGCGCTGACCGCCGACCGGGCCGAGGCGGCCGACGCCGACGGCCTGGTCGTCCCCGGTGTCGGGGCCTTCGCGGCCTGCGTTTCCGGCCTGCGTTCGGTCTGCGGCGACCAGATCGTCGACCGGCGCCTGGCGGGTGGCCGTCCGGTGCTCGGGATCTGCGTCGGTATGCAGGTGCTCTTCGACCGGGGCGTCGAGCACGGCGTCCAGAGCCAGGGGCTGGGGGAGTGGCCGGGTACGGTCGAGCGCCTCGCCGCCGCGCCGTTGCCGCACATGGGCTGGAACACCGTCGACACGCTGCCGAACTCGTCCCTGTTCGACGGGCTGCACGGGGCGCGCTTCTACTTCGTGCACTCCTACGCCGTGCGCCGGTGGGAGATGGCTCCGCCGCAGCGGCTGCGCCCGCCGGTGGTGAGCTGGGCCGCGCATGGTGGCGACCGGTTCGTCGCCGCCGTCGAGAACGGTGCGTTGTCCGCGACGCAGTTCCACCCGGAGAAGTCCGGAGACGCGGGGGCGACGCTGCTGGAGACCTGGGTGAGAGGGTTGGCGGCATGACAGCGCGCTGGGACGCGACGGTCTACGACCGGGACTTCGCCTTCGTCTCGGCCTATGGTGCCGAGCTGCTGGACTGGCTCGAACCGCAGCCCGGTGAGACCGTGCTGGACCTCGGCTGCGGCACCGGTGAGCTCACCGCCCGGATCGCCGCGGCCGGTGCGAGGGTGATCGGGATCGACTCCGATCCGGCCATGGTCGCAGCCGCGCGCAGGCGGATGCCCGATGCCGACCTGCGGGCCGCCGACGCCCACGACTTCGCCGTCGACGAGCCGGTCGACGCCGTGTTCTCCAATGCCGCCCTGCACTGGATGCCCGCACCGGTGGAGGTGCTCGGGTGCGTGTCCGACGCGCTGCGGGCGGGTGGCAGGTTCGTCGCCGAGATGGGGGCGACCGGCAACGTCGCCACCGTGGCCGGGGCCGTCGACCGGGCTTGCCGGGAGGCCGGCCTGGCGGAGCGGAACTGGCCGTGGTTCTTCCCGTCGCCCGCGCAGTACGCCGCGATGCTGGAGGACGCCGGGCTGGAGGTCCGCCGGCTCGATTTCCGCGACCGCCCGACCAGGCTGACCGGCAAGGACGGCTTCGTCGGCTGGCTGGCGATGTTCGCGGGCACCGTGCTCGTCGACGTCCCGGCCGATGTGCTGGACCGGGCGGCGGAGATCGCCAGGCCGGACCTCTGGCACGACGGTGCCTGGTGGGCGGACTACCGGCGGCTCCGGTTCCGCGCGGAGAAGGTCGGCCTGTGACTCGGCTGGTGCTGCTGCCGGCAGTCGACGTGGCCGGTGGACGGGCCGTCCGCATGGTGCGCGGCCGGGCCGGGACGGAAACGTCGTACGGCGACCCGCTCGGCGCCGCGTTGGCGTGGCAGGCCGCCGGTGCCGAGTGGGTGCACCTGGTGGACCTCGACGCCGCGTTCGGGCGTGGCGCCAACCGCGACCTGCTGGCCGAGGTCGTGGGCCGCCTCGACGCCGCCGTCGAGCTGTCCGGCGGGATCCGCGACGACGAGTCGCTGTCCGCGGCGCTGGCAACCGGCTGCGCCCGGGTGAACCTCGGCACCGCTGCCCTCGAGGATCCGCACTGGACCGCCGACGCGATCTCGCGGTACGGCGACAAGATCGCCGTCGGCCTCGACGTGCGGGGGACCACGCTGGCGGCCCGCGGCTGGACCCGTGACGGCGGCGACCTGTGGATGGTGCTCGAACGGCTCGAGCGCGAGGGCTGCAGCCGCTACGTCGTCACCGACGTCGGCAGGGACGGCACACTCGGCGGCCCCAACCTGGACCTGCTGCGGGCCGTGTGCGAACGCACCGACCGGCCGGTCGTCGCGAGTGGCGGTGTGTCGAGCCTGGCCGACGTCGCCGCGCTTCGGTCGCTGGTGCCGCTCGGCGTCGAGGGTGCGATCGTGGGCAAGGGACTGTACGCGGGCAGGTTCACGCTCGCAGCGGCGCTCGAGGTGGCCGGGTGACCCGCCGGGTGGGCTCGGGCGCGCCCTGGGAGCAGGTGGTCGGATACAGCCGGGCGGTCGCCGCGGGCGACCACGTCTGGGTGACCGGGTGCACGTCGATCGCCGACGGCGAGGTCGTGCACGACGGCGACGCCTACGCCCAGACCGTCCAGGCCCTTCGCAACGTCGAGTGGGCGCTGACGCAGGCGGGTGCATCAATGGCCGACGTCGTGCGGACCCGCATCTTCGTCACCGACATCGCCCGCTGGGAGGAGTACGGGCGCGCGCACGGTGAGGCGTTCGGGGCAACCAAGCCGGCGACGTCGATGGTCGAGGTGTCCGGGCTGATCGACCCGCGGATGCTGGTCGAGGTCGAGGCCGTCGCATACCGGCCCGGGGTGGGTGGATGAGCGTCGCCGTGCGGGTCATCCCCTGCCTGGACGTCGACGCGGGCCGCGTGGTCAAAGGGGTCCGGTTCACCGACCTGCGCGATGCCGGCGACCCGGTCGAGATGGCCCGTGCGTACGACGCGGAGGGCGCGGACGAAGTCGTGTTCCTCGACATCACGGCCTCCAGCGACGACCGCACCACCACCTATGACGTGGTGTCCCGGACGGCGGAGCAGGTGTTCATCCCGCTGACCGTCGGCGGCGGCGTCCGGGCGGTCGACGACGTCAACCGTCTGCTGCGAGCCGGAGCCGACAAGGTCGGCGTCAACACGGCGGCGGTGGCACGGCCCGGCCTCGTGGCCGAGATCGCGGACCGGTTCGGCGCGCAGGTCCTGGTGCTCTCGGTGGATGCCAGGCGCGGCAGCGCCACCGAGTCGGGTTTCGAGGTCACCACCCACGGCGGGCGCCGGGGGACGGGGATCGACGCGGTCGAGTGGGCGGCCCGTGCGGTGGCGCTCGGCGCCGGCGAGATCCTGCTCAACTCGGTCGACGCGGACGGGACCCGTGACGGTTACGACCTGCCGATGATCGCGGCGGTGCGGGCGGCCGTCACGGTTCCGGTGATCGCCAGCGGCGGTGCGGGCGCACTCGAGCACTTCGCCCCCGCCGTGGGTGCAGGCGCCGACGCCGTGCTGGCCGCGAGTGTGTTCCACTTCGGCACGCTCCGGATCGGCGCCGTCAAGCAGGCCTTGGCGGCTGCGGGGCACCAGGTCCGCTGAGCTCGGTGCACGACGCTCGGCGTCGACACCTCAGAGACCGACGTGGACGGTCTGGAACGCGGTCACGTCCTGCGGCTCACCGCCGATCTCCACCTGAGCGTGGTCGGTACGACCGAAGGCGTAGAACAGGAGCTCTCCGGCGCGGCCCGTCAGGGTGACGCAGCCGGCCCCTGGTGCCCGGAGTTGATGCACCGACGCCGTCGCGCCGTCTGGTCCGTGCAGAACGACCCTCACCGGTGACCGGCGGAAGAGCAGCCGGCCATGCGACGCGACGGCGGACCAGAGTGCCTGCTCGTACGCCGGGTCGATCGGGCGCGGCTGCGCCCACCCGGGTTGAGCGCGGAGGACGTCCTCGTGGTGCACGAAGTGCTCGGAGAGGTTCGCCGCCTCCTCGAGGGGTCCCCACGACAGTGGCGACCAGAAAGGTGGATGCTGGACACGGTCGACCAGCTGCGGCCACGAGAGCTGGGCGAGCGACCGCTGGACCCGCGGTCCGGCCGGCCAGGGCGGACACGACGATTCCGGGCGAAGCGTCGGGCCGTGACTCGCGGAGCACCAGGTGTGCCGCCAGGTCGCGGGTGAGCCAGCCCTCGCACAGGGTGGGAGCGTCCGGGCCCACCGCGCGAAGAGTCTCGCACAAGGCGAGACGTTCGCTGCGGGCGAAGGCGGTCATGGGCGCGAGCGTATGCCGTGTTGACGGTCGAGAGAATGTCGCGACGACGAGGACGGAGGCGGTGTGGCCGACCGGTCGGACCAGGTGACGCTGCGCGAGGGCTTGGGAGTGCTGGGCCGCGCGGTCCGGGACGAACCAGGCATCTTCGCCGTGGCGGTGACCGGCAGCGCCGTGTTCGGCGCGGCCACAGCCCTGACCGCCATCGTGATCGGCACGGTGACCGACCAGGTGATCGTGCCGGCGTTCGCCCAGGGGCACACGACCACAGCGGCCCTCACCGTGGCAGCGATGGCCATCGTGGGCATCTCGGTCCTCAAGGCCGCGGGCATCGTGACCCGGCGCTACTTCGCCGGTGTGATGCAGTACCGCCTGCAGGCCCGTTACCGGCGGCGGGTGACCCGGCAGTACCTACGGTTGCCACTGTCGTGGCACCACCGACACCCGACGGGTCAGTTGCTCTCCAACGCTAACGCCGACGTGGAGGCCACCTGGTACCCCATCGCGCCGTTCCCGATGGCGGTCGGCGTCCTCGTCATGCTGGTGGTCGCCGTCGTCGCGATCGTGCTCACCGATCCGGCGCTGGCCGCGGTCGGACTGCTGGTCTTCCCGGCGATCCTCCTGGTGAACTTCCTCTACCAGCGGCGCCTCTCGCCGCTGGCGACCCGGTCACAGGCACTGCGGGCCGAGCTGTCCGGCGTGGCGCACGAATCCTTCGACGGCGCGCTCGTGGTCAAGTCGCTCGGCCGGGAGGCCGAGGAGACGGCCCGATTCGCCGCCGTGGCGCGTGAGCTGCGCGACGCGAACGTCGCCGTGGGCAGGGTGCGGGGCGCATTCGACCCGGTGCTTGAAGCCTTGCCCAGCGTCGGCGTGCTCGCCGTCCTCCTCGTCGGCTCGGCCCGCGTGAGCGCCGGCACGCTCGACCCCGGTGCACTGGTGTCCGTCGCGTACCTGCTCATGGTCGTCGCGTTCCCGATCCGGGCGATCGGCTGGGTACTCGGCGAGTTGCCCCGAGCGGTCGTGGGGTGGCGGCGGGTCGACCGCGTGCTGAGCGCGACCGGCGCGCCGTCCTACGGCGACGTGCCCGGCGGAGACCGTGACGATCCGGTCGATCTGCGGGTCAGCGACGTCTCGTTCGCCTACGACGGCCATGGTGGCGATCGCGACGAGAGCCACGACGTCCTACGTGGGGTCACCCTCGACGTCACGCCGGCCCGGACGGTGGCCGTCGTCGGCCCGACCGGCTCGGGGAAGTCCACGCTGGCGGCGTTGCTCGTCCGGTTGGTCGACCCACGCACCGGCCGCGTCCTCATCGACGGCACCGACGCCCGCAGCCTGGCCCGAGGGGCAGTCGCCGGCGCCGTGGCCCTGGTGTTCCAGCACGCGTTCGTCTTCGAGGACAGCGTCCGCGAGAACGTCACGCTCGGCGGCGACTTCACCGACGACGAGGTGTGGTCCGCACTGCGCCTCGCCCAGGCGGACCGGTTCGTCGCCGCACTGCCGGGTGGCCTGGACTCGGTGGTGGGCGAGCGCGGCGCGACGCTCTCCGGCGGGCAGCGCCAGCGCCTGGCGCTGGCCCGCGCGGTGGTTCGCCGGCCCCGCCTGCTCGTCCTCGACGACGCGACGAGCGCGGTCGACCCGGAGGTCGAGCGGCGGATCCTGGCCGGGCTCCGGCAGGTGGCGGTGCCGGCGACGGTCGTGGTCGTCGCGTACCGCAGGGCCACGATCGCGCTCGCGGACGAGGTCGTCTATGTCGAGCACGGGCGCGTGCTCGCCCGAGGGACCCACGAGGAGCTTCTGGCCGCATCGGCCGGCTACCGTAACCTGCTCACCGCGTACGAACGCGACGCCGCCGAGCGCGCGGCGCTGCGGGCCGACGAGGAGCGCGACACAGCCGTCGAGTTCGCCGACGAGGGGACGACCCGGTGAGCGCGACGACGTCGGCGAGCAGCGTCGGGCACGGGGCCGACACCGCGTGGGCGACCGTCCGCAGGGGCCTGGCGCTTTCGCCCGAGATCCGCGACGGCCTTCCCGTCACACTGGGTCTCGCCCTGCTGGCGACCGCGGGCCGGGTCGTCGTGCCGATCGCGGTCCAGCAGACGATCGACCGGGGTCTGCTGCAGCCCGCCGGCGCCGACCTGGGCTTCATCCGTTGGATGTGCCTGGTCGCCGGGGTCGCCGTGCTGGTCACCGCCGCAGCGGCGTACCTGATGAACGTGCGGATCTTCCGTGCCAGTGAGGCCGGCCTCGCGACGTTGCGCGTCCATGCCTTCCGGCACGTCCACGACCTGTCGGTGCTCACCCAGAACACCGAGCGGCGAGGCTCGTTGGTCTCGCGGGTGACCAGCGACGTCGACACCCTGTCGCAGTTCGTCCAGTGGGGCGGCCTCCTGCTCGTGGTCAGCGTCGGCCAACTGCTCGTGGCCACGGTGATCATGGCCGTCTACTCGTGGCAGCTGACCATCCTCGTCTGGGCGTGTTTCCTGCCGTTGTTCCTCCTGCTCCGGCACTTCCAGCGTCTGGTGTCAACCGCCTACACCACAGTGCGCGAACGGGTCGGAGCCATGCTCGCGGCCGTGTCGGAGTCCGTGGTCGGCGCTCAGGCGGTGCGGGCCTACGCGATCGAGGAGCGCACCCAGAGCCGGATCGACGACGCCGTCGAGCAGCATCGCGCCGCGGCGACGCGGGCGCAGCGGCTGGTCGCGTTCAGCTTCACCACCGGCGAGATCGTGGCAGGCCTCGCCAACGCGGCGGTCGTCGTGGTCGGCGTGCTGCTCGGGCTGGCCGGTGACCTGACGTTGGGCAAGCTGCTGGCCTTCCTGTTCCTCGTCACCTTGTTCGTCGGGCCGGTCCAGGTGGGGACCGAGGTGCTCAACGAGGCTCAGAACGCGGTCGCCGGCTGGCGGCGCGTCCTCGGTGTCATCGACACCCCGGCCGACGTGGCCGACCCGGGCCCGGCGGGCCGGGTATTGCCGCGAGGACCGATCGACATTCGTTTCGACGGGGTCTCGTACGCGTACCCGGGTGGGCCGACGGTGCTGTGCGAGGTCGACGTCGCCATCCCGCCGCGCTCGCGCATCGCGGTGGTGGGGGAGACCGGGTCGGGCAAGACGACCTTCGCGAAACTGCTCACACGCTTGATGGACCCGATCTCGGGTCGGATCCTCCTCGACGGCGTCGACCTGCGCGACATCCGCTTCGACTCGTTGCGCGAGCGGGTCGTGATGGTGCCGCAGGAAGGTTTCCTGTTCGACGACACCCTGGCGGCGAACATCCGATACGGGCGTCCGGACGCCTCCGACCGCGACATCAGGCTGGCACTCACCGAGCTGGGCCTCATCGAATGGCTCGACGGCCTGCCGGAGGGGCCGGCGACCCAGGTCGGACAGCGCGGGGAGTCGCTGTCCGCGGGGGAGCGCCAGCTGGTCGCCTTGGCGAGGGCCTACCTCGCCGATCCCGACCTGCTGGTGCTCGACGAGGCCACCAGCGCGGTCGACCCGGCGACGGAGGTCCGGCTGGCACGGGCGCTGGAGGGCATCACCCGAGGTCGCACGGCGGTGACGATCGCGCATCGGTTGTCGACGGCGGAGGCCGCCGACGAAGTGCTGGTCTTCGACGACGGCCGGCTGGCCGAGCGCGGTCCGCACGCGACGTTGGTCGATGGGGACGGCACCTACGCAAACTTGCACGCCGCTTGGATCAGCCAATCCCGCTGACCGCGCCCATGTCCGCTTGCCCTGGTCGCCTGGTGGAGATCGCCGTGTCAGTGGAGTCGACTAGACTCGAACACATGTTCGAAGCGGCAAGACCCACAACGGCAAAACCCACGCCGGCTGGCAACTCCACCAACCACGACCCGGACACTTCCACTGGCGAGCACCCACCGGCCACCGATACCAGGTCCAACCCGAACCCGTCGGCCCCGTCATCCTCGGCCCAGAACCGGAACCACGAGGCCAGCCGCCACCCGACCTCGACCCGCCGCCCTATTGACGAGATCGGCGCCGCCCGACGGCCCCGCACGACGTGCACCCGTCCATTCCGGTCACGGCACAGATCTCACGGATCGACCAGCGATACTTTCGGGTCATGTCCGACATGCGGGAGACGCCGTGACCGACCCGGCGGAGAGCATCGGCCCACAGTTCGACGTCGATCCGTGGACCCTGCGCACGACCAGTCTCGATCCGTCCGCGCTGGCCGCGACCGAGTCCCTGTTCACGCTGTCCAACGGCAACATCGGGCTGCGTGGCTCGCTGGAGGAGGGCGAGCCCCGAGCGGTGGCGGGGACCTACGTCAACGGGTTCTTCGAGGAGCGGCCGCTGCCGCACGCCGAGGCGGCGTACGGGAATCCCGAGTCGGGCCAGACGGTCGTCAACGTGACGGACGGAAAGGTGATCCGGCTCCTGGTCCGTGACTCGCCGTTCGACATCCGTTACGGCACGGTGCGCTCGCACGAACGCGTCCTGGACCTGCGAGCGGGTCTGCTGAACCGGCGCACCGAGTGGACCTCCCCGAACGGGTCCACGATCCGGGTCACGTCCCAGCGGCTGGTGTCCTTCAGCCAGCGCTCGCTGGCCGCGATCAGGTACGAGGTCGAACCTCTCGACGGCGACATCTACGTCGCGGTGCAGTCGGACCTGCTGGCGAACGAGGCCGTCTACGAGGCCTCCCGCGACCCACGTGACGCCGCGCGGCTGGACCGCCCACTGCAGGCGGAGCTCGCGGCCCGCCGGGACCGGCGGGCGGTGCTGGTTCACCGTACGGCCCGCAGCCGGCTGTGCGTCGCGGCCGGGATGGACCATTTCCTCGAGGTGCCTGACCACGTCGAGACCACGATGGAGGCAGCGGCCGACCTGGCCCGATTCACCATTGCCGCACGGTTGCCGCAGGGGACGAAGCTGCAGTTGGTCAAGCTGATCGCGTACGGCTGGTCCAGCCGCCGATCCGCCGAAGCGTTGCGCGACCAGGTCGACGCGTCGCTGGCCATCGGCCGGCTCACCGGTTGGGACGAGCTCGTGGAAAGGCAGCGCCGCTTCCTCGAGGAGTTCTGGTGGCGCGCCGACGTCGAGATCGACGGTGATCCGGCACTCCAGCAGGCGGTCCGAGTGGCGTTGTTCCACGTGCTGCAGGCAGGTGCGCGGGCCGAACGGCAGGCCATCCCCGCCAAAGGGCTCACCGGCGCCGGTTATGACGGACACGCCTTCTGGGACACCGAGACGTTCGTGCTGCCCGTGCTGACCTACACGACGCCGGCCGCAGCCAGGGACGCACTGCGGTGGCGGCACCGGACGCTCGGGCTGGCCCGGCAGCGTGCCACCGAGCTGGGCCTGAAGGGAGCCACGTTCCCGTGGCGGACGATCAACGGTGAGGAATGCTCCGGCTACTGGCCCGCGGGAACGGCGGCGTTCCACATCAACGCCGACATCGCCGACGCCACTGCTCGCTATCTTGCGGCGACCGGCGACACCGACTTCGAGACCGCATGCGGGGTGGAACTGCTCGTCGAGACCGCGCGGCTGTGGGCCTCCCTCGGCCACTTCGACGTGGGCGGGTTCCGCATCGACGGCGTTACCGGGCCGGACGAATACACCGCATTGGCCGACGACAACATCTACACGAACCTGATGGCGCAGCGGAACCTGCGTGAGGCGGCCGACGCCTGCGACCGGCGGCGCGACGTCGCGCGACGCCTCGACGTCTCGCCGGGAGAGGTGAAGATGTGGCGCAAGGCCGCCGACGCGGTGCGGTTGCCCTACGACGAGGAGCTGGGCGTGCACAGCCAGTCGGAGGACTTCACCGCCCACGACGCATGGGATTTCGACAGCACGCCTCCCGAGCACTATCCGCTGATGCTCCACTACCCCTACTTCCAGCTCTACCGCAAGCAGGTGATCAAGCAGGCCGACCTGGTGCTGGCCATGCACGTGCGCGGCGACGCGTTCACACCCGAGGAGAAGGCCCGGAACTTCGCCTACTACGAGGCCCGGACGGTGCGCGACTCGTCTTTGTCCGCCGCGACGCAGGCAGTGATCGCAGCCGAGGTCGGGCATCTGGAGCTCGGCTACGACTACTGGGCCGAGGCCGCCTTCACCGACCTGCGCGACCTGCACCGCACCATCGACGACGGCCTGCACATCGCCGGGCTGGCCGGAGCATGGACGGCCGCCGTCGCCGGTTTCGGTGGAATGCGCGACCACGACGGTCGGATCACCTTTGCGCCGCGGCTGCCGCCGGCGTTGTCGAGGCTCTGCTTCCGGATGACGTTCTCAGGGCGGGTCCTGCTCGTCGACATCCAGCGGCAGAACGGCACATCCGGCCCGCCGGAACAGGCCACCTACCGCCTGCTCGGTGGCGATCCCGTCCGCACCTGGCACCACGGAGAAGCGATCGACCTCCACGTCGATGCGCCGGTGACCCGGCCGGTGCCGCCCCCGCCCGAGGTCGGCCCGGTGGCCCAGCCGGCCGGGCGAGCCCCCGAGTGCCGGCGTCCGGGCGATGCCGACGACCTACCCTGAACGGGGCAGGCGTGCGACGAACTTCCGCAGCTCACTGGCCCACAGCACGGCGCTGGCCATCGCCAGGCACACCAGCCACTGCTGCAGCGTCAGCGGGCTGGTCCCGAACGCCGGGCTGAGGAACGGCGCGTGCACCACCGCCACCTGCAGCAGGAGCGATGCGCCGATGGCCGCCCACAGCCATCGGTTGACGAAGATCCGGTGGAAGGCGCTGGTGGTCTCGGAGCGCGCGTTGAAGCAGTTGAACAACTGGGCGAGCACCAGAACCGTGAAGCCGGCGGTCCGGGCGTTGTCCAGGGACTGCTCGCCCTCGATCAGGCCACCGGGCAGGTACAGGTCGATCGTGAGCAGTGTCACCGCGGCCATGACCAGGCCGACCATCAGGACGCCGGCCCACATCCGGGCGTCGATCACCCGTTCGGTCAGGGAGCGCGGCGGACGAGCCATGACGTCCTCGGTCTCCGGGTCGACGCCCATGGCCATCGCCGGGCCGGTATCGGTGAGCAGGTTGATCCACAGGATCTGGGTGGCGAGCAGCGGCAGAACCAGACCGTCGCCGTCGCCGACCAGCCCGATCACGCCGGCGAGCACGACCCCGAGGAAGACGGTCAGGACCTCACCCATGTTGGACGACAGCAGGAAGCGCAGGAACTTCTTGATGTTGTCGAAGATCCCCCGGCCCTGCCGCACGGCTTCCACGATCGTGGCGAAGTTGTCGTCCGCGAGGATCATCTTCGCCGCCTCCTTGGTCACCTCGGTGCCGGTGATCCCCATGGCGACGCCGATGTCGGCCGACTTCAGCGCCGGGGCGTCGTTCACGCCGTCCCCTGTCATCGCGACGACATTCCCGTCCGCCTGCAGGGCGTCGACGATTCGCAGCTTGTGCGAGGGCGCGACCCTGGCGTAGACCGACGTGTGCCGCACCGCTTCGACCAGCTCCGAGTCCTCCAGCCGCTCGAGATCCGCTCCGGTCAACGTCGTCGCGCCGGCGGGCACGATCCCCAGGTCGGTGGCGATGCGGGTCGCCGTGCTCGGGTGGTCGCCGGTGATCATGATGATCCGTATCCCGGCGCGGTGCGCATCGCGGATCGCGCCGGCCGCCTCGGGCCGTGGCGGGTCGATGATGCCGACCATCCCGGCGTAGACCAGCTCGTGCTCGACCGACTCGTCGGCGGCCGGCGGGCTGGTCACGTCGAGTCGCTTGTAGGCCACCGCGAGGGTGCGGAACGCCTCGCCGGACAGACGGTCGACGTCTTCGAGCACCCGTGACCGCCGGGCGTCGTCCAACGGCTCGACGTCGTCGCCGACCTGCAGATGGGTGCACCGCCCGAGCAGGACGTCCGGCGCCCCCTTGGTGACCACGGCGATCCGGCCCGACCGCTCGGCGTCGACCTCCAGGCTGGACATCATCTTGCGCTCGGAGGTGAACGGCACCTCCCCGACCCGGTGGAACCGTTCGAGGCGCGCCTGCCGGCTGCCCAGCTTGCGCTCGGCGACCAGGAAAGCGGCCTCGGTGGGGTCACCCTCGATCACCCACTGGCCGTCGGCCTCCCGCAGGACCGCATTGCTCGCGAGGCTGCCGCCACCGAGCACGCGGACGTCCTCGGCCCACAGCGGACCGCCGTCGTCGATCTCGGCGCCGTCGTGCTCGACGCGCCCGTCGGGCCGGTATCCGACACCGGTGACGGTGGTCTCGCCCGACGCCGTGACGACCCGCTGGATCGTCATCTCACTCTTGGTCAGCGTGCCCGTCTTGTCCGAGCAGATGACGGAGGCCGAGCCGAGCGTCTCCACCGAAGAGAGCTTCGTCACGATGGCCCGGTTTGCCGCCATCCGTTGCACGCCGAGGGCGAGCACCACCGTGAGGATCGCCGGCAGGCCCTCCGGAACGGCGGCCACGGCGAGCGACACACCGAGCAGGAGCACCGTGACGGCCTCGTCCGCGCTGTCGATCCGCGCGGTGAGGAAGATCGTCGCCATGACCACGATCGCGATCACGACCACGGCGATCCCGAGCATCCGTCCCACCCGGGAGATCTCCCGCTGCAGAGGTGTCGGCTCCTCCACGGTCTCGTGCAGCATGCCGGCGATCCGACCCATCTCCGTGGCCATGCCGGTGGCGGTGACGATGGCGCGACCCACGCCCTGAGCCACCGCAGTGCCGTTGAAGACCATGTTGAGCCGGTCGCCGAGTGCGACGGGTTCGGGCAGCGTCCTGGCGTCCTTGAGAACCGCTTCACTCTCCCCGGTCAGGGACGCCTCGGAGATTCTGAGGGTCCCCGCCGTGACGAGCCGGGCATCCGCGCTCACGGTGTCGCCCTCGGACAGTGCGAGCAGGTCGCCGGTGACGATCTCGCGGGTCGGGACGCGCACGAGCTCGCCGTCGCGGACGACCCCGGCCGTGGGTGCGCTCATGCGCTGCAGCGCCGCCACCGCAGTCTCCGCCCGCGACTCCTGCACGAAGCCCAGCACGGCGTTGAGAATCACGATCGCCAGGATCACCAGCGCGTCGAACGGCACACCGTCCGCGCCCTCGACGACCCACGCGGCCAGCGACACGACGATCGCGGCGAGCAGCAGGTAGATGAGCGAGTCCTGGAACTGTGCCAGCAGCTTGCGCCATCCGGGCACCGGCTCGGCGGCCTGCAGTTCGTTGGGCCCGTCGGCCGCCAGGCGGCGGGCCGCCTCCGCGCTGGTGAGCCCGCTGTCCGGGTCGGTCCCGAGCCGCCGGGCGACCTCGTACGCGTCGGTGACCGTCGGGTCCGGTCCGGTGTCGGTCGTGGTCATGCCCCTCGATCCCTAGCTCGTGCGGACCAGGAAGTGCCAGCCCAGCCACCACCAGATCAGCACGACCAGCACGCGGCCGGCGCGGCGGGTTGCGAGCAGGTCGACGACCTCGCCGAAGCGTGGCAGGCGTCCGGCCCACGACGCCGCGACGAGAGCCGCCATGACCACCCCGAGCACGAGGAAGCCTCCGATCGTCACGTCCCGGGAGCTCATCGGCGGATCAGTCTCCACCCGGCGTACAGCCAGAGCGACCAGGCGGCGAAGCGGATCACCTGATCGTTCAGCAATGGCGCGAGCAGGACAGAGAGCGTCGGATGCTCGTGCTGGCCGACGGTCAGTTCGCCGAAATAGGCGCCGGCCTCCCAGAGCAGTGCGGTCAGGGCCACGACGGCCCAGATCGCGGCGCCCCGCCGGAGCCCGGGACCGGCCGCGACGGCTCTGCTCGGCCGCAGCAGTGCCACGACCGCCACCGCCATACCGGGGATCGCGACCGCGACGGCGGCCCCGACGGTGTTGACCCCGGTCGTGGAGGCGAGGGCGGCATAGATCGCCGTGGTGGCGGCGACCAGGACGACCGCCCGGTGCGTGGTGCCGTCCCGTGGCTGGTCGCCGGCCGTCATGTCGGCCAGTGTTCCACCGACGCCGTGGTCGTCGCGGCGCACCGGCTCGGCAAGAATGTGCCCATGCCCGGTCTTGATCCCGCCCTGGCCGCCCGGCTCAAGCGCAACGCCGATGGCCTGGTGGCCGCCGTCGTCCAGCAGCACGACACGGGTGAAGTGCTCATGCTCAGCTGGATGGACGACGAGGCGCTGCACCGGACCCTGACCACGGGGCGGGCGACGTACTGGAGCCGCAGCCGGAAGGAGCACTGGGTGAAGGGCGCGACCTCGGGGCACCGGCAGTGGGTCCGCGAGGTCCGCCTGGACTGCGACGGCGACGCCGTGCTTGTCAGCGTCGACCAGGACGGGCCGGCGTGCCACACCGGAACCCGCACCTGCTTCGACGCGGGCCTGCTCCCGGCATCCGTCGGGCCGCGGTCGTGACCGGTCTGCACGTCTCGCCCGGGCTCGATGCGTTCCGGGTGCTGGCCAAGGACCGGCGGGTGATCCCGGTGGTGCGGCGCCTGCTCGCCGACGGGGAGACACCCGTGGGTGCGTACCAGAAGCTCGCGGGTAACCGGCCCGGGACGTTCCTCCTGGAATCCGCCGAGCACGGTGGGGTGTGGTCGCGGTACTCGTTCGTCGGGGCGCACTCCTCGGCGGTGCTCACCGAGCACGACGGCCAGGCGCACTGGCACGGCACGCCCCCGGTGGGAATGCCCCATGGAGGTGACCCGTGGGACGCGCTCCGCGGCACGCTCGCCGCATTGCACACGCCTCGCCTGCCAGACCTTCCGCCGCTGACCGGCGGACTGGTGGGCTTCGTGTCCTACGACGCGGTGCGCCGTCTCGAGCGGCTGCCTGATCTCGCCGTCGACGACCTTCGACTGCCCGAGATCACGTTCCTGCTGGCCACGGACCTCGCCGTTCTCGACCACGAGGACGGCACGGTGCTGCTCGTGGCCAACGCGGTGAACTGGGACGACACCGACGAACGCGTCGACGAGGCCTGGGCCGACGCGGTCGCCCGGCTGGACCGGATGACGGCGATGCTCGCTGCCCCGACGCCGTCGTCGGTGGCGGCGTTCACGCCTGAGACGCCGTCGAGGCACTCCAGCCGCACTCGGCGCCCGGACTACCTCGCGGCGGTCGAGCGGGCGAAGGAGGAGATCAGGGCGGGTGAGGCGTTCCAGGTCGTCGTCTCGCAGCGGTTCGAGGCACCGACCTGCGCCGACGCCCTGGACGTGTACCGGGTGCTACGCCGGGAGAACCCGAGCCCTTACATGTACCTGCTGCGGCTTCCAGGTCCCGACGGTGGCCCGGACGGCGCGTTTGACGTCGTCGGTTCCAGCCCGGAGGCACTGGTCAAGGTGACCGGCGACCGGGTGATGACCCACCCGATCGCCGGCACCCGGTGGCGTGGCGACACTCCCGAGGTGGATGCTGCGCTGGCCACCGAACTGCTGGGCGACCCGAAGGAGCGGGCCGAGCACCTCATGCTCGTCGACCTCTCCCGCAACGACCTCGGGCGTGTCTGCGAGCCCGGCAGCGTCGAGGTCGTCGACTTCATGACGGTCCGCCGGTACAGCCACGTCATGCACATCGAGTCCACGGTGGTCGGCCGGCTCGCGCCCGACCGGTCCGCGCTGGACGTCCTGGCGGCGTGCTTCCCGGCCGGGACCCTGTCGGGAGCACCCAAGCCGCGCGCAATGGAGATCATCGAGGGGCTCGAACCGACCCGGCGCGGCCTCTATGGCGGCGTGGTCGGCTACCTCGACTTCGCCGGCGACCTGGACGTGGCCATCGCGATCCGCACCGCCGTCGTCAGGGGCGGCATCGCCTACGTCCAGGCCGGCGGTGGTGTCGTCGCCGACTCCGATCCACAGGCCGAGGAGGCCGAGAGCCGGAACAAGGCCGCCGCGGTCCTGCGGGCCGTGGCGGTCGCCGGGTCGATCCGCCCGGTAGGAGGCGCGACGTCGCCGTGACAGGTACGCCGCAAGGCGGCGCGTATCCGGCGGCCCTGCTGTGCCTCGTGGCCGGTGGTGCCCTCGGGCTGGTCGCGTCCGCCCGTACCTGGGGCGCGGCGGCGGTCGACGACGGGCTCGTGACGACGACCGTGCAGGTCAGCGGGCGCGAACTGGTCCCACTCGGTCCTGCGGTCGCGCTGCTCGCGCTGGCCGCCGTCGTCGCCGTCCCGGCGACCCGTCGCACCGGCCGGCGGCTGGTCGGAGCGGTGCTGGCGACGGCGGGCCTGGTCACTGCGGCGTGGGCGGCCGTCGTCACGACCGACCTGACGGCCCGGACCGCGCAGTGGGTCGGCTCGAGCGGCGGCGACGTGACGGGTGTGCAGACCGCTCCCGCGTGGGCGGTGCTCGCCACGGCCGCCGCTGTGCTGATCGCCGGCACCGGTCTGGCGGTGCTGATCCGCGGCGCCAGGTGGCCGGCGCTGGGCCGACGCTACGAGCGCCGGGTGGCGCGGCTCGACCCGCCCGCGGCCGGCGATCCGTCCGACCTACGGGCCGGGCGCGAGACCTGGGACGCGATGGACCGGGGGGAGGACCCCACCTCCTGATCCGTTGCCCCGCAGGTCCGGCGGAACGGGCACAATGGGTCAGGAGCCCGACCGCCCAGGAGGAGCGCATGGCCGAGCACCGGAACCACAACGACCACGGCAACACGCCGGCCGGGTGGACCGCCGTCATCATCATGGTGATCGGGTTCGTCGTCGGAGCCGTGGCGGTGATCCAGCTCAACTGGCCGCTGTTCTGGATCGGTGGGGTCGGTCTCGTCGTGCTCGGTGCGATCGTCGGCAAGGTCATGCAGATGATGGGCATGGGCCAGCCACTGCCTGCTCAGCAGGCGGCGGCGTCCACCACGACGGCTCCGGACCGCGACGGGTAGGCCGTGGGCGCCGGGCGGCCCGGTCAGGACCACCCGCCGGTCACCGTCGGCGGCGTGACTCTCGACGTCGCCCGCAGGTGCGCCGTGGCCGCCGGCCGCGAGATTCGGCTCACCGCCCTGCAGTCAGCCCTGCTCGCTCACCTGATGGGCCGCCCGGGCCGGGTCTTCAGCCGCGAGGAGCTGATGAGCGAGGTCTGGGGCTATCCGGCGGCGATGGGAACCCGGACGGTCGACGTCCATGTCGCCGAGCTTCGCGCGAAGCTGGGTGAGGCGCTGCGGATCCGGACCGTGCGCGGCGTCGGGTACGGCGTCGAGGCGCCCGGTCGCTCGGGTTCAGCAGGCTTGTGTACCTGAGCGCACGGCCGCGGCGCGACCGAGCCGCTCGCCTCCTGGTCCGGGGTTCGGGCGCCACGGGATCATCGAGGTGGCTGGGAAGCTGCACCGACGCGTCGATGCAGGAGCCGGAGGATCTGCGGCCGGAATAGTGCCCATTCACTGTGTCTCGCCACCTCGACAGCAGATCTTTCGGGTGCTGACCTCACGCCTCGGTGCAGCTTCCCAGGCGCGGCATCGGACACTGTCGTCACCCCCGGCGAGGACCCACTGGGTGCTCCCGGTCGGGGATGGTCCGGGGTCAGTGCCGTCGGAGTCCCACATTCGGCCAGATGGCCTAGCGAACGCGTGTGTCCACGGAGACATACTCCGTGGTGCCGTCGGGGGGCAGCGAATGCCGTCCCGGCGCCGTGGCTACCCTGGTGCGACCGGCGCACCCCAGGTCCGGGGCCAGCACTGACGGCGAAGGGGGAACGTGAGCGTTCTCGACGAGATCCTGGACGGCGTTCGAGCCGACCTCGCCGAACGCCAGCAGCGGGTCTCCCTCGACGAGCTCAAGGCCAAGGCTGCCCGTCAGCCCCCCACGCGCGATCCCATGCCGATGTTCCGATCGCCCGGCGTGTCCGTGATCGCCGAGGTCAAGCGCTCGAGCCCGTCCCGGGGTGCGCTCGCCGAGATCAGCGATCCGGCCTCGCTGGCACGCGACTACGAGGCCGGCGGAGCAGCGGCGATCAGCGTGCTCACCGAGCGCCACCGGTTCGGCGGCACCCTGGACGACCTCAAGGCCGTCTGCGACGCCGTCGAGGCCCCTGTCCTGTGCAAGGACTTCATCCTCACCAGCTACCAGCTGTGGGAGGCGCGCGCCTGCGGCGCCGACCTGGCGCTCCTGCTCGTCGTGGCGCTCGAGCAGAACGCCCTCGTCGCGCTGGTCGAGAGGGCGGAGTCGATCGGACTGACGCCGCTGGTCGAGTGTCACACCGCCGACGAGATCGACCGGGCGGTCGACGCCGGCGCCCGTCTGATCGGCATCAACGCCCGCGACCTCACCACCCTCGCCGTCGACCTGGGCACGTTCGAGCGGCTGGCGCCGCTGATCCCGGACGGGACGGTCGCGGTCGCCGAGTCCGGTGTCCGTGGGCCTCGCGACGTCATCGAGCTCGCGCGCGCCGGTGCGCATGCGGTCCTGGTCGGGGAGAGCCTGGTCACCGGCAAGGAGCCGCGGACGGCCGTCGCCGACCTGGTCGCCGCCGGCGCCCATCCGGCGCTGCGCCAGGGGCGGTCGTGACCGCCGGGGCGGCGGATACCAGCACGGCGGTTCCCGACCTCCGCGGCCACTTCGGACCCTACGGCGGCCGGTTCGTGCCGGAGGCGCTGGTCGCCGCCCTCGACCAGCTCGACCGCGAGTATCTGGCCGCGCGGAGCGATCCCGCCTTCGCAGCCGAGCTCGACGGTCTGCTGCGCGACTACAGCGGACGGCCGACCCCGCTGACCGAGGCCCGCCGGTTCGGCGCCGAGGCCGCGGGCGGTGCCAGGGTGCTGCTCAAGCGGGAGGACCTGAACCACACCGGTTCACACAAGATCAACAACGTGCTCGGGCAGGCCCTGCTGACTCGGCGTATGGGCAAGCGGCGCGTCATCGCCGAAACCGGGGCGGGCCAGCACGGTGTCGCCACGGCCACCGCTGCTGCGCTGCTCGGCCTCGAGTGCGTCGTGTACATGGGCGAGGAGGACACGCGCCGGCAGGCGCTCAACGTCGTCCGGATGCGCCTGCTCGGCGCCGAGGTCGTGTCGGTCGCCACCGGCTCGCGGACCCTGAAGGACGCGATCAACGAGGCGATGCGCGACTGGGTCGCCACCGTCGACCACACGCACTACCTGTTGGGCACCGTGGCCGGTCCGCATCCGTTCCCGCTGATGGTGCGCGACTTCCAGCGCGTGATCGGGCTCGAGGCGCGTAGTCAGGTGCTCGACCTCACCGGCCGCCTGCCCGACGCCGTCGCCGCCTGCGTGGGCGGCGGATCCAACGCGATGGGCATCTTCCACCCGTTCCTGGACGACGAGGGTGTGCGCTTGTTCGGCTTCGAGGCCGGCGGTGACGGGATCGACACCGGGCGGCACGCGGCGACGATCACCGGCGGCTCGCCGGGAGTGCTCCACGGTGCGCGGTCGTACCTGCTGCAGGACGCGATGGGTCAGACCGTCGAGTCGTACTCGATCTCTGCGGGTCTCGACTACCCCGGGGTCGGGCCCGAGCACGCCTGGCTGCACGACACCGGCCGGGCCGGCTACGAGGCCGTCCCCGATGCGGAGGCGATGGAGGCGTTCGGCCTGCTGTGCCGGACCGAGGGGATCATCCCGGCGATCGAGAGCGCACACGCAGTGGCCGGAGCGCGGCGGCTCGGGCGGCGGCTCGGCGAGGGGGCGGTCGTGCTGGTCAACCTGTCGGGACGTGGCGACAAGGACGTCGACACGGCGGCCCGGTGGTTCGGCCTGGTGGCGGGGAATGACTGAGGCCGGAGGCTCTCGCCTTATCGCAGCGTTCGCACGGGCCCGGTCCGAGGCCAGGGCGGTGTTGGTCGGGTACCTTCCGGCCGGCTACCCGACGGCCGCCGGGGCCGTCGCCGCTCTGCGGGCGATGGCCGACGCGGGTGTCGACGTCGTCGAGGTCGGGTTGCCGTACAGCGATCCGCTGATGGACGGGCCCACGATCCAGCAGGCCGTCGACGCGGCACTGCGCGCTGGGACCACCACCGTCGACGTGCTCCGGACGGTCGAGAAGGTGGCGTCGGCCAAGACGCCCGCGGTGGTGATGTCGTACTGGAACCCGATCGCCCGCTACGGACCCGATCGCTTCGCCCGCGAACTCGCGGCAGCCGGGGGATCCGGCGTCGTCACGCCGGACCTGATCCCGGACGAAGCCACGGAGTGGCTGCCCGCCGCTCGCGGTCACGGGCTGGACACGGTGTTCCTGGTGGCGCCGTCGTCGACCGACGAGCGGATCGCGCTGACCGTCGAGGCCTGCCGGGGGTTCGTCTACGCCGCGTCGACCATGGGGGTCACGGGTGCCCGTGCCCGGGTGAGCGACGCGGCAGCCACGCTGGTGGCGCGGACGCGGGCGGCCACCACCCTGCCGGTCGCGGTGGGCCTCGGGGTGTCGACCCGAGACCAGGCGGCCGAGGTTGCCTCCTTCGCCGACGGCGTCGTCGTCGGCTCGGCGTTCGTGCGGCGTCTGCTCGACGCCGACGGCGAGGCCTCGGGTGTCTCGGCGGTCGCGGAGTTGGCGGGCGAGCTCGCCGGCGGTGTCCGGCAGGCAGGGAACCGCTTCGCCGGGCGGTGAGTTGAAATGACGAGACGTGATCATCTGGAGGAACCGGTTCGATGAGCCGTGACAAGGCGGCGATCCGTGCCCAGGCCCGGAAGTTGCGGGAGGCCGAGGCCCGCCGGCAGCGCCGGCGCGAGCAACTCATCCGGTTCGGCGTGATCGCGGGTGTCGTCGTGGTCGTCCTCGCCGTCGCCATCGCGGTGCTGGCCAGTCGCCCCTCCGCTGACGACGCAGCGGCAGTACCCACCGGAGTCTCCGCGCCGGACGGGGGCGCGGTGGTCGGCAACGCGTCGGCACCGGTCACGGTCGACCTGTGGATCGACTTCCAGTGCCCGTTCTGCCGCGACTTCGAGCTGACCTCGGGACCGACGCTCGACGAGCTGGTGGCCGACGGCAGCGCCCAGCTCGTCTATCACCCGCTCTCGTTCCTGGGCGAGGAGTCCGAGCGCGCAGCCAACGCGTTCGGGTGCTCCGTCGACGAGGGCAGGCCGGCGGAGTACCTGCGCGTCCTGTACGAGAACCAGCCGCCGGAACGGACCGGCGGGTTCACTGTCGACGACCTGGTCGCGTTCGGTGAGCAGGCGCAGGTCACGGGAGAGGCGTTCGAGACGTGCGTGGCCGACGGCAGTTACGACGGGTGGGTGTCCAACGTCGCAGCCAGCCAGCACGACGCCGGCGTGACCGCGACTCCGACCATCGTCGTCGACGGTCAGACCCTGGAAGCCGACCAGCTGACGCCCGACGGTGTGCGCGCCGCCGTCGAGCAGGCCGCGGCCTGAGTCGTGCGACGACCCGGGTAGCGTCGGGCCGTGCTCACCTCCGTTCCGGCGTCGGTTCACCTTGCCGTGCCTGCATCGATACCGAGCCCGGCCGAATCGGTCTGGCACCTCGGCCCGGTGCCGCTGCGCGCCTACGCCCTGTGCATCCTCGCCGGCATCGTGCTGGCGATCTGGCTGGGCAACCGCCGGTGGATGGCACGGGGCGGCGAACCCGGTGTGGTCGGCGACATCGCCATCTGGGCCGTGCCGTTCGGAATCGTCGGTGCGCGGCTGTACCACGTCGCCACGGACTGGGAGATGTACTTCGGGGAGGGCGGCGATCCGCTGGAGGCGCTGCGAGTCTGGCAGGGCGGTCTCGGCATCTGGGGCGGCATCGCGCTCGGCGCGGTCGGCGCCTGGATCGGCGCGCGCCGACGCGGCGTGCCACTGCCGGCGCTCGCCGATGCGCTGGCGCCCGGCATCGTCCTGGCCCAGGCGATCGGGCGTTGGGGGAACTGGTTCAACCAGGAGTTGTTCGGCGGCCCGAGCGATATGCCGTGGGCGGTCGAGATCGACCGGCAGTTCCGCCCGGAGCGGTTCGCCGACGTCGAGACGTTCCACCCGACGTTCCTCTACGAGTCGCTGTGGTGCATCGGGGTCGCGCTGGTCCTGATCTGGGCGGACAGGAGGTTCCGGATGGGCCATGGGCGGGTGTTCGCCCTCTACGTGGCCCTCTACACGCTCGGCCGGACCTGGATCGAGTACTTGCGGGTCGACCCGGCCCGCGAGGTGCTGGGCCTGCGTATCAACATCTGGACCTCGGTGCTGGTCCTGGTGGGCGCCGTCGTCTACATCGTCGTCTCGGTCCGCCGGCGTCCCGGCCGCGAGACACCGGAGGAGCTGCGTGGAACCTCGGCGACCGCGGAGCCGGCGAACGAGGACGAGCCGGCCGTTCCACGCGCTGACGGCTGACCGGTGAGGGAACCCATGACCCACGGGACGGCACGAGTCGGACACGAGCACGCGGACGTCACCGGCGGGTGGTTGCGCCCGGCGGTCTTCGGTGCCATGGACGGGCTGGTGTCGAACTTCGCGCTCATCGCCGGCGTCGCCGGCGGCGGCGTCGACCAGTCGGTGATCATCCTGGCCGGGCTGGCCGGGCTGGCCGCCGGCGCATTCAGCATGGCTGCCGGCGAATACACGTCGGTCGCCACGCAGGCGGAGCTGGCCGAGGCCGAGATCTCCCTCGAGCGCGAGGAGCTACGCACGAACCCGGACGCCGAGGAGCGGGAGCTCGCGGACATGTACGTCGCCAAGGGCCTCGAACCCGAGCTCGCCAAGGAGGTCGCGCGGCAGCTGCATCTGGACCCGGACCGCGCTCTCGATGTCCATACTCGTGAAGAGCTCGGTGTCACGCTCGGCGACCTGCCGTCGCCGCGCCTGGCCGCGGCGTCGTCGTTCGTCGCCTTCGCGGTCGGTGCGCTCGTGCCGGTGATGCCGTATCTCCTCGGGGCACAGACGCTGTGGCCGGCCGTCGTCGTCTCCCTGCTGGGGCTGTTCCTCACCGGCGCGGCCGTCACCCGCCTGACGTCGCGCCCCTGGTGGTACGGGGGGATTCGCCAGCTCGTCCTCGGGTCCACGGCCGCCGCCCTGACGTATGCTTTCGGCAACCTGGTCGGAGCCGGGCTCGGCTGACGAGCTCGGTCGAACAGGCTCCGCCGTGCCGCGCAGGGCCAACGCAGTCCCTCGCACCCGCCGCCAGAACCGACGACGGGAGTGCCCATGCGCCACCACCATCACGCTCAGGGGCTCTACGACCCTCGGTTCGAGCACGATGCCTGCGGCGTCGCCTTCGTCGCCACGCTGACCGGCGACGCCGGCCATGACATCGTCGACCTGGGCCTGGCCGCCCTCCGCAACCTCGAGCACCGCGGTGCGTCGGGCGCGGAGCCGGAGTCGGGCGACGGCGCCGGCCTGCTCGTCCAGGTGCCCGATGCGTTCCTCCGCGAGGTCGCCGGCTTCGAGCTCCCGCCGGCGGGCGGCTTCGCGGTCGGGCTCGCCTTCCTCCCCGACGACGACCAGGCCGAACGGGCCACCATGGACCGCATCGGCGAGCTCGCCGCCGAGGAGCAGCTCATGGTGCTGGGCTGGCGCGACGTCCCCACGGCCCCGGCGCTGCTCGGTGCGACGGCGCGGTCGACCATGCCCCGGTTCCGCCAGCTGTTCGTCGCCGCGGACCGCACGCACGAGGACGGTGCAGGCGGCCCGAGTTGGATCGAACTGGACCGGCGGGCCTTCTGCCTGCGCAAGCGGGCCGAACAGGAGACGCCGGTCTACTTCCCGAGCCTGTCCTCGCGCACGCTGGTCTACAAGGGCATGCTCACCACCGGACAGCTGGAGCCGTTCTTCCCGGACCTGTCCGACCGCCGGTTCGCGTCGGCGATCGCCGTCGTGCACTCGCGGTTCTCGACGAACACCTTCCCGAGCTGGCCGCTCGCTCACCCGTACCGGTTCATCGCACACAACGGCGAGATCAACACCGTCATGGGCAACCGCAACTGGATGCGCGCCCGTGAGTCGCAGCTCGCGACCGACCTGATTCCGGGAGACCTGTCCCGCCTGTTCCCGGTCTGCACGCCGGGGGCGAGCGACTCGGCCAGCTTCGACGAGGTGCTGGAACTGTTGCATCTCGGTGGCCGGAGCCTTGCTCACGCGATGCTCATGATGATCCCGGAGGCGTGGGAGAACCACACCGAGATGGACCGCCGTCGGCGGGCGTTCTACGAGTTCCACAGTACGGTGATGGAGCCATGGGACGGCCCGGCGTGCGTGGTGTTCACCGACGGCACGCGGGTGGGGGGCCTGCTCGACCGCAACGGGCTGCGTCCGGGCCGGTTCTGGGTGACCGACGACGGCCTGGTGGTGCTCGCCTCCGAGGCCGGTGTCCTCGACCTCGACCCGGCAACCGTCGTGCGCAAGGGCCGGCTGCAGCCAGGCCGGATGTTCCTCGTCGACCTCGACGAGCACCGGATCGTGGAGGACGACGAGATCAAGTCGACGCTGGCCGCCGCAGCGCCCTACGACGAGTGGCTGCACGCGGGGCTGATCCGCCTCGACGACCTGCCCGAACGTGAGCACGTCGTCCACACTCATGCCAGCGTCACGCGGCGCCAACAGACGTTCGGCTACACCGAGGAAGAGCTCCGCGTGCTCCTGGCCCCGGTGGCGCGCGCCGGAGCGGAGCCGATCGGCTCCATGGGCACCGACACGCCGATCGCGACCCTCTCCGACCGGCCGCGGCTGATCTTCGACTACTTCACCCAGCTGTTCGCCCAGGTCACGAACCCGCCGCTGGATGCGATCCGCGAGGAGTTGGTGACCTCTCTGGCCGGCACCATCGGCCCCGAGCACAACCTGCTGGCAGCGGCTCCGGCATCGTGTCGGCAGGTCGTGCTGCCGTTCCCGGTCGTCGACAACGACCAGCTCGCACGGATCATCCACGTCAACCGCGACGGCGACCTGCCCGGCTACGGGACGCACGTCGTACGGGGTCTCTACCGCGTCACCGGCGGCGGCAGCGAGCTCGGCCGTCGGCTGGACGAGATCTGCCTCGAGGTGTCGGCGGCGATCGCGGCCGGTGCTCGCATCGTGGTGCTCTCCGACCGCAACTCCGATGCGACGTCCGCCCCGATCCCGTCGCTGCTCCTCACCGGTGCCGTCCACCACCACCTGATCCGGGAGAAGACCCGGACACACGTGGGCCTCGTGGTCGAGGCGGGTGACGTCCGTGAGGTCCACCACGTGGCCCTGCTGATCGGATACGGCGCGGCAGCCGTCAACCCCTACCTCGCGATGGAGAGTGTGGAAGACCTGGCCAGGGGTGGAGTGCTGCTCCGGGACATCGAGCCTGAGCAGGCCGTCGCCGGGCTGATCAAGGCGCTCGGCAAGGGTGTCCTGAAGGTCATGAGCAAGATGGGTGTCTCGACCGTCGCCTCGTACACGGGCGCGCAGGTCTTCGAGGCGATCGGACTGGCCGAGGAGGTCGTCCAGCGGTATTTCACCGGCACGACCTCACGCCTGGGTGGCGTCGGCCTCGACGTCCTCGCGGAAGAGGTCCGGCGCCGCCACGTCGGGGCCTACCCTCCCGGTGGCGTGGCGGCGGCGCACCGTCGGCTCGAGACCGGCGGCGAGTACCAGTGGCGCCGTGAGGGCGAGCCGCACCTGTTCGATCCCGAGACGGTGTTCCGCCTGCAGCACTCCACCCGGGCCGGTCGCTACGACGTGTTCAAGCAGTACACGACGCGGGTCGACGAACAGTCCCGGCGGCTGATGA
This sequence comes from Jiangellaceae bacterium, assembly GCA_035656095.1. Classification (GTDB taxonomy): domain Bacteria; phylum Actinomycetota; class Actinomycetes; order Jiangellales; family Jiangellaceae; genus DASRTE01. The sequence continues at coordinate 45,838 of DASRTE010000061.1, forward strand.
CGCTACGCGGAATGTTCCGCTTCGCACCGGGGCGCCGCGCGCCGGTGCCCATCGAGGAGGTCGAGCCGGTGTCCGCGATCGTGCGCCGGTTCTCGACCGGTGCGATGTCCTACGGTTCGATCAGCCAGGAGGCGCACGAGACCCTCGCGGTCGCGATGAACCGGCTCGGCGGCAGGTCGAACACCGGGGAAGGTGGCGAGGACGCCGACCGCCTGCACGACCCGGAGCGGCGCAGCGCGGTCAAACAGGTCGCCAGCGGTCGGTTCGGCGTGACATCCGAGTACCTGACCAACGCCGACGACCTGCAAATCAAGATGGCGCAGGGCGCCAAACCCGGCGAGGGCGGCCAGCTTCCCGGTCACAAGGTCTATCCCTGGATCGCGCAGACGCGGAACTCGACGCCGGGCGTCGGGCTCATCTCGCCTCCGCCGCACCACGACATCTACTCGATCGAGGATCTGGCCCAGCTCATCCACGACCTCAAGAACGCCAACCCCTCGGCACGGATACACGTGAAGCTCGTCGCGGAGGTCGGGGTCGGGACCGTGGCGGCGGGCGTCTCCAAGGCGCACGCGGACGTCGTGCTGATCTCGGGCCACGACGGCGGTACCGGGGCGGCGCCGCTGACCAGCCTCAAGCACGCCGGCGCGCCGTGGGAGCTCGGCCTGGCGGAGACCCAGCAGACACTGCTGCTCAACGGCCTGCGGGACCGGATCGTGGTTCAGGTCGATGGTCAGCTCAAGACCGGCCGGGACGTCGTGATCGCTGCCCTGCTCGGCGCCGAGGAGTACGGCTTCGCCACTGCACCGCTGGTCGTGTCCGGCTGCGTGATGATGCGGGTCTGCCACCTCGACACCTGTCCGGTCGGCATCGCCACCCAGAACCCGGTGCTGCGCGAGCGATACACCGGCAAGCCGGAGTTCGTCGAGAACTTCTTCGTCTTCCTCGCCGAGCAGGTCCGCGGCTACCTCGCCGAGCTGGGCTTCCGCACGCTCGATGAGGCGATCGGCCACGCCGAGCTGCTCGACGTGACGCCGGCGCTCACGCACTGGAAGGCGCGCGGGCTCGACCTCACCCCGGTGCTGCACGTGCCCGAGCTGCCCGCCGGCGCCGCCCGGCGCCGGGTCCGCGACCAGGACCACGGCCTGGACCGCGCGCTGGACAACGAGCTGATCGCGCTCGCCGGGCCGGCCCTGCGCGACGGCTCGCCGGTCCGCGCGACCGTCGCGGTCCGCAACGACCACCGCAGCGTCGGCGCGATGCTCGGCGGCGCGGTCGCCCGCCGGTACGGCGGCGAGGGCCTGCCGGAGGACACCATCGAGCTGGACCTGATCGGCACCGGCGGGCAGTCGTTCGGCGCGTTCCTGCCCCGCGGGATCACCATGCGCCTGCACGGCGACGCCAACGACTACGTCGGCAAGGGCCTGTCCGGCGGGCGGATCGTGATCCGTCCACATGAGACAGCGCTGTTCCGGGCGGAGGACCAGATCATCGCCGGCAACACGATCCTGTACGGCGCGACAAGTGGGAGCCTGTTCGCTCGCGGTGTCGCTGGGGAGCGATTCGCCGTGCGCAACAGCGGCGCGATGGCTGTCGTCGAGGGTACGGGCGACCACGGGTGCGAGTACATGACCGGCGGCACCGTCGTCGTGCTCGGCGCGACCGGCCGCAATTTCGGCGCGGGCATGACCAATGGGCTGGCATTCGTCTACGACGAGGGCGAGCAGTTCTGGGGCCGCGCCAATGAGGACGTAGTGCTGGAGCACGCGTCG
>DASRTE010000062.1:0-51925 GCA_035656095.1 Jiangellaceae bacterium
TGGGCTGGGGTGGGCCGATCTCGGCCGAGGCGGTCCGCCGGATCGGCTGCCACGCCGGCATCAGCCGGGTCATCACCGACCCGGCCTCCGTCCCCCTCGACGTCGGCCGCGAACAGCGCACCGTCACCGCCGGCCAGTGGACCGCCCTGGCCGTCCGCGACCGCGGCTGCGCCTTCCCCGGCTGCACCCGACCGGCCGAGTGGTGCATCGCCCACCACATCACCCACTGGGCCGACGGCGGACCCACCGACCTGGACAACCTGGTCCTGCTCTGCGGATACCACCACCGCGCCGTCCACCACCATGGCTGGCACGTGATCATGGCCGCCGACCGGCGACCCCACTTCCTGCCCCCGCCGTGGGTCGACCCCGACCAGACACCCCGCCGCAACACCCGACCCCGATACGAACACCACAACCCCGCCCCATAGACGACGAATACAGGTGTCGCGATAATCCCGCATCACCGCCGCAATGAGGCTCGAGTACAGGGGTCTGCCCAGTCACGTGGTAATGACCACTTAGAGTAACCGCGTGCCATTCGACGCAGTGCATCCGGCGAACAGACGGATCGAACGCCGAATGACCGCGCGAGTACTGCTCATCGATCCGCACGAGAGAGCGCTGCTCTTTCACGACAGCGACCCCGGACTTCCTGGTTCACCGAGGTTCTGGATCACTCCGGGCGGCGGGATCGATCCCGGCGAGACGGTCGAACAGGCGGCGCTCCGCGAGGTGGCCGAAGAGACCGGCCTGATCCTCGAACCGTCCGAATTGCTCGGGCCCATCGCCCATCGCGCCGTCGTGCACGGCTACAGCGACAAGATCGTCGAGCAGGACGAGACCTACTTCGTCGTCCGGGTCGACGCCTTCGAGGTCGATGTCGCCGGGCACACGATCGACGAGCAGTTCACATTCGTCGGACACCGGTGGTGGGCGAGCGAAGAGCTACGAGCGACTGCTGCCCGCGTGTGGCCGACGGCCCTCGCGGACCTGATCGACGCGGCAGCAGAACCCGGCCGCTGGCCCATCCCCGTCGACGATGCAGAAGAGTCCACAGTTCCTGCCGATGCCGGGTCCGCCGATCGAACTACGGACGTCCGCCGTCTTCCACAACGATCACCGAAGCCGTCGCCTGCGCCGGGTACGACTCCATGATCGCGCCAACTGCCCACGCCGAGGCCGTCGTACCGACGACGAGGTCGGCGAAGGACACCGGCTCGTAGGTTTCGCCGCGCCGCTCGAGCAGCGCCGTACCGGTCTCGATCGCGAAGCTGACCTTCGTGTCCCCGGAGGCAGAGCCCGGATCCTCCTCGACCAGGACCGTCCCCAGCAACGGCGTGTCGGGGTCCGAGCACACCGGCGGGTCGTCGCTGCTCACCGGGGTGTCGGGGTCGGCCCGGGGATCTGCATCCACGCAGTCCCGGGTCACGGGCTCGAAGGGTTCCACGTGTGTGATGACTCCGACCACGATCGGATCGGTGCTCGGAGGCTCGGTGGCCGGTACCACCGTGCCGTCGCCGGTCTCATCTCCGCATCCCGCCGTAGCGAGGAGGACGGCAAGGGTCAGCACGAACCCGATGCGCATGTGCCTTCTCCCAGGCCGCTGTCAGCCGGCAGCGCTCAGGCGCCGCCGGAACGCGTCGATCTGCATCCACGGGCGCATCCCGGCCGTCTCGTACAGGCGCAGCGCCCCGCTGACATTGCCGGTGTCGACTCCCAGGCCGGCCCAGCGCCTGCCGTCGGCGGCGTAGGACGCCAGCGCCTGCTGGAGCAGGTAGCGCCCGGCCCCGCGACCTCGTGCGGTTGACACCACACCCAGGTAGCGGATCCAGCCACCACTCTCGCTGGCGAAGCGCCCACTGGCCTGGCAGATCCCCGCACGCTCGCCGTCGACCACGGCGAACCGCCATCGGGAGAGCTCCGGATCCTCTTCGGCGGAGAGTGCCTCTCGCCATGCCGCGAGACCCACCTCCTCGAAGCCCCAGTGCTCGGCGAACGACTCGAACAGGATCGCGTGCCAGTCGGCCCAGTCGTCGTCCGATCCAGCGTCGAAGCCCTCCACCGCTACGCCTGGCGGTGCCATCGGAAAGGGGTAGCCGCCATCGAAATCAATCCGCAGGCGGTTGAACCGCCGCTCGGCCACGAACCCCCGGGCACGCAGGGCGGCAGCGTATGGCTCGTCCCCGACGATCACACCGGCCCCGACCGTCACCTCGGCGCTGTCGCGGTGCCGAGCCAACTCGCGCACGCGATGCAACAGGACGTCCAGCAGCAACTCTCCGATCGCACCCGGATGACGTGGATCCGCGTACACGTCGAGGTCGATCTGCTCACCGCCGAAGTCGTCGGTCACCATTCCCCAGGCGACCACGCCGTCGTCGCCCTCGACCAGCCAGTGGTCGGTCTCGGGGGGCGTGCGCCGACTGCTCAGGAGCTCGCGGACCTCGGCCAGCGTGGAGTCGTCACGTCCCAGAACGTCGCGTTCGGCGGCGTGTACGACGCTGAGCAGGCGCGCGGCGTCGTGGAGTGTGGGACGTCGGGCTGCATATCCGGCGGGCAGGCCGGGGATGGTTGTGGTCACCACCAGCAAGCGTGCCCGGCAACCCGGACGTCGACAAGCACGTCGCCCGGGCGCGAACCGTCGGGCCACTGATGCCGGCGCAACGTGATGCGGTAAGGATGGAGTCCATGACCGAGCCCAACGACAGCAGCGCCGAGGCGGAGCGAAGTCCACGTGTGGTCGTGGTCGGCCCCGGTGGTATGGCCGTCGAAGGTGCGCAGCCCGACGACGCGGAGCAGCGCCAGTCCCGATCGCTGACCGAGCTGATCGAGCAGCCCGCCAAGGTCATGCGGATTGGCAGCATGATCAAACAGCTGCTCGAGGAGGTGAAGTCGGCACCGTTGGACGAGGCCAGCCGGGTCCGCCTCCGGGAGATACATCGCTCGTCCATCGACGAGCTTGAGGACGGCCTCGCGCCCGAGCTCGTCGAGGAGCTCGAGCGCCTCACGCTGCCGTTCACCGAGGATGCGGTGCCGACGGACAGCGAGTTGCGTGTCGCCCAGGCCCAGCTCGTGGGTTGGCTGGAAGGCCTGTTCCACGGAATACAGACGACATTGTTCGCTCAGCAGATGGCCGCCCGGGCCCAGCTCGAGCAGATGCGCCGAGCACTTCCGCCCGGTGCTCAGCCCGCGCCGGGCCAGCTGGCACCACCGCGCGGTGAGGAGACCCAGGGCCAGACCAGCGGCGGGATGTACCTGTAGGTCGATCCCGGGCTGATGGTCGACGGCACCGGTCGGTCGCGATCGTCCGAGACGCTACGAGCGGTCAGGCGAAGTACTCGTCGAGCAGGTGGGCAACGCCGTCGTCGTCGACACTGTCTGTGACCTCGTCGGCAACCTCCTGGACGTCCCACGTCGCCTGGCCCATGGCGACGCTGTGACCGGCCCAGGCCAGCATCTCCATGTCGTTGTGCCCGTCGCCGACCGCGAGGACGTCCTCGCGGGCCACGCCGATCTCGGCGCAGACCGTCTCGAGCCCACCGGCCTTGGACACGCCTTCGGGCATGATGTCGAGCCAGGCCGTGTACCCGATGGCGTAGTCGACGCTGGGCAGCCCGGATGCCGCGGCCACTCGTCGAAGGCGTTCACGGTCCCCATCCGGCCAGCGGACGACCAACCGTGTCACCGGGCCGTCGAGCAGTTCGTCGTGGGTGACCACGGTGACCCGCCCGTCGAGCTCACCCACCGGAAAGTCACCCGTCACGCGGAATCCGACGCCGAGTTCCTCGACCGCCAGCACGGCGTCGGGGATCTGCTCGGCGAAGTACTGCACCGGGTCGCTCGCATCGAACGTGACCACATGTACCGGGGTTCGGCTCTCCACATCGGCGACCACCGCGCCGTTCGAGCACACGGCGTAGCCGTGCGTGAGCTCGAGTTGGTCGATGACCGGCACCGTCGAGTGCAGCGACCGTCCAGTGGCAAGGACGACGTGGGCACCGGCGTCACGTGCCCGGTGGACGGCCCTGGTGACGGCCCGGCGTGGCGGTGAGTAGAAGCCGGCGTACGTGACGAGGGTCCCGTCGACGTCGAGTGCGACGAGCTTCGGCCTCCATCCGGACGATCTCACGCGACCGGCTCGAGCAGGTCGCGGCCACCGAGGTACGGCTGCAGCGCGGCGGGAACGCGGACCGAGCCGTCGGGCTGCTGGTGGTTCTCCAGGAGCGCCACGATCCACCGCGTGGTGCCGAGCGTTCCGTTGAGCGTCGCCACCGGCCGGGTGCCGTGCTCGGTGCGCTCGCGGGTGCCGAGCCGCCGAGCCTGGAAGGTCGTGCAGTTGGAGGCCGACGTGACCTCCATCCACCGCTGCTGCGACGGCAGCCAGGCTTCGCAGTCGAACTTGCGGGCGGCGCTCGAACCGAGATCGCCGGCGGCGACGTCGATCACCCGGTACGGCAGCTCGACGGCGGCCAGCATCTCTTCCTGCCAGGCCAGCAGCCGACGGTGCTCGTCGACGGCGTCCTCCTCGCGGCAGTAGGAGAACATCTCCACCTTCTGGAACTGGTGGACCCGGATGATGCCGCGGGTGTCCCGGCCGTGCGACCCTGCCTCCCGGCGGTAGCACGCCGACCACCCCGCGTACCGGAGCGGCCCGGCCGACAGGTCGAGGATCTCGTCCGCGTGGTATCCAGCCAGTGGGACCTCGCTGGTCCCGACCAGGTAGAGGTCGTCCGCCTCGAGCCGGTACACCTCCTCCGAATGGGCGCCCAGGAAACCCGTGCCGCCCATGATCTCCGGCCGGACCAGGGTCGGCGTGATGACGGCCGTGAACCCTGCGGCCGTGGCCTTGGCCATCGCGAGGTTGAGGATGCCGAGCTCGAGGTGGGCACCGACGCCGGTCAGGTAGTAGAACCGCGAGCCGGAGACCTTGGCGCCGCGGACCACGTCGATGGCTCGCAGGCCCTCGCCGAGCTCGAGGTGGTCGCGCGGCTGGTCGATCTCAGGCCGTTGACCGACCTCGTGGAGCACGACGTAGTCGTCCTCGCCACCGGCCGGGACGCCGTCCTCGATCAGGTTGGACAGCTCCAACGCCGTTAGGTCGAAGATCTCCTGCATGCCGTCGGCATTCGCCTCTGCCGCCTTGACCGCCGCCGCCAAGTGTCGCGCCTTGTCCAGAAGCGCCTGCTTCTCGTCGCCCTCGGCACCCGGTATCTGCTTTCCGAGCGCCTTCTGCTCGGCCCGGAGCCGTTCGAACTCGGCCAGGGACTCACGCCGGGCCCGGTCGGCCGCCAGCAACTCGTCGACGGTCTCGGGCCGCTCGCCGCGGGCGCGCTGAGAGGCTCGCAGCCGATCGGGGTCATCACGGATCACGCGGAGGTCGAGCACATTCCCAGCCTAACGAGCGCATGCGCCCGTGCTTCGACCCGGGAGTCGCGCTGGACGGGGTCACCACCCGGGTGGCGCCGGGGCAACCCCGGTCAGCCACGCAGCCGCGCCAGCCACTCCTCGGCATCGGCGAAGTCGCTGTTCGACGTCCCTCGGCCGACGGCGGCGGGTACGCCGTCCGCGCGGGGGTACGAACCGAGGAACCGGACGTCGGCGCATACCCGCCGAAGCCCCACCATCGCTTCGCCGACCCTGGCGTCGGCCACGTGCCCTTCGCAGTCGACGGCGAAGCAGTACCGGCCCATGCCGTGGCCGGTGGGCCGCGACTCGATCCTGGTCAGGTTGACACCCCGGGTCGCGAACTGCTCGAGGATCTCCAGCAGCGCACCCGGGTGGTCGTCGCTGATGAACGCGACCAGGCTGGTCCGGTCGGCGCCGGTCGGTGGTGGCGGCGGTGCCGGCCTGGTCACGACGACGAATCGCGTGACGGCGTCGGGGTTGTCACCGATCCCGGCGGCCAGCGTCTCGAGGCCGTAGCGTTCCGCGGCCACCGGTGCGGCGATGGCGGCATCGTAGGGACCTTCGGGTCCGCCTCGGCCGGCCGCCACGGCCGCGGCGGCCGCCGCCGTCGACGTCGTGACCGTGATCTGGGCATCCGGGAGCTTCGCGGCCACCCAGCGGCGGCACTGGGCCTCGGCCACGGGATGCGTGACGATGCGGCGAACGGCGCCGAGGTCGATGCCCGGTCGCGCCAGCAGTGCCATCGCCACGGGGAGCATCACCTCGCCCACGATCACCAGCGGCTCGCCGCGGATCAACTCGTCGAGCGTCGCGTTGACCGATCCCTCGACCGAGCTCTCGACCGGCACGACGGCTCCGTCGACCTCGTGCAGGCGGACGGCGTCGAGTGCGGCCGGAACGGTCGGGAACGGGACCAGCGGTCCCCCGCCGACGACCGTCCTGGCGGCGGCCTCGGTGAATGTCGCCTCCGGCCCGAGGTACCCCAGCCTTCGCGTGATCGGTTCCGGCACGCGGGCCAGCCTAGAAGCACTGTGCGGTACGAGCGCGGTCGGGGACCGCGGGATCCGTGTGGTCGGCATGCGGCTACCGTCGGGCCGGTGAACGACGACCCGGGCTGGCGCGACCTCGGGTTCGCGCGCCTGGACACCGATCGTGCGTCCCGTACCGGCGACCCGGAGGTGGTGTACGGGGCCGGCAAGTCGCCCGAACAGGCGGTCACCCTGCTGCGGACACTGCGCGAGGCGCACCCCGAAAGACCGGCGCTGGCGACCCGCCTGACCGATGCCGTCCTCGCGGCGGTCAGGGCCGAGTTCGGGTCGTCCGCCACGGTGAACGAGGTCGCGCGCTGCGCGGCCGTGGGCCCGCTACCGACGCCTCTCGGCGAGGTCGTCGTGGTGGCGGCCGGCACCTCGGACCTCACCGTCGCCGGCGAGGCCGCCTTCACGGCGCGGGCGTTCGGCGCGGGAGTGACCGTCGTCTCGGACGTCGGCGTCGCAGGCCTGCACCGTCTGCTTGCCGTGCGCACCGACCTCGACCGAGCCGACTGCCTCGTCGTCGTCGCGGGCATGGAGGGCGCCCTACCCTCGGTGGTCGGCGGGCTGACCGGCGTGCCGCTCGTGGCCGTTCCGACCTCCGTCGGGTACGGGGCCTCTCTCGGCGGGCTGGCCGCCCTGCTCGCGATGCTGAACTCCTGCGCTCCCGGTGTCGTCGTCGTCAACGTCGACAACGGCTTCGGCGCCGGCGTCCATGCCGCGCGGGTCGCGCGCCGGGCCAAGCCGAGGGCGGTTCCATGATCGGCTGGCTCGACTGTTCGTCCGGTGTCGCCGGCGACATGGTGCTCGGCGCACTGGTCGATGCCGGCGTCCCGGTCGACGTCATGCAGGCCGCGGTCGACGCAGTCGCTCCCGAGCCGGTCAGCCTCCGGATCGAGCAGACCAGGCGGGCTGGGCTGCGGGCCATCCGGGTCCACGTCGACGGTGCCGAGTCCGGGACGACCCGCACCTGGGCCGACATCCGAGCGCTGCTCGACACCGCTCGGATCATCGACACCGTCCGGGAGCGGGCGACAGCGACCTTCGAGCGGCTCGCCACGGCCGAGGGTCGCGTCCACGGCGTGCCTGCGGCGGAGGTCCACTTCCACGAGGTGGGCGCGCTCGACGCGATCGCCGACATCGTCGGTGCGGCGGCGGGATTCGACCATCTCGGTCTCCACGAGCTGGACGTGTCGCCGGTCGCGCTCGGCTCGGGCACCGTACGCACCGCACACGGGACCCTCCCCGTGCCACCTCCTGCGGTCGTCGAGCTCCTACGGGGCGTTCCGACCTTCGGAGGTCCCGCCGATCGGGAGCTTGCGACACCGACCGGAGCCGCCGTGCTCCGGACCTTCGCGACCGGGTGGGGTTCGCAGCCGCCGATGACCGTGCAGCGACAGGGCACCGGAGCAGGTGGCCACGACCTGCCGGGGCACGCCAACGTCGTGCGACTCCTGGTCGGCGAGCCGACCGAGACCCGGGCGGGGACGCTCGTCCTCGAGGCCAACGTGGACGACATGGATCCCCGGCTCTGGCCATCGATTCTCACCCGGCTGCTGGCGGCCGGTGCGTCGGACGCCTGGCTGGTCCCCATCGTCATGAAGAAAGGCCGGCCCGCGTTCACCTTGTCCGTGCTCGTCGACGACGACGCGGTCGCTTCGGTCCGCCGAGCGGTGTTCTCCGAGACCACCACGATCGGGGTGCGCGAAACGGCGGTCGACAAGCGTGCGCTCGACCGCACCGAGCACAGTGTCCACGTCCACGGCCACGAGGTACGGGTGAAGGCGGCCAGACTGGACGGCGTGGTGGTCAACGCCCAGCCCGAGTACGAGGACGTCGTCGCCGTCGCCACGGCTCTCGGCCTGCCGGTCAAGGCGGTCATGGCCGACGCCGCCGCCGCGGCCAGAGCCCTGGCCCGGGACAGCGGGCCGGCACCGTGACCTGTCTCCGTCGCGCTGCACTCGCGGCGGCCGCCGCGCTGGCCGCGTTGCCGGTGATTGCGGGCAACGCCGTCGCGACCGCTCAGGACGACGGGCCACCGGGTGTCGTCCTGTTCGGCGTTGCCGGGCTGGCTTGGTCGGATGTCAGCGCCGAGGCGACTCCGACCCTGTACGAGCTCCTGGGCTCGGACGCCGCGGCGTCGATGACGGTGCGGACGGTCCGGTCGAGGACGTGCACCGTCGACGGCTGGCTGACGCTCGGGGCCGGGCGCCGCGCCACCGACGTCGTCGATGCCGACGGCGACGACGAGCCGGACCGGTTCTGCCGCGACACGCCGACCCCGGTCACCAGCCCGGACGGCAGTGCGACGGTCCCGGGATGGGACGCGCTGGTCGAGGCCCAGGAGGAGGAGTCGTACGACACGCGGCTCGGCCTGCTCGGCGGACGGATCGCCGAGACCGGCGCATGCGCGACCGCCGTGGGCCCCGGAGCCGCCCTGGCGCTCGCGGACGACTCGGGCCGGGTTGCGATGTACCGCGACGATCCCACGGGCCTCGACTCGGACCTGCTCGCCCAGTGCCCGGTGACCGTCGTCGATCTCGGCTCGCTGCCGCCGGTCGAAGGCGATGACGAACCCGCCCGCGCTGCGGCGGTCGACGACCGCAGCACGGCGGCCAGTGCCGTCGACGCGCAACTCGGCCGGTTGATCTCGGAGGTTCCGGACGGCGTCGCCATCCTGGTCGCCGGAGTGGCCGACAGCGCATCGACGACGAGGCCGGCCGAGGACGAGCCCAGCCCGATCGCGCCGTCGGCGCTGCGGGTGGCCCTGGCGACCGGACCGAGCCCGGACGGAACGCCGTTCGGGCGGAGCTGGCTGAGTTCGCCCTCCACCCGCTGGACCGGCCTGGTGCAGCTCACCGACCTCGCGTCGACGCTCGCCTCCTACGCCGACGTGGACGATCCCTCGCAGGGGACGGTGGGCCGCCCGTGGCGCAGTGCCGGACCGCATCCGGCATCCACGCAGGAGACACTCGACCAACTCGTCGGGACCGACCGTGCCGCTCAGGTGTTCCGTACCCAGTCCGGGCCGTTCTTCCAGATCCTCGGCGTCGCCCAGGTGGTGTTCTTCACCGGTGCCTTCGTATGGGTGCGCCGCCGGCCGACCGACCGGCACCGGGTGGCCCGCGTCGTGCAGTACGTGGCACTGGGTGCCGCCGCGTTCCCGGTCGCGTCTTTCCTGGCCAACCTGGCCCGGTGGTGGCGGTTCGAGCGGGCCGGAACCCTGCTGTGGACCACGCTGCTGGCGATCACCGTCCTGGTGACTGTTCTGGCCCTGGCCGGCCCGTGGCGGCGGAGGATCTACGGGCCACCGGGAGTGGTGGCCGGCCTCACCGCCACGGTGCTCGCCGTCGATGTGACCACCGGATCGAACCTCCAGCATGCGAGTCTGCTCGGCCTCTCACCGCTGGTCGCCGGGCGGTTCTACGGGTTCGGCAACATCCCGTACGCGATCTTCGTGGCATCCGCCCTCGTTGCGGCCGCCGCCCTCGCGCAGTGGCTGCTCGACCGCGGTGCCTCTCGGCGTCGCGCGGCTGTCGTGACGGCGCTCGTCGGGATTGCCGCGGTCGCGATCGACGGCGCTCCGCAGGCCGGCGCCGACGTCGGAGGAATCCTGGCGACGGTGCCCGGCTTCGCCGTTCTGGTCCTCGGCGTGGCCGGTGCCCGGACGACCATCGCGCGCGTGGCTGCCGCCGCGGCGCTCGCGGTAGCGGTCTTCGCCATCGTCGCCTGGCTCGACTGGCTCCGGCCGGCCGCCGATCGCACCCACTTCGGTGAGTTCTTCGCCGACGTCCTCGACGGGGACGCCTGGACCGTCGTCTGGCGCAAGGCTCGGGCCTCGATCGGCACGCTGCAGCGCAGCCCCTACTACGGATGGCTGGTGCCGGTCGCCTACGGCGCGATCATCTGGGCGGTGCGGTCGCCCGGCGTCTCCGGGGTTCGAGAGGCGGTGGCGCGCTGGCCGGTGCTGCGGCCGCTGATCTGGGCCGGACTCGTGACCGGTGCGGCCGGCTTCGCGCTGAACGACTCCGGGATCATCGTGCCCGCACTGCTGTTGACGATCGGCATCCCGCTGGTCGTCAGTGCTGTCGCCCACGCCCAGGGATCGACAGCCCCTCCGGCAGTCGAACCGGCGGCACCCCCCGTGTCGCCAGCGCCCAGGCGACGTGCAGCCACTGTCGACCCCGGTGCACCTGGGACTGCCAGTCCGTCCCGGTGACCCGGTGATGGAAGGGCACCTGGACCTCCCGGATCCGGTACCCCTGGCGGAGCAGATCGACGGTCAGCCCGACCTCGGCGCCGAAGCCGTGGGCCAGCGGCAGGGCAGCGGCGAAGGCCGGCCTGGTCAGGCAGCGCTGGCCCGACAACGGCTGCGCGGCGACCCAACCGGTGGCCCGCTCTATGCCGTCGCGCGCGAGGCGGACGACGAATCCGTGACCGCCGCCGGCCGAGCGCTGGGGCGGCAGTGTCGCAATCGTCATGTCGGCGTTCCCGTCGAGCACCGGGTCGATCAGCGGCGCAGCCTTCGCGGCCGTGGCCCCGAGGTCGGCGTCCAGGAACAGCAGCGCTCGCGGTCCCGTTCCTTCGTGTTCACGGCTCTCGACGGCCACGACCACTGCCGCACCCGTCTCCATCGCTGCGGCCTTCCCCCGGTTGCGCGAGTGCCGGACCACGACGACGTCGGCCTCACCGGCCATGGCGGCCGTCCGGTCGGTGGACCCGTCGTCGACAACGACGACGAGGTCGACACCGGGCAGTGCTGCGGCGGCCCGTGCGGTGGTCGCAATGCGATCCTGTTCGTCCTTGGCGGGGATGACGACGGCCACTCGGTCCGGTGGCGTCGCCGTGGGGCGGTCGGCGGTGGTCACGGTCGGGAGCCTACGGCTCCCGCCGACCGAGCAGTCGCCGCGTGCGCTCGTCGGGAGGAGCCGCGTAGCCTCGGTGCGTGACGGACGCATCGCCGGGCGCCCACCTGGGCGCCGACTCGGAGGTCGGCCGGCTCCGAACCGTCCTGCTGCACCGACCCGGACCGGAGCTCAAGCGGCTCACCCCCCGCAACAACGACAAGCTCCTCTTCGACGGCATCCCGTGGGTGGGACGCGCTCAGGAGGAGCACGACGCCTTCGCGCAGACCCTCCGCGACCACGGTGTCGAGGTGCTGTACCTGACCGACCTGCTCGCCGAGACGATCGAACACAAGGCCGCGCGTGCCGACTGCATCCAGGCAGTGCTGGACGACCCCCGGTACGGCGAGACCCTGCGCCGGATCCTGCGCAGCCATCTGAACGACCTGCCTGCCGAGGACCTCGCCCTGACCCTCACCGCCGGGCTCGCGCACGAGGAACTGGGCAGCGGTCGCGGCCTGGCGTACACGCTGATGGACGCCCACGACTTCGTCGTCGACCCGTTGCCCAACCTGTTGTTCACCCGCGACTCCAGTGTGTGGGTGGGAGACCGGGTGGCGATCACCAGCTTGGCGATGCCGGCGCGCCGACGCGAGACCACCCTCACCGGGGCGATCTACACCTATCACCCGCGGTTCGCCGGCACGCCGCGGGTCTACGATCCGGCCCTGGAGTCACTGGAGGGCGGCGACGTCCTGCTGCTCGGAGCCGGTGTCGTCGCGGTCGGTACCGGCGAGCGGACGACGCCGGCCGGTGCCGAGCGACTGGCGCGAAACGTGTTCGACGCAGGCCTTGCCCACACGGTCCTCGCCGTTCCGATAGCCCAGGAACGGGCCACCATGCACCTCGACACGGTGTGCACCATGGTGGACGTCGACGCTGTGGTGATGTATCCCAACGTCGCCGACGAGCTTGCCGCCATCGGCCTCACCGCCGGTGAGAGGGGCGAGATACAGGTCGCCGAGCCGGCGCCGTTCCTCGTTGCGGCGGCGAAGGCCATGGGCATCGACACGCTGCGGATCATCGACACCGGTCTCGATCCGGTCACCGCCGAGCGCGAACAGTGGGACGACGGCAACAACACACTGGCGATCGAGCCACGCCTCGCGGTGGCGTACGAACGCAACGTCGAGACGAACGCACGCCTCGAGGACGCCGGGATCGAGCTGATCCGGATCTCCGGCAGCGAGCTCGGCTCCGGCCGGGGGGGACCACGATGCATGTCCTGCCCGATCAGCCGCGATTCGTATCGACCGCCGATGCCTGGAATGTGATTGATAAGCACAGAAAGAACTTCCCTCGACAACTTCCATGTCCTGACTCAGGCGAGATAGGGTTTGTCACGGCCTCGGTCGCTCTTGTTTCCCCCGTCAAGAGCGGCCGGGGTTCTTCACGTCCTCACCTGATGGTCACCTGGCGATTGGCGAGCCCGGCCCGGGCCCGGCGCTCGTCGGCGGACAACGCCGAGGTCGTCGCGATCGCCGCGGAGAGGCGTTCGGCCAGGTGCGTCGCCGGCTCCTCGACATCCTCCGCAGCGGTGCCGGCGACGAGGTCCCAGACCGGCACCAGCCGGCCCAGCGCGCGGAACATGCCGAGCAGCCGAGTTCCCTGACCGAGATGGTCCTCGCGGCCCGCGTGCAACCGGGCGAGCCCGTCGAGCAACGCCTCCTCGTCGTGCGGCACCACCCACCGGAGTTGGTCGCGGTCGCCGAGGCGGCACCAGTACGCCGCCTCGACCGACGCCAGCCGGGCAGCCGGCAGGATCGCGGCATTGGCCTGCTCCAGATACGCCCGCACGTCGGCATCGGCCTGCTCGTCATCGAGCCAGAAGTCGAAGGTCTCGTGCACGGTCACCTGGAACGGTGCAGAGGCGTCCAGCATGTCCTGCAGACGTGGACCGCCGCCGCCGGCGAGTCCCGGTGCCACGGTCGTGCCGGGAACCGCGTCCAGCGCACGGCTGAGGGCGTCGCCGAGGTCGGCGCTCGGGTCGCCGCTCGAAGTCGTCGTCTGCAGGCCGAGCAGGATCCGGCCATCGGAACGGACCAGCGCGGGCACTGCCATCGGCAAGAGGGTGGCGACGATGACGTCGCGGCCGGCATGAGTACCGGCGAGCCGGACGGGCGCCGTGGCCGACGAGACGATCTCGCGCAGGGCGATCCAGTCGCCCTCACCGGTCAGTCCCTCGAACGGGCGCGCCACGAATCCGCGGGTCCCATCACGCGAGCGCTTGCCGTGGCAGACCTTGTACCGCTTGCCGGACCCACAGGGGCACGGCTCGCGGGGACCGACGACGGGGGGGTCGCCCACCGGGTGGGATCCGGACTTCCTGGCCCGCTTGGCCTGCTTCGCCGGTCGGGTGGTCGATCGGGACGCCGAATGTGTCACGGACGCCGAGCGTAGACGCTCAGCGGCGGAGGACCGCGTAGACGGTCACATCGGGACCTGTGTTCGACACACCCCACTCGGCGGCGATCGAGTCGACGATCGCCAGGCCACGGCCGCGGATGTCGGACAGCGACGTCTCGGCGACGTGCGGCCGGTCGCGCCCGCCACCGTCGGTGACGGCGATCCACACCCGCGTAGGGCTGGAGGCCCAGCGCAGCCGGATCTCGCCCGCGCCGTCGAGCCGGGCCACAGACGAGCGCGGCCGTGCATGCCGGATCGCATTGGCCACCAGCTCGCTCACGACGAGCAAGCAGTCCTCGACCAGCCGCGGGGGAAGCCCGCGGTGCACCAGGTCGTCACGAACCAGATGCCGAGCAGCGGGAACGCTACTCGGCAGGCTGGGGAAGTCGGCAGTGTGGGTGCCACCAGCTGCAGAGGCCACTATGCCCACCGCGGCTCCCTCCTGGCGCCCATGCCGTCCCATGGCGTGTCGTTCGCCACAGTGGTGCCCGCTGGAGGGGGGTAGCCAAACCCCTCGCCTTCGGTGCGACGCATCCGAACGAGCGACTTCGGGGGTGTCAGCAGGGGTCGATAGGGTCGGCGGCGTGGCGACACCGAGGATCGGAGCCCACGTCGAGCAGCTCGACCCGCTGGCCGAGGCGGCTGCCCGCGAGGCCGATCTCGTCCAGTTCTTCCTCGGCGATCCGCAGGGCTGGAACGCACCGGTGGTCGCCTTCGACGGCGGCGCTGCGGCCCTGCGTGCCGCAGCCGAGGCGGGCGGCGTCGACCTCTACGTGCACGCTCCGTACCGCCTCAACGTCGCGACCACCAACAACCGCATCCGCATCCCCAGCCGGAAGCTTCTCCAGGAACACGTCGACGGCGCGGCCGAGATCGGCGCCACGGCGTTGATCGTCCATGCCGGTCACGTGCCGCAGTCCGACGATCCCGAGGTCGGATTCGACAACTGGCGCAAGTGCGCCGAGCGGCTCGACATGAAGCTGCCGGTCCTGATCGAGAACACCGCCGGTGGCGACAACGCGATGGCGCGCCGGCTCGACCGCATCGCCCGCCTGTGGGATGCGGTCGGCGATTCCGGACTGGGCTTCTGCCTGGACACCTGTCACGCCTTCGCCGGCGGCATCGAGCTCGCCGACGTGGTGCCGAGGCTGCTCGCGATCACCGGACGGATCGACCTCGTCCATGCCAACGACAGTCGCGACGCGTTCGACTCCGGAGCCGACCGGCACGCCAACCTCGGCGACGGCTCGATCGGCGCCGAGACGATCGGCGACGTCGCCCACGCGGCCGGAGTTCCCGTCGTCGTCGAGACACCCGGAGGCGCAGCCGGCCAAGGCGCCGACATCGCCATCCTGCGTAAGCGCCTGGGCTAGCCGGCCAGGGCGTTCGGCCCGGCCGGCTCCGAGCCGGCGACCGCGTCCGGGTGCACGGCATCCCGTACCACGCGCAGCGCGTCGGTCATGGCGCGCAACTCGTCGGGGCCCAGCAGCCCGGTGAACCAGTTCTCGACGTCGTCGAGGTGGCCGCCGATCACGGTACCGACCCGATCGGTGCCCACCGTTGTGATCCGCGCCCAGGTGCCGCGACGGTCGGTGTCGCAGCTCTCGCGGACGACCAGGCCGTCACGTTCGAGCCGGTCGACGACCCGGGTGATGCCACTGGTGGACAGGCTCGTCTGAGCCGCCAGGTCGCTCATCCGCAGCCGCTGGTTCGGCGTCCGGGCGAGCCTGAGCAGCACCTCGAACTCGGTCAGCGACAGCCCGTGCTCCTGAAAGCGCGGCGTGAGCTTGGTGATCAGCCCCTGGTGCGCCTCCATGAACAACCCGACGGCGGTCAGCCGTGGGTCGTCGAACGCCTCGGAGCGCATGTACCTGAGTGTAGCAAATGTTGCTTAGAGGAATATCTTCTTGAGGAAAGTTGCTACGGCAGCAACATACTCGACATGAAAGGACCGTGATCCGTATGACTGAGGTCAACATCGCAGCAACCCGTGACTGGAACGGTGTCACCCTCCCCGAAGCAGGGACGTTCACCATCGACCCGGCTCACACGAACGTCGGATTCGTCGCCAGGCACATGGTGTTCACGAAGGTCCGTGGCCAGTTCCCGGAGGTCGAGGGAACGGTGATCCTCGGTGCGGATCCGGCCGAGTCGACCGTGGACGTCACGATCAAGACGGCGACGGTCACCACCGGCGCGGCAGACCGTGACCGGCATCTGCGTTCCGCCGATTTCTTCGACGTCGAGAACCACCCCGAGATGACCTTCCGTTCCTCGAGCATCCGCCACCTCGGCGGTCCCGAGTTCCTCGTCACCGGCGACCTCGCCATCCGCGGCGTGGTCAGGCCGGTCGAGCTCGCCGTAACGGTCGAGGGCGCCGGTGTCGACCCCTGGGGTCGGCAGGTCGCCGGCGTCAGCGCACGCGCCGAGGTCGACCGTGAGCAGTGGGGCCTCACCTGGAACGCAGCACTCGAGACCGGAGGCGTCCTGGTCAGCCGCACGGTCGTCCTGGAGCTCGAGGTCCGCGGAACCCGCACCTGACCACCGAGCCGCGCAGCCCAGAGTTCCGGATGACGCGGACCTTGGCTCACGCAGAGCCGGGGTGCGGGATGGCGCGGTGGAGGCTAACAGTGAGCCGTGACACAAGGATGCCGCGGCGGCCGCCCACAGAGAGCCGTGATACGGGGATGCCGCGGCGGAGGCTGAAGAACGATGTCCGGGAACGTGCGAGCCGTGAGGCCAGCACCGACGTCTGGATCTAGCCTCCGCCGCGGCATTCCCGTTTCACGGCGACCGACCAGCACGTCGCATTCCAGCGCCCACGGCGACCGCCACGACCTGGCGACTCGACATCGCGGCCCCGATACGCTCTGGCACCGTGACCCTCCAGGTGCGCGAGATCTCCGCTGCGGATCACCTCGCCGCCATCGCCGCCCGCCCGTCGGTGAGCTTCCTGCAGACCCCAGCGTGGGGCGAGGTGAAGCGGGAATGGCGCGCCGAGTCGATCGGCTGGTTCGACGGCACCGCGCTGGTCGGCGTCGGCCTCGTGCTCTACCGGCAGGCCCCACGGGTTCGCCGTTATCTCGCCTACGTTCCCGAAGGCCCGGCCCTCGACTGGACGGGTGCGGTGGCGTCGGGCACTCTCGCGGAACTGCTCGACCCTCTCGTCGACCACGTCAGAGCACGCGGTGCGTTCGGCCTGCGCTGCGGACCGCCGGTCGTCACACGCCGGTGGAGTGCGGCGACGATCAAGGCTGCGCTGGCCGACGAGGGTGTCCATCGGCTCCACGACGTCGAGCCCGATGTCGTCGAGCCGACGGGCACGGCGCTCTCCGGCCAGCTTGCCGCGCTGGGCTGGCGTCCGCCCGCCGGCGGCGGCGGGTTCTCCGTCGGCCAGCCTCGTCACGTCGTCCAGGTACCGCTGGCCGGCCGGGACGAGGACGACCTGCTCAAGGGGTTCAACCAGCTGTGGCGCCGCAACGTCAGGAAGGCCGAGAGGTCCGGCGTGACGACCGAGCTCGGCAGGTACGACGACCTGACGGCCTTTCACGGTCTCTACTCCGAGACTGCCCGCCGCGACGGATTCACCCCACGCCCGCTCTCGTACTTCGAGGGCATGTGGCAGGCGATGACCTCCGAGGACCCGCAGCGGCTGCGGCTCTACCTGGCCAGGCACGCGGGCGACCTCGTCGCCGCCACGACGATGGTCCGGGTCGGGGTCCACGCCTGGTACTCGTACGGTGCCTCGTCGACGGACAAGCGCGACGTGCGCGGCTCGAACGCGATCCAGTGGCGCATGATCCGCGACGCGTTGGCCGACACTTGTGACGTCTACGACCTGCGCGGCATCACCGACACCCTCGACGAGGGCGACCCCCAGGTCGGCCTGGTCCGCTTCAAGATCGGAACCGGCGGGGAGGCCGTGGAGTACGCGGGCGAGTGGGATCTGCCGATCTCGAAGGTGCTCTACTCCGCGTTCGACCTCTACATGAAGCGGCGGAGCTGACCGGTGCCGCTGACCCTGCAGATCGACGCCGACCGGTGGCGCGCCCACGTGCGCACGTACGTCGCCGGCGCGACCCGGATCGTGCCGGTCACGAAGGGCAACGGCTACGGCTTCGGCAACTCGGTGCTGGCGGCCGAGGCGTCAACCCTCGGCGTCGACACCATTGCCGTCGGGACCTATGAGGAGGTCGCAGCGGCTACGGGTCCGTTCCCCGGCGATGTGCTCGTGCTGTCGCCGTGGCGACCGACGCTCGACGTCGACCTCGTCGACGAGGGCCGCGTCGTCCACACGGTCTCCCGGCTGACCGACCTCCGCGACCTCGCCGAGAGTGACCGCCGGCCACGCGTCGTCGTCGAGGTCCTGACGAGCATCCGTCGTCATGGGATCGCGACGACGGAGATCGGGCAGGCGGTGTCGCTCCTGGACCGGGTCCGCTTCGAGGGGTGGGCCCTGCATCTGCCGCTGACCGGTGACCGGCTCGCGCAGGCGCGCGACCTCGCGCGACTGTTCGTCGCGACGTCGGGTTCCGAGGGCCACCGGCTCTGGCTCAGCCATCTCGACCGCAACGACGCCACCACCCTCGCGGCCGAGACCTCCGCCGACATCCGGCTCCGTGTCGGTACGGCCCTCTGGCTGGGCGAGCGTTCGGCCTTCCGCGCCCAGGCCAGCATCCTCGACGTGCACGCCGTCCGCCGCGGGCAGCCGTACGGCTACCGCCAGCGCCGCGCGTCGCGTGACGGCGTTTTGCTCGTCGTCGCCGGTGGGACGGCGCACGGCGTCGCGCTCGCGGCTCCGTCCCCTGCGGCATCCCTACGGCAGCGCGCCGTGTCGGTGGGTGCAGGTGTCCTCGAGGGGTTGGGGTATGCGCTGTCCCCGTATCACGTCGCCGGCAAGCGTCGGTGGTTCGCCGAACCCCCGCACATGCAGTGCTCATTGATCTGGCTTCCCCCGGGTACCGATCCGCCCGCCGTCGGCGACGAGATCGACGTCGACGTCCGCTTCACCACGACCACCTTCGACCGCATCGTATGGACCTGACCGCCCTGTCTAGCCGGCCCAGCGGCCGGTCAGGAACGCCGCCGCCCAGACGGCCATCAAGGGCACGCTCAGGCAGAGGTAGACCCACAGCACCCACCGGCGGCGGACCGCGACGACGGCCAGGGCGATCCACAGCGGCCACCAGAGCAGCGTCGCCCTGGGCACGGAGAAGTACCAGAACGAGGTCCCGAACGCGATCACCTGCAGGCCGACCCAGGTGGCCTCCCCCCAGCGGCGCCACATCAGCAGCGCCGCGGTCAAGGCCACGCCGACCGCCATCGCGACGATCTCGGCGCGGAACATCCACGCAAAGCCCGGGGTCTGAGTGCCCCCGAAGCCCGCGTCCCACGTGTTGGAGAACGCCGTCCAGGGCACGGTGAACTCGCGGTTCCATTCCTGGGCCTGTGCGTCGAGCCAGGCGAGCCAGTCACCGGTCGTGACGCGCAGGTAGGCCGTCCACGCGGCCAGCGGCACGAGGGGCACGAGCAGCCACGGCAGGTCCCTCCACTGCCTCTCCCGGGAGGTCAGCCAGTGGACACCGAGCGCGGCGAGCAGGAACACGCCGCTCACCCGGACCGTGCATGCGGCCGCAGCGAGCACGCCCGCGTACGCCCACATCCCCCTCCGGGCGCACAGCCACGCGGGGATGGCAAAGCCGAGGAACAGAGACTCCGTGTACGGAGCAGCCAGGAAGATCGCCGGCGGAGCGAAGACCCACATGAGGACCGCCAGCCTGCCCACGCCGGACCCGCCGTCGAGATCGCCGAGCCGGGCCAACGCCACGGCGGCGACGCCGCCGGCGACGAACGACACGAGCAGCCCGGCGGCGACATGCGGGAGCCCGATGGCAGCGCCGAGCGCGAGCAGAGCCGGGAAGCCGGGGAAGAACGCCTCGTTGGGCACGCCGGTGGGTTCGCCACCGTAGCCGTACAGAGCGATCCCCCAGAAGTGATGGAAGTCCCATTGCTGCCACCGGTCGAGGAACGGCTGGACGCCGATCTCGGTCGCGAACAGCCAGCCCACGGCACCGGCCACCACCCACACCGAGCCGCGGCTGGCCAGCCACACCAGCAGGGCGTCACGGTCGGAGGACGGCTGCCGGGCAATCCAGGCTCGGCTGCGCTCGACCCGCCCGGGACGCTGCGGCGTCGTCACCTTCTCGTTGATCATGGCGAAGCGGGGCGCGCAGAGGCCCCTGGACGGCCCACTCCGCCATGATCAACGAAGGTTCGCACCGGATCCGACGACGGCTGCATGATGTCGCGCACGACGACCCCGGCCAGCCAGGCCAGCCCGGCGATGCGGATCACCGTCGCCGCCGCGTAGCCGCGGGATCCGATCAACGGGGCGCTGCTGTCGTACAGCGTCGCCAGATGCCACCACACGGCTACGAAGTACAGCACCTCGGCGGCCTGCCAGATCAGCAGGTCGCGCCAGCGTGGTCGGGCCAGCGCCGCCAGCGGTAGCAGCCAGAGCGCGTACTGCGGTGACCACACCTTGTTGACCAGCAGGAAAGCGGCGACCGCCAGGAAGGTCAACTGGGCCAGCCGGGGTGGTTCCGGTGCGGCGAACCCGAGCACGACGATCACCGTCAGCAGGACGACGGCCGAGGTGAGCAGAACAGGCTCGATCCGGTCCGGGAGCAGGCCGGGCACGAGCAGGTCAAGCGCATACCAGGGCGAGCCGAGCTCCGCACCTCGCTCGCTGTTGAACGTGAAGAAGAGCCGCCAGCCGTCCGGGGCCCACAGGTAGACAGGCAGGTTGACCGCCACCCAGGTGGCCACCGCCGTGCCGAGCGTGACCAGGTAGTCACCGAGAGCGCGGCGCCGGTCGGCCGCCCGCAGGGCGAGCACCAGCATCGGCCCGAGCAGGAGCACCGGGTAGAGCTTCGCGGCGGCGCCGAACCCGATCATCAGGCCGGCGAGAGCAAGCCGGTCCCGGGTCCATGCCAGGATCGCCAGGCTCGTGAGCGCGACGGCGAGCAGGTCCCAGTTGATCGTCGCGGTGAGCAGCAGCACCGGCGAGGCAGCGACCAGCATCGCGTCCCACGGTCGGCGGGGAACCGTCCGGGCAGTCGCAACGACGGCAACCAGCGCGGCCAACCCCATCAGGACTGCGGTGACGTCATAGAAGCGCACACTCTCCGCGAGCACCTGACCCGCCGCATCGTTGCTCGAGTCACCGGCATCGATGAGGGTCCCGGCCACGTATGCAGAGGCCTGTATCACCGCTGCGGTCAGTGTCGGGTACTCGACGGGGACGTCGCGGTACACCAGCCCGTCGGAGAGGCCTCGCTCCCGGTACAGGAACGGCACGTCGCTGTAACACAGGCCGGTCCAGAGCGCCCTGTTGTCTCGGCGCTCCCACTGGTCACCGCGGCAGCCGGCGTCCGCGAGTACGCCTAGCCCGAGCACGATGCACGCGACGGCAAGCGCGACCCGGACCGGACCCCACCATCCCTGCCCGGGTGCGGCGCGCCGGCCGACCGGGCCACCCACCGCCTCGCTGGCGGCGGCGACCAGCGGGTCGTCGCGACTCGGCAGCGCGATCGGGGAGTTCACCGGTCCGAAGGTACCGAGCGAGCTCGCTGGACTGCCGTAGCCTCCCGCCCCGGGTCAACCCAGACGTACGTCCACGGTGGAGCCGATCTCGACGGACTCGCCGGGTTGGGGGCTCTGCGTGACGACCACGCCGAGCGGGTTCCCCATGAAGTTCGGGACGAGTCCTACCTGGTTGAGCGCCTGTTCGGCCTCGGATCTCGCCATACCGTCCAGATCTGGGACGTCGACAGACTCCGGCTGGGCCTCGACCGCGACGACGATGGTCACGGTGGAGCCGGGCGGTGCCGTCGTCCCACCCGGAGGGCCCTGGTCGACGACCTGCCCCGGCGGCGCCTGGTCGGTCTCCGCGGTCTCAACCGCAACCTGGAATCCGGCCCGTCGGAGGGTCCTGTCGGCCTGGTTCTGTGACATGCCGACAACGTTGGGGATGTCGACCTCGGTGTCCTCAGTCGGGCTCGGTTCGATCGGCGTGCAGTCCGGCGGGGTGCCTACGGTACCGGGCGGGCAGGTCTCCACCGTCGGCCTCGTCGTCGGGCTCGGGTCATTTCCCAGGTCAGGGCGCTCGGGGAACTCCAGGACCTCGGCACCTTCGAGCGCGCCCTTCATGAACGCCGTCCAGGTCCGCCCCGGGTACTTGCCGCCGGTGAAGGTCGACTCACCCCCGGTGCCGTCCAGCGAGAGCATCGAGCCGCCGTTGGCGTAGTCGCTCTTGAAGTAGACGACCGAGGCCGCCAACTGCGGCGTGTACCCCGAGAACCACGACCCGAGGTCTTCGGCCTGCCCGGTCTTGGCCGCGACGGGGCGGTCGAGATCCTGTGCCACGGTTCCGGTTCCGTTCTCGGCCACCTGGGTCAGCGCGTAGGTCACCTCGGCGGTGATGTCGGGCTCGATGACCTGCTCGGGCTCCGGCTCGACCTCGTGGCGCACCTCGCCGGACGGGTCGGTGACCTTCGCGACCGTGAACCAGTCCGCCTGTTTGCCCTGCGCGGCCAGGGTCGCATACATGTCCGCCATCTGGACGGGTGGGATCGACGCGGTACCCAGGGTGATCCGGCCGTTCGGCACTCCGCTCTCGCCGACGATTCCGGGTGCGTCCTCGGGAAGGCCGGATCGGACCATGGCGTCCATCACCTTCTCGGGACCGAGCTGCATCGTGAGGTCGACGAAGGCCGTGTTGATCGAGTTCTCGGTCGCGTAGAGGAGCTCGACGCTGTCGCCGTAGTCGCGGTCGCTCTCGTTGTTCACCGGCTTGCCGAGGCCGGGAGCCTCGAATCCCGAGTTCCCCGAGAACCGGTGCTTGAGGGAGACGTCGTTCTCGAACGCGGCGACCAGCGTGAACGGCTTGACCGTCGACCCCGCCTGGGGGATCGAGTCGACCGCGTCGTTGTAGCTCTGCGCGACGGCGTCGGGACCGCCGTACATGGCGACGACCCCGCCGTGGCCCGGCCGCACCGCGGCCAGGCCGATGTGGAGGTGCTCGACGTTCTCTGTCGGCGCCTCCGCCTTCACGGCCTCGACGGCGGCAGTCTGGGCATTCTGGTCGAAGGTCGTCGTGACCCGCAGGCCGCCGGTCTCGATCTCGGCCGGATCGATACCGATCTCGACGAGCTCGTTCTTGACCTGCTGGAGGAGGTAGCCCTGCGGGCCGCCGAAGGTGTTGCTCTTCTGCTCCGGTAGGACCTGGGGCGGGACAAGCGCGTCGGCCGTGGCCCGCTCGAGCCATCCCTCCTCCACCATTCCGTCGAGGACGTAGCGGAACCGCTGGGTGAAGCGCTGGAGATTCTCCTCCGACAGCGTCGGGTCGTAGCTGCTGGGGTTGCGCAGGATCGCCGCCATCGCGGCGCCCTCCTCCAGCGTGAGGTCGCTGACGTTCTTGCCGAAGTACGACCTGGACGCGGTCTGGATGCCGTAGGTGCCGCGCCCGAACCAGATCGTGTTCAGGTAGTCCTGCAGGATCTGGTCCTTTTCGAGCTGCTGGTCGATCTTGACCGAGATGAACAGCTCCTTCACCTTCCGGGTGATGGTCTGCTCCTGGCTCAGGTAGTAGTTCTTGACGTACTGCTGGGTGATGGTCGAGCCGCCCCCGGCAATCTCGCCTCCCCGGAGGCTGTCCCAACCGGCACGGACGATGCCGACCGGATCGAAGCCGTCGTTCTCGTAGAAGCTGCGATCCTCCGCGGCGACGACGGCCTGTTGCACGTGCTCGGGGACCTCCTCGATGGCGACACTCTCGCGGTTCTCGGCGCTGAACCGGCCCAACTCGGTCTCGCCGTCGGCCCAGTAGACGATCGTCGCCTGCGAGGTGGAGAAGTCATTGGCCTCGGGCACATCGGTCATGGCGAACGCGACGCCCACGCCGAGGACCCCGAGCAGGAACAGCCCCAGGCCCGCCAGCGAGACCTTCTTCCAGGTCAGCCACCGTCGCCCGCCGTCACTGGGGTTCCGCTCGGCCGCATATCGTCGCGCGCGCCGGCCCTTCGCTCCGTTCGTCGACGAACCACCAGCGCCGGGATCCCGGGACCCGGCGGAGCCGGAGCCGCCACGGACACTGCGCTCCCCGCCGGGCCCGGGTCGGGTAACGGGGCGGCCCACGGCCGTCGGGTCAGCGTAGGGACGCGACGCCGGGGCAACCCTTCGGTGGGTACCGGCCGGCCGTCGTCGTTCGTTGGTCACAGGGGATCTCTGCTCGGTAGGGGACGTTGCGGGTCAGGCGGCACCGGGTGGCAGCCTACGACGCTTCCCCGTCCACGGCCCAAGCCATGACTGCCCAGATGAACTGGTCGGGAGCGTCTGGACGCGTCCTTGCGTATCACGCATCCGCCGGACTATCGTCTCCAGCATATCGGTTCGATGTATCGACTCGATACATCGAACCGAGACTCGCCGGAGGAGCATACCGCGTGGGAAAGCGTGCCGATGCGCTGGAGCTGGCTGTCCTGGGCCTGCTCCACGACGCACCGATGCACGGGTACGAGCTCCGCAAGCAGGTCAACGCGCTGCTGGGCTGGGGCCGGGCCTTCTCGTACGGCACCCTCTACCCGTGCCTCAAGGACCTCGTGCACCGGGGCTTCCTCGCCGAGGACTCCCCCGGCGAGGCCGCCGCCGCACATCTGGGGGGACGACGGAGCAAGATCGTCTACAAGCTGACCCCGGAAGGCAAGGAGCGCTTCGCCGACCTACTCGCCCAGGCCGGTCCGTCGTCCTGGGACGACGAGCAGTTCGGGGTCCACTTCGCGTTCTTCGCGCGGGCCGATGCTGCCACCCGCATGCGCATCCTCGAAGGCCGCCGCACCCGCCTGCAGGAGCGCCTGGAGAAGTTCCGGTCCGCACTGCAGCGGACCCGGGAACGCCTCGACGCCTACACGCTCGAGCTCCAGAGCCATGGGCTGGAGTCGGTCGAACGTGAGGTCCGCTGGCTCGACGAGCTCATCGCCGTCGAGCGAGGCGACCCAGCAGAACGGCCGATCCGGCGGGTGGACCGCGGAAGGAGCGACGAGCCGACCACGGCGCAAGGCTTCGAGCGGCGGGGGAGAGAGCCGAGCACGACCGAGAACGCAGCGCTAACACCGCGGCGGGCGGCTACGCCCCGCCGCAGGGCCGGCGCCCTGCCGTCCCGCCCCGCAGAGTGGAAGGAGAACCGATGACTTCGGTCCGGGTAGCCATAGTCGGTGTGGGCAACTGCGCCGCCTCGCTCGTCCAAGGCGTCCACTACTACGGTGACGCCGACCCGGCGCAGAAGGTGCCCGGTCTGATGCACGTCCGGTTCGGCGACTACCACGTCCGGGACGTCGAGTTCGTCGCCGCTTTCGACGTCGACGCCAAGAAGGTCGGAATCGACCTTGCCGACGCCATCGGCGCGAGCGAGAACAACACAATCAAGATCTGCGACGTGCCGGCCACGGGGATATCCGTGCAGCGCGGCCACACTCTGGACGGGCTCGGCAAGTACTACCGCCAGACCATCACCGAGTCCGACGAGGCGCCGGTCGACGTGGTGTCGGCACTGCGCGAAGCACGCGCCGACGTCCTCGTCTGCTACCTGCCGGTCGGGTCCGAGCAGGCCGCGAAGTTCTACGCGCAGTGCGCGATCGACGCCGGGGTCGCGTTCGTCAACGCACTGCCCGTCTTCATCGCCGGCACGAAGGAGTGGGCGGACAAGTTCACCGCCGCGGGTGTGCCGATCGTCGGCGACGACATCAAGTCGCAGATCGGCGCGACCATCACCCACCGCGTGCTGGCCAAGCTCTTCGAGGACCGCGGGGTGACCGTCGACCGCACCTACCAGCTCAACGTCGGCGGCAACATGGACTTCAAGAACATGCTCGAGCGTGAGCGGTTGGAGTCGAAGAAGATCTCCAAGACCCAGTCCGTCACCTCCCAGCTCGTCGACGAGATCGCACCGCGCAATGTCCACATCGGTCCGTCGGACTACGTCGAGTGGCTCGACGACCGCAAGTGGGCGTTCATCCGGCTCGAGGGGCGCAACTTCGGCGACGTACCGGTGAGCCTCGAGTACAAGCTCGAGGTGTGGGACTCGCCCAACTCGGCCGGCATCATCATCGACGCGATCCGCGCAGCCAAGATCGCCAGGGACCGTGGCGTGGGTGGTCCGATCCTCTCGGCATCGTCCTACTTCATGAAGTCGCCGCCGGAGCAGTACTCGGACGACGTCGCCCGCGATCTGGTCGAGAGGTTCATCGCCGGGGAGGTCGAGCGCTGACTTCGCGGCAATCGTGCGGCTGACCCGGGTCGATCGCGCCATCCGCGTGGTCGACCCGGACGCACGAGCCGGGCGATCGACGGCTGGGACGCCTGCTCTCGGAATGGTCGGTTTGGGGGTTTAGCGCATCGTCAGGCACCCTAGAGCGTCCACCTCGCGTTTCACGGACTGTCCAGCTATTGACAGGATGCGGTTCTGATGGGAAGCGTCATCTACCGTCTCATGCCGTGACACTGCACAGCCGTAGCGGCGTAGCCGCGGCCGTGCGCGGTCGACGACGCCCGTTCGGGGGAAGAACGAAAGGACCAACCGATGACGCGGAACCCGCGAGGACACCGGAGCAACACGACCGGCGTCGCTAAGCGGGCGCACGCGACCGAGCGCCCCACCGCGGCTGATCAACCCGACGCAGCGAGGCCGACGCACCAACCGAGGGTCTCGTCGTTCTGGCGCTCCTTCCTGCACGACCGCAGTGTGCGATCGCGGGTCGGCGCGCTGGTCCTGCTCCCCCTGTTGGGCGCTCTCGTCCTCGGTGCGTTCCTCTTCCGCGACGCCCTCACCCGGGCCAGCGCGGCCAGCGGCGTCGAGCGCAACGCTCGGGTCGCGGTCGCCGCCTTGGACGCGGCCGATCGGCTGCAGGACGAACGTGATGTCTCGGGTCTGTTCGACATCGGTGCGACCGGGCAGGGAGCGGTGGCCGATGCGCGGAACGCCACCGACGAGGCCATCGCGACCCTCACCGAACAGATGAGTGAGCTGCCCGACGACGTCGACCCGGCCGTCGTCGAGGCCCGCCGCAGCACCGAGGTCCAGTTGGGCCTGCTCGACGCCTACCGCGGGTCACGCGACATCGTGCTCGAGCCGTTCGACCAGCCCGGTGTCGACGACTACAACCTGATGGTCGAGGCGCTGCTCCGGTTCGTGAAGGCCAGCGGGACGGGCTCGACCGATGCCGGGCTCGTGGTCGACGTCGACACTCTCGACTCGCTGGCGCGAGCAACGGAGACGGCCTCGGTGGAGCGGGCACTGCTCTCGCACGTCCTGGCGTCCGGCGACCCCCTCACCGACGAGCAGCGGCAGCGCGAGGCGATCTCCGTGGGCGAGCAGGACTACCTGGTCTCCCGCTTCATCTCCACGGCCGAGCCCGAGGTCCGCGCACGCTTCTACTCGAGCGTGCCGGGAACACTCGGGGCTGTCGCCGCCGTCCGGGCCGGCGCACTGGCAACCGGGGAGGAGCCCGACGCCACACCCGAGGAGTGGTACGAGGCGGCGACCGGCCGCATCGACGTCCTGCGCGACATCCAGGCCGGCATGGCCGACACCATCGTCGAGCAGGCGTCCAGCACGGCGACCCGCTCGCAGGTCGCGGCGGGCGCCACCGCGGTCGGAATCCTCGTCGTCCTGGCCGCGACGGTCGCCCTGGCGGCCGCCGTCGCACGATCGATCATCGGTCCGCTGCGCCGGCTGCGCGGGGCAGCTCTGCGCACGGCCGACACCGGTCTGCCGGCGCTGGTGTCCCGGATCCAGAGCGACGGTCCGGCGGTCATCCGCAAGGTCGGCGATGCCGTTCAGCCCGAGGGCAGGGACGAGATCGGTCAGGTCGCCACCGCGTTCAACGAGGTTCACTCCACGGCGGTCCGGGTCGCCGGCGAGCAGGCCCTGTTGCGCCAGAACCTCGACACCATCGTGGTCAACCTGTCCCGCCGTACCCAGTCGCTGGTCGACCGCCAGCTCGGCGAGATCGAGGATCTCGAGGCTCAGGAGCGCGACGCCGACCAGCTCGGGACGCTGTTCCGCATCGACCACCTCGCCACTCGAGTCCGGCGACACGCCGAGAGCCTGTTGGTCCTCGCCGGCGTCGAGGAGATGCGGCGGACCGGCACCGCTGCGCCCGTCCTCGACGTCGTCCGTACCGCCGTCGGCGAGGTCGAGCAGTACCCGCGGGTGAAGTTCGGAGTGATGCCGACCGATCTCGTGACGCCGGCCGCCGTCGATGATGTGGCCCACCTGCTGGCCGAGCTGCTGGACAACGCCACCGAGTTCTCCGCGCCGTCCACGCCGGTCATGATCACCAGCCAGCCACTCCTCGGCGGTGGACTGCGGATCCAGGTCGCGGACTCCGGGCTCGGCATCCCCGCCGACCAGCTCGTATCCCTCAACGAGCGGCTGCGTGAACCCGGCGACATCGACGTCGCGGCGTCCCGCACGTTGGGCCTCTACGTCGTCGCCCGGCTGGCCTCCCGGCACGGCATCGTCGTCCGCCTGGTCGCCGGCGAGCCCAACGGCACCGTCGCACAGGTCGACCTGCCGGCCCACCTGGTGGTCTCTCCGCTCGACACGACCGACGGGGTTGCGCCCGCGCGAGTCGGTGCGCAGGCCCCGTCGCCGCTGCTCGGTGGTGTCCCGATCGAGGAGCAGGTCCGCCGCGCGGTCGAACAGTCACCGGCCCCGCGGCCGATCGAGCCCTCCTACCGCTCACCGTCGCCGTCCCGGCCGCCATCGACATCTCCGTCGCAGGCGAAGCCGCCGGCGCGGCCGGTTCAGCCGGTCAACGGTCTGGTCGGTGCGAACGGCCTGCCCACCCGGACACCGCGGTCGCACGACGAAGCGGAGCGGCAACCGGAGCGCTCGTTGCGCGCACCCGAGCCGCCCCTACCCGAGGCCGACGCTCCGATCTACGAGGCGGTGCGGTCGGCCTGGTTCCGGCGGGGCGGTGGCCCGATCGACTGGTCCAGTCCCGCTGACGAAGGCTGGCGCCGGGCGGCGGCCGCCCTGCGCACCGCCGAGGAGGCCGCAAGCGCCCGTCGCACCCACCGCGAGGAGCTCGGACGGGCACCGGTCACGCGGCGCGAGCCGGTGCCGGACGACCGCCCCAGCGCCGAGCCGGTGGTCGAGGAGCCCGCGTACAGCGCCTCCGGCCTGCCGGTGCGGCGGCGCGGTGCCACGTTGGTGCCGGGTTCGATCACGGAGGTGGTCGGCGACGCTCCGGCCACCCAGCCCGCCGTCGGCGAGAAGGACGCCACCAAGGTGGCCTCCACCCTGGCCAACCTGCAACGCGGCGTGAACCGCGGCCGCCAGGAGACCGGCGGCTGGGTACCCCAGCGACCAGATGATCCCGAGAGGAGCAATCCGTGACCAGCGCCTCGAATGAGGAGCTCAGCTGGCTGCTCGAGCGGTTCGTCGACCGGACCCCGGGTGCCGCGCACGTCGTCGTGGTGTCAGCGGACGGCCTTCACCTGGCCGGTTCCCAGGGCATGCCACGGGAGCGTGGTGAGCAACTCGCCGCCGTGGTGTCCGGTCTTGCCAGTCTGACCATCGGTGCCTCGATGATCCTCGGCGCCGGCCAGGTCCAGCAGACACTGGTCGAGATGGCGAACGGGTACCTCCTGGTCATGGCGATCCGGGACGGCGCCCATCTGGCGGTGCTGTCGGCCGCCGGGTCGGACCTCGGTCAGGTGGGCTACGAGATGGCGCTGCTCGTCGAGCGCGTCGGCGCCGCACTGAGCCCGGCGGCCCGCGTCGGGTGATCAGCGTGGTCGGGGCGGGAGCAGTGCGGTGACGGCGCCGGATGGTGGGCGGGTCCGCCCCTACCTGGCCACCCGTGGCCGCACCCGGCCGGTCCAGGAGACCGCGCTGGAGGCGTTGGTCTCCTCCACCCAGGCCGGCCGTGCGCACGGGATCGACCCGGAGCCCGAGCGCGAGCGTATCCTGCGCATCTGCCACGCACCACGGTCCGTGGCGGAGGTCGCCGCGATCGTCCGGGTGCCGCTCGGGGTGGCCCGAGTGCTTGTTGCCGATCTCGAGGCCGAGGGTCTCGTCCACGTCGCGGATCCCCATGTGGCCTACGCCGGGGCGGTGGAGCCCGCCCGCGACCTGAGTGTGCTCGAAAGGGTGAGGGATGGCCTTCGTCGACTCTGAGGTCTCCGGTGGCGCGCGCGCCACCCAGGACGCCCTCTCGGTCAAGATCGTCGTCGCCGGTGGATTCGGCGTCGGCAAGACGACGCTCGTCGGAGCGGTCAGCGAGATCGAACCGCTGCGCACCGAGGCGTTGATGACCGAGGCGTCCACACCGGTCGACGACCTGTCCATGCTCCCCGACAAGACGACGACCACGGTCGCCATGGACTTCGGTCGGATCACCCTTGCCGACGACCTCGTCCTCTACCTGTTCGGAACGCCGGGCCAGAACCGCTTCTGGTTCATGTGGGACGACATCACCCGGGGCGCGATCGGAGCCGTCGTGCTGGTAGACACCCGCCGGCTGGCCGACTGCTTCGGCGCCGTCGACTACGTCGAACAGCGGGGAATCCCGTTCGTGGTCGCGATCAACGCATTCGACGGTGTGCTGCAGCACGGCGTCGACGAGGTACGCGATGCCCTCCAGGTGAGCAGCGAGGTGCCGTTCGTCGTCACCGACGCCCGCGAACGCGAGTCGGTGAAGAACGTGCTGGTCGGGCTGGTCGAGCACGCGATGGCGGTCGTCCGCCAGGGCTGACCGGCGCCCCCCGGGCCCTAGGCTGCCCTCATGGGCCTGGCCGGCGGGTTCCTCACCGACCTGCGCATCGTGCTGCGCGGCCGCGGCTTCCGTCGGCTGTTCGCGGTTCGGGTCTCCGGCCAGCTCGGCGACGGCGTGTTCCAGGTCGCGATGGCGTCCTACGTCTTCTTCTCGCCCGAGCGCCATGCCACCGCGCCGGCCGCGGCACAGGCCTTCGCCGTTCTGCTGCTGCCGTACTCGTTGGTCGGGCCGTTTGCCGGCGTCCTGCTCGACCGGTGGAGCCGGCGCCAGGTCCTGCTCGTGGCCAACCTGCTGAGGGCGGGTCTGGTGCTGCTCGTCGCTGCGGCACTCGTCGGCGGTGCCGGCGGCCCGATGCTGTTCGCCACCGCGCTGGCGGTGCTGTCGGCCAACCGGTTCATCCTCGCCGGGCTCAGCGCGGCGGTTCCGCACGTCGTTCCCAGACACGAGCTGGTCATGGCCAACGCGGTGTTCCCGACCAGCGGCACCGCCGCCGCGATGACCGGTACGGTTCTCGGATTCCTGGTGCGCCAAGCCGTGTCCTCGGATGCCGTGCTCGCCGTGGCCACTGCCGGCCTCTACCTGGCGGCGGGCCTGCTCGCGCTGTCCTTGGGCCGCGACCAGCTCGGCCCCGACGACGATCCCGCCCGCCCGTCGGCACGTGTCGCGGTCCGGCGGGTCATGGCCGGCCTGGTCGACGGTGCCCGGCACGTCGGGGAACGGCGGCCGGCGGCATGGGGACTCGCCGCGATCGGGTCGCACCGGTTCTTCTATGGCATCTCGACCGTCGCGATGATCCTGCTGTGCCGCAATTACTTCCATGAGCCGGCCGATGTCGATGCCGGCCTGGCCACGTTGGCACTCGTCCTGGGAGTCTCGGGGGCCGGGTTCCTCACCGCCGCTGTGGCGACCCCCGTGGCGGCCCGCCGCATGCGCAAGGAAACGTGGGTGACGGTTCTGCTGGCGGCGGCCGCCGTCGTCGGGATCGTGCCCGGCGCCCTGTTCACCGTTCCCGCCGTGCTGGTCGCGGCCTTCTTCCTCGGTGTCGCCTCCCAGGGCATCAAGATCGTCGTGGACACCATCGTCCAGGAGACCGTCGAGGACGCCTACCGGGGCCGGGTGTTCTCGTTCTACGACGTCCTCTTCAACGTGACCTTCGTCGCCGCTGCCACCTTCGCCGCGTTGTCGCTGCCACCGACGGGCAAGTCGTACGTGGTCGTGGCGATCGTCTCGGCCGGATACGCGGCGACCGCGGTCCTGTACGCACGCGCGACCTCCCCGCGGGCTAACTTACGCCCAGACAGCAGACGTGCACGCCGCCTCGAGCGAGCCGCGGAGTAGGCCGGCCGAGCCTGCGCGAGTGGGCTCCGCCTGATCGTTGAACGGTTGGTTTGGGTTCGGGGCCCAGTCATGGTTCACCCAGACGAGTTCCGCTCAGTCGGCATTCTCCGGCTGATCTGCCCACCACTGCAGCAGTTCCTCCCGGGCTTCGGCAGGGTCGAGTGGTCCTCGGTCCAGACGTAGCTCGAGCAGGTGCCGGTAGGCGCGGCCGACGACCGGTCCCGGTGACACGCCGAGGATCTGCATGATCGCGTTGCCGTCGAGGTCGGGACGGATGGCTGCGAGCTCCTCCGCCTCCGCCAGTCGTGCGATCCGGGCCTCCAGGTCGTCGTACGCCCTCGCCAGCGTCAGCGCCTTCCGGCGGTTGCGCGTCGTACAGTCGGCCCGGGTCAGCACGTGGAGTCGGTCGAGCAGCGGCCCTGCGTCGCGCACGTAACGCCGCACGGCGGAGTCGGTCCAGTCGCCGCCACCGTACCCGTGGAATCGCAGGTGGAGCTCGACCAGCCGGGCCACGTCGTTCACCACCGCGCCGGGAAACCTCAACACGGTCAGCCGCTTCCGGGCGAGCTTCGCTCCGACGATGTCGTGGTGGTAGAAGCTCACACCCCCACCGGGCTCGAACCGACGGGTACTCGGCTTGCCGATGTCGTGGAGCAGGGCAGCGAGCCTCGTCACAAGGTCCGGCGCTCCGTCCGGCAGGCGTGGCTCGAGGTCGATCGCCTGCTCCAGCACGGTAAGCGAATGCTCGTAGACGTTCTTGTGCCGGTGGTGCTCGTCGATCTCCATCCGCAGCCGCGGCAGTTCGGGCAGCACCCGGTCGGCGAGCCCGCTGTCGACGAGCAGGCGCAGGCCGGTCACGGGCCGCTCGGAGAGCAGCAGCTTGGCCAGCTCGTCCCGGACACGCTCGGCGGATATGATCAAGATCCGGTCCGCCATGGCCGCCATCGCGGTCACGACCTCGGAAGCCACCCGGAAGCCGAGCTGAGCGGCGAACCGGGCCGCCCGGAGCATTCGCAGCGGGTCGTCGGAGAAGGACGACTCGGGTGTCGCCGGTGTACGGATGACCCCGCGGGTGAGGTCCACCAGGCCGCCGTGCGGGTCGACGAACTCATGGGACGGAAGCCGGACCGCCATCGCGTTGACGGTGAAGTCGCGCCGGACCAGGTCGTCGAGAATCGACGTGCCGAAGGACACCGCGGGCTTGCGACTGGACGGGTCATACGCGTCGGCCCGGTAGGTCGTCACCTCGATGTGGAATCCGCCTTTGCGGGCACCGATGGTGCCGAAGGCGGCGCCGACGTCCCACACCGAGTCCGCCCAGTTCGACAGCAGTCGTTCGGTCTGCTCGGGCCGGGCCGACGTCGTCAGGTCGAGATCAGACCCGAGCCGGTCGAGCAGAGCGTCGCGGACGGAGCCGCCCACGAGTGCGATCTCGTGACCCGCGGCCGTGAACGCGGCCCCGAGCTCGTCGGCCACAGGGGCGACCCGCAGCAGGTGCCGCACGGCCCTGCGCTGAGCGTCGCTGAGGGCTGCCCGACTGGGCGACCCGCCCGTGGGTGGCTCGGTCACGACGCACCAGGGTACGGGTCGGCCGGACAGCTGCCGAAGCCCGCGAGTGATCTATCCACAACCGGACCGCGAGGACTACGCTGCACGCGCTCTGTCGGCGGACGTGGAGGGCGCGGTATGAGTTTCGACGTCCTTGGCGAGCTGAACTGGCTTGCCGTCATCGTGGCAGCACTCGCGTACTTCGTTCTCGGCGCGCTCTGGTACGCGCCGCCGGTCATGGGGAAGACCTGGATGGCCGCCGCAGGGATGGAGACGCCCGCCGACGACCAACGACCGGGTGCGGGCATCTACGTGGTTCCCCTGGTCGGAAGCGTGCTTTCCGCGGTCGCACTCGGCATGCTCGCCGAGGCCACGGGCACGGACACGGTCGGTGAGGGTTTCGTGCTCGGGGTCGTGGTTGCCATCGGGTTCGCACTGGCCATCGCCCTCGTCACGGCCACGTTCGAGTCGAACAAACCGAAGCCGATGGTGTGGGGCGCGATCAACGCGGGCTACCACGCGCTCGGCCTCATCGTCGCTGCGCTGATCATCGGCGCCTGGCAGTAGCGCCGATCGGTCCACGGCAGCTGGGGTCGGTCGCGCTGTCAGGTGTCGGTCGGACGCGCGGATACCCTTGGACGGTGCCCGGCGCTCCCTTCCCGTCCCGATCCGCTGACGGTGCCGGGAGACGACGACGCCGGACGTCCGAGGGCGCGAACGGACGCACGCTGCGTTCGGTCCGCGAGACATCAGCCGGCGGTCTGGTCGTCGACCGTGTCGGCGATGCCACCACAGCGGCGCTGATCGGCCGGATCGACCGCCGGGGCAGGCTGGAGTGGGTGCTGCCCAAGGGCCACGTCGAGCCGGGCGAGAGCACCGAGCAGGCGGCCGTACGTGAGATTCGGGAGGAGACTGGGCTGCACGCGCGGATCGTGTCGGCCCTGGGGCCGATCGAGTACTGGTTCGTCGCCGACGGCCGTCGGGTGCACAAGACAGTGCACCACTACCTGTTGGAGGCGACCGGCGGGACGTTGGGAACGGAGGACGTGGAAGTGAGCGAGGTGGCCTGGGTGCCACTCGACGAACTGGTGAGCCGGCTGCGCCACGCTTCCGAACGGCGCCTGCTCGGCCGCCTGCCCGATCTGCTCCGCGAGGCGAGGGCGACGTGAGGCGCGCGTCCCCGTTGCCCGCGGCGCTACTCGTCGTCGCGGTGGGCCTGCTGACCGCGCCCGCCGCACTGGCGCAGGACACCACGGACGCCGACGCCGAGCCGGCCGTCCGCGCCTTCCTCCACACGGTCGAGCCGGCCGCACCCGAGCCCGGTGACACGTTGGTGCTTGCCGGAACGGTCGAGAACACCGGGGACGAACCGCTGCACGATGTCCAGGCCCTGCTGCGCTACAGCCGGATTCCGTTGGCGGACAGAGCCGACGTCCGCGCGATCCCCACCGACCCGCGGGTGGCGTGGGGCCAGCGTCACATCGACTACTTCGACCCGCTCGCCGACCCGCTCCCGCCCGGACAGGCCGCTGACTACCGCGTGGAGGTCCCGGTCGACGCGATGGACTTCATGGCTCCCGGTGTCTACGCCGTCGGTGTCGACATCCGGGTGGACGGTGACTCGCCGGGCGACCGGCTCACGGTCGACACCTCGCGTACCGTCGTCCCGTTTCTGGCGGGTGCTGATCCGCTACCCGCGATCTCCGTGGCATTGCTGTGGCCGCTGGCGGCGCAGCCGTCGCAGCTCCCCAGCGGCGCGCTGACCGCTGAGGGCCTGGCCGATCAGATCTCGCCCCGTGGCGCCCTGTCCACGCTGGTCGATGCTCCCGGTGACGCGCCGGTCAGCTGGATCGTCGACCCCGATTTGCTCGGCACGGCCGAGACCATGACCGACGGCTACGAGGTCGCCGGCGCGGACGGCTCGACCGGCGAGGGTCGCGGTGCGGCCGATGCCGTGGCCTGGGGAGAGGCCTTCGCCATCGCCACCGACGGCGACCAGCCGTCGATCCTGCCGTATGCCAACCCCGACGTGCAGGCGGTGGCGCGGGCCGACGCGGCCGCGGCGTCCGAGACCGCCCGGCAGGCGCTCGCACGTACCCGCGAATGGCTTGCCGAGCGGCCGACGGTCGGGCGCGCGGGTCTCGCCTGGCCCGCCGGAGGCATCGCCGACGAAGTGACGCTTTCGGCGCTGGCGGCGGCGGGAGTCCGGACCGTCGTCCTGTCCGCCGACAGCGTCCGTCCCCTCACCGGCAGCCCGGTCGCGCGGGTGGCAGCCGGCGAACGCGAGCTCGACGCCCTCCTCCTCGACGCGGGACTCGAGGCTGCGGTCGGCGATGCTCTCACCGCCCCTGATCCGGCGGCGGCCGCACTCAGGCTCCGGCAGAGCTGGATGGCCGAGACCGCCCTCCTCAGCCTCGAAGCCCAGGCCGCCGACGACTCACCGCCACCGCTGGTCACCGCGGCACCGTACGGATGGCGACCGGACCCCGCGGTCGCACAGGCACTCGTCGACGTCTGGACGACAACCCCCTGGATCTCGGCGACGTCGCTCGCCGCCCTCGACGCGCCCGCCGAGCCGGCCGTCGTCGTCCCCCGTCCCCGAGCCGACGCAGTCGGCGAGCTTTCCGATGCGTACCTCGCCTCCGTGGCCGAGCTGCGCGACCAGACTGCGCACTACGAGGCGCTGGTGGCCGAGCCCGATCCCCTGACCGACCAGCTCGAGATCGCCGAACTGCGGGCCCTCGCGTCTATCTGGCGCGACGATCCGGAGACGGGGGTCGCCTACACCCGGCTCGCCACCGCAGAGGTCAGGGATCGCCTCGCCCAGGTGTCGGTGCACGTACCCGAGTCCGTGACGCTGTCCAGCAGCAAGGGAGGGTTCCCGCTCACCGTCAGCAACGGCCTGGACCACACGGTGGTGGTCCAACTCGAGCTCACCGCCGGCGTCCCCGATCGGATCACCGTCGAACAGGTTCCGCCGCTGCCGGTGGAGGCGGGCGAGAACGCGTCGGTCGACGTCATCGCCGAGGCGGCGACGAACGGCAAGGTGCCGGTGACGGTTCAGCTGACCGCGTCCGACGGTGCGCCGCTCGGGCCTGCCCAGCGCATGATCGTCAACGCGACCGACTACGGCACGATCGGTTGGTTCGTCGTCGGTGCCGCGGCGCTGCTGTTCCTCGGTGGCGCGGTGATCCGAGTGCTCAGACGCCGGCGCCAGATCGACGACGTCGAACTGCCGGTCCAGCCCGAACCCCTCCGGGAGACCGCCCGGTGACCATGACCGCCCGGCGTGGCCTGCTCGGCTCCAGTGCCGTCATGGCCGCTGGCACGGTGGTGTCGCGGCTGACCGGCTTCGCCCGCGCGATGATCATCGCCGCCGCGATCGGCCTCGGCGTCACCGCGGACACCTTCAACGTCCCGAACGTCATCCCGAACACGTTGTACATCCTGGTCGGCGGTGGCGTACTCAACTCGGTCCTCGTGCCGGCCCTCGTCCGGGCGATCAAGGAGGACGCCGACGGCGGCGAGGGGTACAGCCAACGGTTGTTCAGCGTCGTCGTGTTGGTCCTCGGAGTCGCCAGCGTGGTGTGCGTGCTGGCGGCGCCGTGGCTGGTCCGGGCATTCGTCAGCCCGGAGTTCCTGACGCCGCGGCTGGAACCGTTCTTCGAGAACATGGTCATGTTCGCCCGGTTCTGCCTTCCGCAGATCTTCTTCTACGGCCTGTACGTGCTGATCGGGCAGATGCTCAACGCTCGAGGCCGCTTCGGTCCGATGATGTGGGCACCCATCATCAACAACGTCGTGGCGATCGCCGTCTTCGCCGCGTTCATCCTCGTCATGGGAACGAACACCGACCGTCCCTTCACCGACACCGAGGTGCTGGTGCTCGGCCTGGGCTCCACGGTGGGCGTTGCTGCGCAGGCGCTGATCCTGCTGCCGGTGCTCCGCCGAACGGGGTTCCGGATCCGCCTGCGGACCGACTGGCGTCATGCCGGCCTGGGCGTGGCGGCACGTCTCGGCCTGTGGACGATCGCGTTCGTGCTTGTCAACCAGGTGGCATACCTGTTCGTCGTCAGGACAGCGACCGGTGGCGCGGCGGGCGCGCTCGTCGACGCCAGCACGACCGGTGCCGGCTACTCCGTCTACGCGAACGCGATGTTGATCATTATGGTCCCGCACTCGGTGATCACGGTCTCGTTGGCCACCGCGCTGCTTCCCCAGCTGTCCGATCATGCGGCGGACGGCGACCTGGCGCTGGTCCGCGAGCGGTTGACCGACGCCATCCGGGTGTGCCTGGCCGTCATCGTCCCTGTCGCCGCCCTGCTCGCCGCCCTGTCGGTCCCGTTCGTGCGGCTGCTGTTCGACCACGGCGCCGCCACGGACGACACCGGTGAGCTCGCGGCGACGCTGGCCGCCCTGGTGCCAGGGCTCATCGCGTTCACCGTCCACTACATGGTCCTGCGCGGGTTCTACGCACTGCAGGACACGCGGACACCGTTCTTCGTCCAGCTGTGGGTCTCCGGCACCGTCATCGCCGTGGCGCTCGTCATCGCGACGACCGGGCCCACCCGGGTTACCGTGCTGCTGGCCGCCGGCTTCAGCCTCGCCTACCTCGTCGGCGCCACGGTGAGCATCGGCCGGTTGGGGCGCCGCATCGGCGGCATGCCGCGATGGCCGCTGGTGGGGTACGTCTTGCGCCTCCTCGTGCCCGCCACGGTGGGCGCACTGGCGGCCTACGCCCTGACCACGGTGCTGGATCGTCCCCTCGACGGACTGGCCGGATGGCTCGGCGACCTCGTCGCCCTGGCCGTCGGCGGCACGGCGGGCCTCCTGTTGTACGTGGCGCTGGGGTATCTGATGCGGATCACGGTGATCCGCGACACCGTGACGGCGATCCTTCGCAGGGTCCGCCGTCGACCGCCTAGCATGAGGTCCGACGGGGGCTCAGTCGCCGGCTCGCCGGCCGTGGACGACGCCCCCGACTCGACACCGGGAGAGCCGTGAGCGAGCCGGCCGTCGGGCCCGGCCGCGTGCTGGCCGGGCGCTACCGAGTCGAGGACCTCCTCGACGAGGACGCCGGCGTGCGCTCCTGGCGGGCTGTCGACGCCGTGCTCAGCCGCCCTGTGCTCGTGCAGACCCTGCCGGCCGATGACCCGCGAGCAGCAGATGTGACCGATGCCGCCCGGGCGGCTGCCCAGGTGCGGGACTCGCGCTTCCTGCAGGTCCTCGACGTCGACATCGAGGACGACACCGCCTACGTCGTCCGGGAGTGGATGTCCGGTCGTGACCTGACGGTGCTCCTTGCCGGCGGTCCGCTGAGCCCTGACCAGGCCGGCGCACTGACTCGCCAGGTCGCGGAGGCGCTGGCGGCTGCTCATCGCGACGGACTCACCCACCTGCTGCTGCGGCCCGGCTCTGTGCTGATCACGCCGGACGGCGGTGTGAAGGTCGCCGGACTCGCCACGGAGGCAGCCGTCTACGGCGCGACGGCCGGCGACCCCGGTGTGATCGACGCCGCGGGCGTGGGCAG
This sequence comes from Jiangellaceae bacterium, assembly GCA_035656095.1. GTDB lineage: Bacteria > Actinomycetota > Actinomycetes > Jiangellales > Jiangellaceae > DASRTE01. The sequence goes on from DASRTE010000062.1 coordinate 39,008, forward strand.
CGTGCTGTACGCGGCGCTCACCGGACGATGGCCCGACGGTGGCGGTCAGGGCCTGCCTGAGGCCCCGACCATCGACGGCCGCGTGGCGTCCCCGCGACAGGTCCGTCACGGAGTCCCACGCCTGCTCGACGAGATCGCCGACCGCACCCTGGGCAACGCGGCCCGGCACCACTCCACACCCCTGCGCAGCCCTGGTGAGGTCGTGGACGCCCTCACCTCGGGGGCGTCGACCGGGCGAGTGAACGGGCTGCTCGGCGGGTTCGACGACACCGGCACCGACAGCGACCGGCCTCCTGCGTTGCTCGACTCGCCCGCCATCCCGTTGGTCTCCACCGCAGCCGTCCCGTCCACGCGTCTGCGCGACGAGCCGACCAGCCGGGCAGCGGGACGACTCGGGCGAATCGTGGGTGTGCTGGCCGGCGCACTCCTGCTCGTCGCAGCCACGCTCGTGGGCCTGGACCTGCTGCTCAGTGCCGTCGACGGTGGCGATGACGAGGACGAATCCCCGGCGGTGCCCACGTCCACCGCCACGCCGAGTCCGACCACCGCCCAACCCGCCCCGGAGCCCACACCGCTGGCAATCTCGGCAGCAGTCGACTTCGACCCACCGCCCGACGGGAGCGGGGACGAGAACCCCGAGGACACGCAACTCGCGGTCGACGGTGATCCGGAGACCGCCTGGGTCACCCAGAACTACTTCGACCCGTTGGAGGATCAGAAGCCGGGCGTCGGCCTGTACCTGGACCTCGGAGCCGCCCTGCCCGTGGTCGGCCTGAACCTGACGCTGGTCGGCGACGACTCGGGGCTGGAGATCCGCGTTCCGACCGACGGTGGGACGCAAGCGCCCGAGAGCCTCGACGACTGGACCGTGGTGGCCGAGTTCGACTCCGCCGGCTCCGAGCTGCCGGTCATCCTCGACTCACCCGTGACGGCCAGGTATGTCCTGGTGTGGTTCACGCGTCTGCCTCCGGAAGACGGTGACTTCCGCGGCGGCGTTGCCGAGGCGGAGGTGCTGGGGTGATCGGCGCCGACGACGACGCGACGCTGATGCGGCGGCACGTCGATGGGGACCCCGACGCCTTCGGTGAGATCGTGCGCCGCCACCGCGACCGCTTGTGGGCGGTGGCGATTCGCACGCTCGGCAACCCCGAAGACGCCGCTGACGCGCTTCAGGACGCCCTGGTCAACGCCTTCCGCCGGGCCGGATCCTTTCGCGCCGAATCTGCTGTCACCACCTGGCTCCATCGCATCGTCGTCAACGCCTGCATCGACCGAGTTCGGCGAACCGCCGCCCGGCCGGCGGTCGTGTTGGCCGACGACTTCGACGTGGCCTCCCCGGCGCACGACCCCGGCACCCAGACGGCGCTGCGCCTGGACGTCGAGGCCGCATTGGCGACGCTGCCAGATGAACAGCGGGTGCCGTTGGTGCTGGTCGACATGGAGGGATACCCCGTCAGCGAGGTCGCGGACATGCTGGGCTGCCCGGTCGGCACGGTGAAGAGCCGGTGTGCCCGCGCCCGCGCCCGGTTGCTCCCCCTGCTCACGTCGCACGGTTCCCGGGAGCCGCTGCGCGGGAACCGGGCGACCCCGGCCGACGTCCCATCCACGCCAGCCCACGGATCAGGAGGTGAGCCCCTATGACCGGCGGCCACCTCGGTGCCGTCGTGCTCGCCGAGTACGACGAGGGCCTCCTGTCCGACCAGATGGCGGCCGATGTCGCGCAGCACCTCGCCCACTGCTCGGCCTGCGCCGAGACCCACCGGCGACTCACCGACGTGTCCCGTCGCCTTGCCGCCGAGCCCGCGGCGCTACCCATACCGGCCGATGTGGCTGCCCGCCTCGATGACGCGCTGGCGAGCGAGAAGCCGAACCTTATCCGCCGGACTGGGCTGGTCAGTCCGGTTCGTCCGTGGCGCGCGAGGATGCCGACCGTCCTCGCTGCGGCCGCGGCAGTCGCAGCTGTTGCCTTCGCCGGCTACGTCGTCGGGACCGGCTCCGGCGACGACAGCGCCGGCGAGAGCCAGACGACGGTCGCCGAGGGCGGCTCGGACCTCTCATCGGACGATGCTGCGCAGGCGGTGCCGAATGCGGGGGGAGATGTCGGTGCGGCTCCCGAGTCCCTGCCTTTCAGCTTGCAGAGTGCGAGAACCGCTCTGACGCAGCAGATCCAGGAGATCGTGGCTCGCGGCGTGACGAGCGGGGCCGAATCGGACCGGGCGGATCAGGATGGGTCGGGAGAAACTCCGTCGCATCAGGAGAACGCCGGCACGTGCGGCGCACCGTTGGCGTCCGACGTCGGACGAGACCTGATCGGCTCCGCGCCGACCGACCTCGGCGTTCCCGGCGCCGTCCTCGTCGTCACGACGGCGGACACGGACGACGACGCTCAGGGCTGGGTGCTCCCGAACTGCGACGCGACGGCCTCCGACGCGCTCGCGACGTTGACGGTACCGACCGGGTGACGCCCGCGGACCGGGAATGCCGGGAGCCTTAGGATCCGTTGTGCCGAGCAGGACGCGGCCATATCGCGAATCCGATCGAAACAGTACGAAAGGTACCAAGTGACCGAGGTCCGCAACGTCATCATCATCGGCTCCGGGCCCGCGGGATATACGGCTGCGGTCTACGCCGCGCGGGCACGTCTCCACCCGCTCGTCATCGAGGGCTCGGTGACCTGGGGTGGTGCGCTCATGACCACCACCGAGGTCGAGAACTACCCGGGCTTCCGCGACGGCATCATGGGTCCCGCGCTGATGGAGGAGATGCGCGCACAGGCCGAACGCTTCGGCGCCGAGTTTGTCACTGACGATGCCGAGTGGGTCGACCTCAGCGATGCAGTCAAGATCGTCCGTGATGCCTCCGGTCACGAGTACCGCGCGCGGTCGGTGATCCTCGCCATGGGCTCCCGGTACCGCAAGCTCGGCCTGGCGAACGAGAAGCGCCTGTCCGGGCACGGGGTCTCGTGGTGTGCCACCTGCGACGGGTTCTTCTTCCGCGACCAGGACATCGCCGTGGTCGGCGGTGGCGACTCCGCCATGGAGGAAGCTACCTTCTTGACCCGTTTCGCCCGAAAGGTCTATGTCATCCATCGTCGGGATGAACTGCGTGCTTCGAAGGTCATGCAGGAGCGTGCCTTCGCCAACGACACCATCGAGTTCGTGTGGAACTCCGAGGTCGTCGACATCCACGGCCATGACAAGGTGTCCGGTCTCACTCTGCGCAACACGCTCACCGGCGAGGCGAGCACGCTCGCGGTCTCGGCCCTGTTCGTCGCCATCGGCCACGACCCCCGCTCCGACCTCGTCGCCCACCAGGTCCGACGCGACGAGGAAGGGTACGTACTCGTCGATCATCCGTCGACCCGCACGGACGTCGCCGGGGTGTTCGCCGCCGGCGACCTGGTCGACCACACGTACCGGCAGGCCGTGACGGCCGCTGGTACCGGGTGCCAGGCCGCCCTCGACGCCGAGCGCTACCTCGCTGCGAGCGACGATGCCGGCGCACTCTCGCAGCCCGCCGTGGCGCTGGCGGCGACCACTGACTCCTACTGATCCGGAAGGAACCCGCTGTGGGCAGCATCAAGCACGTGACGGACACCGACTTCGATCAGGCAGTCCTTCAGAACGACAAGCCGGTGCTGGTCGACTTCTGGGCGGAGTGGTGCGGTCCGTGCCGGATGATCGCTCCGGTTCTCGAGGAGATCGCCGGAACCCAGAGCAAGCTCGATATCGTCAAGCTCAACGTCGACGAGAATCCACAGACCGCTGCGGCGTACCGGATCACGTCGATTCCCGCGCTCAACGTCTTCGCCGGCGGCAAGGTGGTCAAGCAGATCATCGGTGCTCGCCCCAAGGCCGCGCTGCTTCGTGAGCTGGAGGACTACACGGCCTGAGCCCGCTGCCCTGGCCGGGATTCGCCCAGGGGCAGGCAGGTACGATGCGGCCAAGCCCGCGTCGAAGGGACGGCAGCGACCGATGACCGCGCTGCGATACCGGGTCGGTGCCACCGGGCCGGCCGTCGCCGAGATCCGGGCGAAGCTTGCCCAGCTGGGCCTGCTCGACGACGGTGGCTCCGACACGTTCGACGACGACGTCGACCGGGCGGTCCGGCAGTTCCAGCAGGAGCGCGGACTGACCGCCGACGGCGTCGTCGGACCGACGACCTACCGCGTCCTCGACGAGGCCCGATGGCGGCTGGGCGACCGTCTGCTCTCCTACGTGGTGGCCAATCCGCAGGCCGGCGATGACGTCCTCGGACTGCAGCGCCGGCTTTCCGAGCTGGGATTCCATGTGGGACGCGTGGACGGCGTGTTCGGACCCCGGACGGGTGAGGCCCTGCGTGAGTTCCAGCGCAACGTAGGCCTGCCGGCCGACGGCACATGCGGTCCGGGCACGTTCAAGGCACTGGCCAGGCTGGCCCCGATCGTCACCGGAGGGCGCCCGGACAACCTGCGCGCCCTCGAGGCACTGCGACGGGCCGGCAAGCGACTTCCCGGCAAGATCGTGGTCATCGATCCCGGGCATGGCGGCCCGGATCGGGGCCATCTGGGTCACGGCCTCGAAGAAGCCGCGATCGTCGAGGACCTGGCATCGAGGGTCGAGGGTCGGCTGGCAGCCACGGGTGTCCAGGCGTACCTGACCCGCGGTGCCGTGATGGCCGACGAACTCGACGAGGTCAGCCGGGCCCGCTTCGCCAACGAAGCGGGTGCGAATCTGATGATCTCGCTGCACGTCGACGCCCACCCCAACCCGATGGCCTGCGGCGTAGCCACGTACTTCTACGGCAGCGACCGGCCCGGCGCCAACAGCGCGATCGGCGAGACCTTCGCGGGGCTGATCCAGCGTGAGATCGTCGCGCGCACCGACCTGGTCGACTGCCGAAGCCATGCCCGGACATGGGATCTGCTCCGGCACACCCGCATGGCTGCGGTGCAGGTCGAGCTCGGATACCTGAGCAACGACCGCGATGCCGCCCGCCTTGCCCAGCCCGAGTTCCGAGACGTCGTCGCCGAGGCGATCGTCGTCGCCGTGCAACGGGTCTACCTGCCCTCGCACGAGGACGTGCAGACCGGTGCTCTGCGGCTGCGCGACCTGGCCGACGCCTGATCCCTCCGTGCGTCGCAGAAGTGGCGCCCCGGCCCGGACAACTACGATGCGCTATCGGCCCGTTGCGGACCGGTGCTGACCACTCGGCAGGGAGGTCGTCGTGCAGATGCCTCGGCGGCGGCTGGAACCTGTGACCCTGGACAACCTCGCTGACCTCCTGCAGCCGTGCCGAACATGCGTGTCGTGGGAACTCGGAGCGGTCGCCGCAGAACGTGCCGCGCAAGCCGGCGACCGGGCCCTGGAGAAAGAGGCCTGGGTGTCTGCCGTTCTGCTCGAGTGGGGCACCTGCGGAGCCCTCGCGTACATCGACGACGTACCGGCCGGCTATGTCCTGTACGCTCCCCCGGCGCTCGTGCCGCGGGCCGCAACCTTTCCGACCAGTCCGGTCAGCGCCGATGCGGCGCTGCTCGTCACAGCGTTCGTCAGGCCCGACCGTCAGGGCGGCGGCCTCGGCCGATCGTTGGTCCACGCCGCGGCGAAGGACATGGTGCAGCGGGGGTTCCGGGCGGTCGAGGCATTCGGAGACGCTCGGTGGGAACGCCCCGGCTGTGTCGTGCCGGCCGACTACCTGACTGCCGTGGGCTTCGAGACCGTACGGCCTCATCACCGCTGGCCCCGGCTGCGGCTCGACCTGCGCTCGACGCTCGACTGGCGCGTCGACGTGGCGGTGGAGCGGATCCTGGGGACCGTCATCGCAGAGCCGGCCCTGCGACCGGTGTGATCGTGCGGTCAGGGCTGGCCGCTACCCGCGATTCTCAACCGCTTCGTTCGCCGGGCGGCTCCGGAGCGATCGTGCTGACGATGCGCTCGAGGTCGTCGATGCTGGCGAACTCGATCGTCACCTTGCCCTTGCTTCGGCCGAGGTCGACCTTGACCCGCGTGTCCAGCCGTTCGGACAGGGAGGCTGCGATATCAGCGAGCCGAGGAGCGACCGGCCTGGGACTGTGCTGTGGCCGCTGCTTCGGCGCTGCGTCCTCACCGAGCGCGACGATCTCCTCCACCGACCGGACGCTCAACCCTTCGGCAACGATGCGGTGGGCCAGCCGCTCCTGCGCCGCGGCGTCGGCCAGGCCGAGCAGCGCCCGAGCATGCCCAGCGGACAAGACGCCAGCTGCCACCCTGCGTTGGACAGCGGGCGGAAGTTTGAGCAGTCGCAAGGTATTCGAGATCTGTGGACGTGACCTCTTGATCCGCGTCGCCAACTCCTCGTGAGTGCCGCCGAAATCATCCAGCAGTTGCTGGTAGGCAGCGGCCTCCTCGAGTGGATTGAGGTCGACTCGGTGCAGGTTCTCCAACAGAGCATCGCGCAGCATGGCGTCGTCGTGGGTGTCGCGCACGATGACCGGAATCATCGTCAGCCCCGCCTGCTGCGTTGCTCGCCACCGGCGCTCACCGACGACCAACTCGAAGCGCCCATCCTGAAGCGCTCGCACCACGACCGGTTGCAGCAGCCCTACCTCTGCGATCGACTCGACCAACTCGCCCATCGCCTGCTCGTCAAAGGCCTCGCGAGGCTGACGTGGATTCGGCGAGATGGCATCGACGGGGATCTCAGCGAATCGCGCGCCGGCGACCGGGAGTAGAGCGACGTCCGGCCCTTCCGCAGCGCCGCCATTGCCGGCTCCGTTGACCGATGTTTCACGTGGAACATCGCCGCCGTCGCCACGCGCAGCAGTGCTGTCGGCAGGATCGGGGAAGAAGACATCGACGGGGGTGCGGCGGGCACCGTCGCCGTCCCTGCTCTCCCGTGCAGGCGCGGTCGGTATCAAAGCTCCCAGGCCACGGCCGAGACCACGTCGACGCTCGCTCACGGGTTCTCCTTCGTGATGTGTCCGGTCGGATCCGCAGAAGGCTTGGCGCCTCGCTCGGCCATCTCCCGGGCAGCCTCCAGGTAGGACAATGCGCCACTCGAGCCGGGGTCGTAGGTCATGACCGTCTGCCTGTAGCTGGGCGCTTCGCTGATACGGACCGACCGGGGGATCGTCGTGCGCAGGACTGTCTCACCGAAGTGGCGGCGCACCTCCTCGGCGACCTGGGCCGCGAGACGGGTCCGACCGTCGTACATCGTCAGCAGGATCGTCGTCACAGCAAGGACCGGATTGAGGTGGGCGCGCACCAGGTCGATGTTCTTCAGCAACTGGCTCAAGCCTTCCAGCGCGTAATACTCGCACTGGATCGGGATGAACACCTCGTCGCCCCCGACGAGGGCGTTGACGGTGAGCAACCCCAGCGAGGGCGGGCAGTCGATGATGACGTAGTCATATGACGCGTTCTCCGGCAGCGCAGCCAGGTGCGCCGTCAGCGACTTACGCAAGCGCGACTCGCGCGCGACAAGCGAGACCAGTTCGATCTCGGCGCCAGCGAGGTCGATGGTCGCAGGTACGCACCAGAGCCCGTCGATGCCATCAACCGCGACGATGACGTCGGTGAGGGCCGTCTCTTCGACGAGCACGTCGTAGCTGCTGGGAATGTCGGCGTGGTGGTCGATGCCGAGCGCGGTCGATGCGTTGCCCTGAGGATCCAGGTCGATCACCAGGACCCGCAGGCCGTTGAACGCCATCGCGGCAGCCACGTTGACCGCCGTCGTCGTCTTGCCCACGCCGCCCTTCTGATTGGCGACCACCATGACACGGGTCGACGCAGGAGCCGGCAACGGCTCGCGACGGCGGGTCGTGACGTACACCGCGGCCGCGGCCTGGTGGGCGATGGGTGTGTCCATGTCTGCAAGGTCGCCGACCTCGGCAATGCGATCAGTGACGATGTCGGTGGCCGTGAGGACCTGGGCCGACTCGGTCGCGGGCAGGTGAGTCGTGGTGTCCGTCCGACTCTGGCTCCGCTGTGCTCGGGCCGACGCGAAGCCCGCCGGGTCCGGACGCGGGCCGGCGCCATCGTCGGCATCGTCGGGCCACCCCAGCCCGTCCCCGATGTCACGATCGGGCCTCAGGTCGACTCCGGATTCCTCGGCGGACCGACCGGGCTCAGGCCAACCCAGACCGGTAACCGCGGTGGTCACCGTCATCTCCCACCCTTCCGTCGTCGTCGTAGCCCAGCCTCTCTCACCGCAGGCCCGACTTCGATGACCGCCACTCGTGTCGCGGGGTCGACAATCCCGCGACCGAACTCGTGCACCGCCCACGAGACCGCGCCCATTCTGCGCAGCGCCGGTGCGGCCCGCGCAACCTCGTCCACAGCCGAAGCGCCCTTGAGTGCGAGTAGCCGGCCTGCTGTGGACAACAGGGGGAACGTCCATCGGGCCAACTGCTCCAGCGGCGCCACAGCTCGGGCTGTGACGGCCTGCACGTCCAGCTGTCCGGCGAGGTCTTCGGCCCGGGCGCGGACGACGACGGTGTTGTGCAACTCGAGCTCGCCGGCGACCTGTTCGAGGAAGCGGCTGCGGCGCAACAACGGCTCCACCAGCGTCACGTGGAGGTCGGGCCGGGCCACGGCCAGGACAACGCCAGGTAGCCCGGCACCAGAACCTACATCGGCGACCGAGCAGCCCGTGGGCAGCGCCTCGTGCACCACGGCGCAGTTCAGCACGTGACGTTGCCACAGCCGTGGGCCTTCCCGTGGGCCGATCAGACCGCGCTCGATCCCCGGACCGGCTAGCAGCTCGACGTATCGCTGCGCCAGTGCGAGCCGCTGGCCGAAGACGATCGCGGCCCCCTCTGGCGTACCCCCAGGACTCGACGATGTGGCCTCACCTGAAGCCGAGGCATCACGCGACGTTTCACGTGAAACGGCACGCCGCACCTGCGGCGTACTGTCCTCGGTCCGACCCACGACCCTCAGCGTGGCAGCACGACGACGTACCGCTCGGGCTCCTCGCCCTCGGACTCGCTGCGCAGACCAGCGGCCGCGACCGCATCGTGGACGACCTTGCGCTCGAAGGGTGTCATCGGACTCAACGGCACCGGGTCACCGCTCGACCTGGCTTCCTCGACGCTGCGATGGGCCAGCGCGGTCAGATCGGCCCGTTTGCGCGCACGGAAACCACCGACATCCAGCATGAGCCGGCTGCGTTCCCCGGTCTCCCGGACCACGGCGAGCCTGGTGAGCTCCTGCAACGCCTCGAGGACCGCTCCGTTCTCACCGACCAGTTCGTCCACGTCGGCTCCGACAACGGAGACCATCGCCCGGTCACCTTCGACATCCATGTCGATGTCGCCGTCGAAGTCGGCGATGTCCAGCAGGCCCTCCAGGTAGTCGGCCGCGACGTCACCTTCTCGCTCGAGTGCCCGCAGCCGCTCCGGCCGCGACGTCGTCGTGCTCGCCGCCATCGCGCTGCGTGTCTGGCTCGCCTGCGCGTCCTCGGCCCGCGCAGGCGTCTCGATCGGCGTGGGCTCCAGCGCCTGCTCCGCCGTCTGGGCCTGCGACGACGGTGCACCCGTCTCGGGCGCGTCGCGATGGTGCGGTGGGACAGCGTCACTCACATCGGACTCCTCACAAAGGACAGGGGACCGGTCACCGCAGACGACCAGGTGAGGTCATTTCTTCTTCTTGTTGCGCTGGGCGTTCCGGCGCCGTTGCGCACGGGAGTTGCGTTTGGGCTGTTGTCGCACCGGCGGCTCGGGCGCCGTCTCCTCGACCACCTGGCCGACGACGGGCACGGCCTCGCCACGCTTCTTCGCCTTGGCCTCCATGCGCCGGCGGTGTGCTTCCTCGGCCGGAGTGCCCGGAGCCGGCATCCGCCGGATCACATAGAACTGCTGACTCATCGTCCACAAGTTGGACGTCAGCCAGTAGAGCACCACACCAAGCGGGAAGTAGACGCCGGAGACCGCGAAGACCAAGGGCAGGACGTACAGCAGGATCTTCTGCTGCTGTGCGAAGGGTCCCTCCAACGCCTCCTTCGGCATGTTCTTGCGCATGATCTGGCGCTGGGTGAGGAAGGTCGTCAGCGTCATGAGGACGACCATGACGATCGCGATGACCCTCGTCTGGGTGTTCGGTGCGTCCAGAAAGGTCGCTGACAACGGAGCGTTGAAGATCTCGGCTGCTCGGGCGGATTCGAACAGGTCGGGTTGGGACTCGAACGCACCGCGCGGATTGTCCTTGGCGATGCCGTCGAGGACACGGAACAAGGCGAACAAGAACGGCGCCTGGAACAGGATCGGCAGGCAGGACGCGAACGGATTCGTGCCCGTGTCCTTGTAGAGCTTCATCGTCTCCTGCTGGAGACGTTCACGGTCGCCCTTGTACTTCTTCTGGATCTCGCGCACCTTCGGCTGCAACATCTGCATGTTGCGTTGCGACTTGATCTGCCGAACGAAGAGCGGGATCAGCAGGATGCGGATGACCACGACCAACCCGATGATCGCAAGCGTCCAGTTGACTCCGTCGTTGTCGATCCCGAGAAACTCGCTGAACACCCAGTGCCAGCCGATCATGATCCAGCTGACCAGGAAGTACAGCGGGGAGAGCAGGGTGTCCACTGGTGCTCAGGCTCCTCGGGGGACCGACGTGTCGGCGAACGGGGTGCCCGTGCGCGGATGGGGATGTGGTGTGGCTGCGTCGTTGTCCGAGCCATCCATGCCGGGAACGATCCCCCACCACCGGTAGGCCTGCCGTGGCGGCACCAGGTCGACTCCGCCCGGTGTCCACGGGTGGCACCGACCGAGTCGGCGTGTTGCCAGCCACGAGCCGCGCAGTGCCCCGTGGATCTCGACTGCGCGCAACGCGTAGGCCGAGCAGGACGGGTAGTAGCGACACCGTTGACCGTAGAGAGGGCTGACGACGAGCCTGTAGAGCTTCAGCACCGCGATGATCAGGCTGCTCACGGCCGCGCTCCGTGCCGGATCGACGCCGACCGGTCGGTGGCCAGGGCCAGTGCGTCGTCCAGATCACGAACGAGCGCCGCACGGGGCGCGCGGGCCGCCTCTGGCCGCACCCGGATCACGATGTTCGTTCCGGGAGGAAGACGCTCGATACGGTCGCGCACCAGGTGGCGAAGCCTGCGGCGGACAGCATTCCGAACGACGGCGTCACCGACAGCGCGGCCGACCACGAAGCCAGCACGGGGCGGCGCAGCGGCATCGACACCGGGAACCGCGTGCACCACGAGCAGGGGACGACCGACGCGTACGCCATGGCGGACCGTGCCGCGGAACTCCTTGGTCAGACGCAACCTGTTCTGGGGAGGCAGCACGAGAACTCCTCCCATGCGAGGCTGTGCGATCGGGCCGGGTTCAGGCAGACAGTCGGGCACGGCCCTTGCGGCGCCGCGCGCCGATGATGGACCGGCCGGCGCGGGTGCGCATGCGCAACCGGAAGCCGTGGGTCCTCGCACGACGGCGATTGTTCGGCTGGAAGGTGCGCTTCACGTCCGGGCTCCAGAGGGTCGACAGAGGGTCACATCAGTCAGGGACCGACGACCGCCCAGGCACGCGGACGCGCGTGCCATCGAAGCCCTCGCCGGATCGATCCACGGTACGTGGATCGGTAGGGCAGGGTCAAACCGGACGCACCAACCGTCGCCGAATCCAGCCGGCCCGGGTCCGAACCCGCTACCCTCGCATTCCAGCCGCCGACCGCCGTCGGCGACACGCCGAGAACACCGGAGAATCCTGTGGACAGCGGTTGATGCCACGCGCCGGAGTTGTTAGCGTCGCGGGTTCGACCAGGGCAACCACAACGCGTTCACGACCGCGGACGGTCTCGTGTTTCCGCAGGTCAGGGCGGAGTTGTCCGGGCCGGACCGGGGATCGGCCAGATGCTCCACACACTGTGGACGACCGTGTGGACGTGTCACGCGGCGCCGTACGACCTGCACCGTTCGGTCATCGCCGGTGTCGGAGCAAGGACAAACGGGAGACAGCGTGACTGACGAGCCGGTCGGCGACTTCGGACTTGCATGGGGGGCCGCTCTGGCCTCACTGGACGGTACCGAGATCGGTCCCCAGCAGCGCGCGTTCCTCATGCAGGCGCGACCCCTCACCCTCGTCGAGGACACAGCGGTCGTCGCCGTTCCGAGCGACTTCGCTCGCATCCAACTCGAGCAGCGGTTGCGTCCCGCCCTCGTCGAGGCGCTGGGGCAGGTCCTCGGCCGGCCGGTCGGACTGGCCGTCAGCGTCGCGCCAACGGCTGAGGAAGGCATCCCGGTGATCGCCGCGGTCGACACCCACCCCGCTGAGACCGTGGACGGCGCGGCGCCGGCACCTGGTCTCGGTGACCCGGGCTATGTACCTCACCATGCCGTCCCCGAGCCCCCCCGCCGCTCCGAGGCCGAACAGTCACGGCTGAATCCCCGCTACGCGTTCGAGACCTTCGTCATCGGTTCGAGCAACCGCTTCGCCCATGCAGCCGCCGTAGCCGTGGCCGAGGCTCCGGGCAAGGCGTACAACCCGCTGCTCATCTACGGCGACTCCGGTCTGGGCAAGACGCACCTGCTGCACGCGATCGGGCACTACGTGCGCACGATCTACCCCGGCACGCGGGTGCGATACGTCAGTTCTGAGGAGTTCACCAACGACTTCATCAACTCCATCCGCGACGACAAGGCCTCGGCATTCCAACGGCGGTACCGCGACATGGACGTCCTGCTCATCGACGACATCCAGTTCCTCGAGGGCAAGATCCAGACGCAGGAGGAGTTCTTCCACACGTTCAACACGCTGCACAACGCGACCAAGCAGATCGTCATCACCTCCGATCGGCCGCCCAAGCAGCTCTCCGCGCTGGAGGACCGGCTCCGCAACCGGTTCGAATGGGGGCTGATCTGCGATGTCCAGCCGCCGGACCTGGAAACTAGGATTGCGATCTTGTCAAAGAAGGCCGACCAGGACCATCTGAACGTTCCGGCCGACGTGCTGGA
>DASRTE010000063.1:0-13870 GCA_035656095.1 Jiangellaceae bacterium
CGGACGAGGAACTGCTTGAACAGGCGAGCCAGCAGGTTGGTCTGATTGGCCTGCTGCTGCAGAGCCTGGCACCCTCGACACCAAGGTCTAGGCCGATCCGGGGAGCTGGTGATGGCGCTCACGATACGGCTGCTCGGCCGGCCCGGCATCGAGGATGACGCTCGCGCCACATCGCCCGTCCGGGGCCACAAGGCGTGGGGTCTGCTGGCGTACCTGGCGGGGGCGCGCGCGCCCGTTCCCCGGGAAAGGCTGGCTGACCTGCTCTTCACCGACGCCGACGATCCGATGGGAGCGCTGCGCTGGAACTTGTCGCAGCTGCGGCGCTCCCTCGGCGACCGCGTGGAGGTCGGCGGGGACCCGGTACGGCTGACGCTGCCGCCGGGAGCGACGGTCGATACCAGCGTGCTGACGGGCGGCTCCTGGGTCGAGGCGGTCGACATGTCCGGCCTCGGTCTCCCGCTCCTCGCCGGGATGTCCTTCGACTCGAGCCCCGCCTTCCAGTTCTGGCTCGAGGGTGAGCGCCGGCACCTGCTCGCCACCAGTGAGGCGGTCCTCCAGGATGCCGCTCGGGCACGGCTCGCCCAAGGAGATGCCGAGGCAGCCGTCGCGGACGCGACCCGACTCGTCGAGCTGAACCCGCTCGACGAGAACGCCCATGTCCTTCTCATTCTGGCCATGCGAGCCGCCGGCGCCCACGCCGAGGCCGCGGAGCAGGCCCGGGTATGCGCGGAGTTGCTCCGGCGGGAGCTGGGCGTCGACGCCGGATCGGTGTTGCGGGCAGCGCTGGACACGCCATCGCTGGGTGCCGCGGGCTCCACGGACCGGGCGGCGGTCGTTGCACGGCTCGAGGCCGGGGAGTCGGCGGTCGCCGCTGGCGCGCTGACGGCTGGACTCGACACGCTGCGGCGGGCGGTCTGGGACGCTCGGCAACTCGGTGACCGTGATCTGCTGGCCCGTGCGCTCGTCACGCTCGGCAGTGCGCTCGTCCACGCCGCGCGAGGCACGGACGAGGAGGGCGCCGCGGTGCTGATCGAGGGTTCCGGGCTCGCCGTCGACATAGGCGACATGGGCATGGCGAGCACCGCCCAGCGTGAGCTCGGATACATCGCGGTTCTGCGCGGGCAGTACCAACGGTCCCTCAGGTGGCTCGACCAGGCGCGCGAGCTGGCGGGCGAGAACGCCGGGCACCGCGCCTGGATCGAACTCATCGCGGGCAAGGCCTATACGGACCTTGGCCGGCACGCTCTCGCTCGTGAACACCTCGACGAGGCAGTGGCCCTCGCGGCGGACGTGCGTGACCGGCGCTGCGAGGCCTTTGCGCAGGCCAGTTCCGGACGGCTGCTCATCCAACGGCAGGAGTGGGACGCGGCCGCAGCCGCATTGACGACATCATTGCGGCTGGCCCAGGAAGACAGCTGGCTGTCCTTCCGGCCCTATCCCGAGGCAATGCTCGGCGAGGTACGACTGGCGGCCGGCGATCTGGACGCCGCCTCCACCGCGTTCGAGAGCGCCCATGCGTTGGCACGCCAGATCGGTGATCCGTGCTGGGAGAGCCTGGCTGCTCGCGGCGCTGGGCTCGTCGCGATCGAGCGCGGGGATAGGCGGCGTGGGTTGGAGATGCTCGCCGAGGCACCGCGCGTGTGCAGGCGGCTGCCGGACACCTACCAGTGGGTCGCGGCGTACGGGCAGGAGGCTCGGAACACCGCAGCACTCGACGCCGGCGCCCCCGCCGCAGCAGGCTGGGTCAGGGAGCTGGAGGCGTTCAGTGCGGGTCACGAGTTGCACGAGCTGCATGCGAGGGCGGCACTCCAGCGGCTGAGGCTGGGCGAGCCCGGATCGCTCGAGATAGCCCGAGTTCTGGTAGCCGATGTGGACAATCCGGCGTTGTCGGCGCAGCTGTCCGTCTTGACGTCCTGACTCCGCACAGCTAGCCGTCGGGCGCGTGGTGCGCGAGCAGTTCGCGGGCGAGGTCGCGGCCGGCGTCGCGGAGGTCGGCGGGTTCGGTGACGAAGGCGTCCGTCCCGGCGACGAGCAGCACCAGCCCGACCCGCCGCTGTAGCGGCGGCAGCACGTTGGCGCACAGCTTGACGCTCTCCTCGTCCTCCTGCAGCACCTCGGCGGACTCGGCGTGCCGCTCGACCACCCAACGTGCCCCCTGCGGCACGACGAAGGTGACCGCCACCTCACGCCGGTTGCGTTCGATCCGCTCGTCGACGTCCGCCGGCCGCTCGAACCTCTCGTCCAGGACGTCGAGCTCGCGGATGCCGGAGAGCAGGAACGTCGGCACGTACTCGTCCCGGCCGACGACCCCGGCGTCGACCTCCCAGCCGCGGTGGGTGTGGACGAGGCGATACGGCTCGATGACGTGCTCGACGACGCCCGGCGTCCACTTCCGCGCGTAGCGGATGCGCACCCGGCGCCGCTCGTCGATCGCGCGGCGCATCTGCTGGGCCGTCGTCGCCAGCCAGCTGTCCCTGGCCGGGTCGAGACCGGCGAGGATCGTCGTCTCCAGTGCCTCGACGGCCTCGGCGAGCACCGTGTTCGTAGGGTCGAGGGTGAGCAGGTCACGGCCCGCCGTCGAGACCTGGGCGAGTTGGCCGAGGGACAGGAAGTGGGTGCCGACCTCCGCCTCCGGCCGCATGTCACGCAGCCGCACGTACGGCGCGTCCGCGGGGTCGACGTCGTCCTCGTCGCTGTCGACCAGACGCGGATCGGCGACGAACTCGATGACCGGTTCGCGGTAGCCGCCACCGAGCTGATCGACGGTCGCGTCGGCCGCGTAGTACGCCAAGATCTCCTCACGCAGCACGCTCTCGGAGGTGTCGAGCTCGGCGGCCAGGTCGGCCAACCGCCGCCCGTCCGGATAGTGGGAGAGGACCTCGATCGCCCGGGTGACGCGCATGAAGCGGCGGACATACACCGGCGTCGTCATGTCGCGACTTCCGCTTGTGCTTCGAGGTCCTTGATGATCTCCGCGCGGACGTCCTCCGGCCCGAGGACCCGCACGCGGGTGCCGAGCTCGTAGAGCCGGTGCCGGAACGCCGCCCGGTGGGTCATCGGAATGGTCAGCCTCACGTGGTCGCCGGTGCCTGTTCGGGACGTCGGCGCCCCGAGGCGCGACTCCACGTGCGCGACATGGTCGTCGGTTGTCTCCACGACGACGTCGACTGGCGGGTCGACCAGCCAGGTCAGCGGGTCGAGCTGCGTGTGCCGGACGTCGTAGGTCACGGTGGCGCTGCCCGGCCGGTCGATGACCAGAGTCCGCATCCGGCCGACGGCGAAATTCTTCTCGACGTCCTGGCCGTCCTCACACCCGGCGAGGTACCACCCCGACGGCCCCGGCTGCACGACCCGCGGATGCACCACGCGCAGCCTTCTCTTGTACATGAACTGCAGCAGACAACGATGGCTCGCCGCGTAGATGCACAGACTCAGGTTCGGATGCTCCGCGGTCTTCAGCAAAGGGGCGCTCACGCCTGGGCTCGTGACGTCGACGTACGGGGAATCACCGACCAGGTTGGCAAAGTCCTTGACCCCGGCCAACGTTGCCGCACGAGCGAGTTCAGCCTGCTGCTCGCGAGTCAGGCTGACCCGCAGCCGGGTGTCGCGGGCGCGCAGCACATACCTGGCATCGCCGCCGGCGTCGCCCACGTTGCGGATGTCCCAGCCAGCTTCGGTCAGGTGCCTCAGCTCGCGATTCAGAGCGCGCCGCTGATCGTCATGCTCGCCGCCATACCGGGCGACGTCGAGCAGCTGCTGCTGGCCAGCCCCGGCCAGACCCGCACTCTCCAGGACCGCCAGCAGTCGCACCAGCCGCTCGATCGGCCCGAGCTGATCCCGCCCTCCCCCGGCCATTGCCCCTCCTCTCCCCCCGGACGCCACCGTAGTGACAGGTCGCATCCATATCGACCGGACCAATTGTTCGAAGGGGCAGTTGATCATTGGGTATGCAAGCCGTTCTGGACTGATAGTGAGGCATCCACGTGCGAGTGCGTTCGGTCTGTTTCGATCGGGGACGCGAACGAAGCAGGTTGACGGTGCATGCGGAGGTCAACCTGGGAGTCGAGGGAGCACGTGACGGTTGAACGGGTTCGGATTGCTCTCGTGGGGTGTGGTCGGATCGCGCAGGTTGCACATCTGCCGGCCTTCGAGAAGGCGGCTGGGGTCGAGCTGGTCGCGGTGAGTGACCCGAGCCGGGAGGTGGCCGAGGCGGTGGCGCGGCGCTACGCCGTACCGGGGGTCTACACCAGCCAGGCGGAGGCCCTTGCCGGCGGGGCGGTCGAGGCGGTCGTGATCACCGCGCCGGATCGCTTCCACCACGATCTGGTCGGCCAGGCGTTGTCCGCGGGCAAGCATGTGCTGATCGAGAAGCCCCTGGCCTCCACCGTTGCTGAGGCCCAGGCGCTGGTCGACCAAGTGGAGGAGACGGGCCTGGTATTGCAGGTGGGTTCGATGAAGCGCCACGACGAGGGTGTGCAGTGGGCCCGCGACTTCGTCGGATCTCAACTGGGTGAGGCCCGCTCCTTCAACGCCTGGTACCGCATCGGTGACCTGCGCGCGGGCATCGAGGCCAGCCTGTTCCCGCGCGTGTTTGCCGACGCCGCGGCGCGAGAGACCGAGGCCGGTTTCAGGGCTGACCGGCAGCGCTACCTGTTGGCGACGCACGGCTCACACGTGTTCGACACCGTGCGGTACCTGCTCGGCCCGCTGATGTCAGTCGTGGCGCGCCACCGCGCCCACGGCAGGGATCAGCAATGGCAGATCATCGCCACCACCGGCAGCGGCGCGATCGGCACGATCAGCATCACCACGGACGTTCCCGGGCTCCCGGCTGAGGGCATCGAGATCTTCGGCGCCGACGGCAGCATCCGAGTTGAGACCCACTTCCCCTTCTACCGGCGGTCCTCCACGGTCCATGCCTACGCCGCGGGGCAGATCGTCCAGCCGACGCTCACCGACGGCGACGCCTACCAGCGGCAGGTCGAGGCGTTCGCGACCACGATCCGGAAGAACGGCCGGCCGGTGCCCGACGCTCGGGACGGCCTCGCGGCAGTCCGGGCCATCGAGGCGACCGCCGCCGCCGTCGCCTCCGGTGCCGAGGTGACCCTGTGAGCTCCACAAGGCGGGCACCCACGCCGGGCGACGGGGCGCGCGACATGGCCGCGGGCTCCGGCGACTTCGCCGGCCGGCTGGGTATCTTCGCCCGCACATTCCGTCGCAGCACACCCCACGAGGTCGCCCGCGAGGTCACCGCGGCCGGGTTCGCGGTGGCGCACTGGAACTTCGCCGCCATCGGGTTGCCGACTCTGGCGGCTGACGTGGGCGAGGAGAAGTTCGCGGAGGTCCGTGCCGCCTTCGACGCGCACGGGCTGGTCATCCCGTCGGTCTCGGCGACCTTCAACACCGTCCATCCCGATGCCACCGCCCGGGCGACCGCCACCCGGCAGGCCGTCCGCCTGATCGGGCTGGCGCCGCTGCTGGGCGCGGACGTCGTGACCTTGTGCACCGGGACCCGGGATCCCGAGGACATGTGGCGCGCGCACCCCGCCAACGAGGACCCGGCCGCCTGGGCAGATCTCCGGAGCACCCTCGACCGACTGCTGCAGGCCGCCGGCGACGCCGGTGTCCGCCTCGGCATCGAGCCCGAGCCCGGCAACGTCGTGAAGGACGCCCCGACCGCCGCGCGGCTGCTCGACCAGCTCGGCGCCGACGCACCGATCGGGATCGTGCTCGACCCCGCCAACCTGCTGACCCCTGAGACCGTGCACCGGCAGAACGAGGTGCTCGCCGCGGCCGTCGACCTGCTCGGGCCCCGGGTCATTGCCGCGCAGGCCAAGGACGTCGTTGCCTCCGGCTACTCCGCGGCTGGGGCCGGACTCCTGGACTACCCCGCCGTGCTCACCCAGATCGACCGCTGCCCGCCCGTCCCACTGGTCGCCCAGGACGTCGAGGAGCACGACGCCGCCCGCGTGCGCTCCGACCTGATCCGATGGCACGCCGAGGCAAGGTCGCGATGAGCCAGCCGCGCCAAGAACCAGTCGTGGCTAGCAGCCCGCGGCCACGACTCTCCGCCACGGTCACCGGGCCGGGCGAAACTCGTGCTCGTGTAGAACACGGCAGCCGTGACGCCTTCACGACTCCTCGGTCGGGAGAATCGCGGCCCGCATCCGTCGTACGGCTTGGTCCAGGATTGCTGGTGAGGTGGCGAAGTTGAGCCGGACGTAGCCGTCGCCGCCGGTGCCGTACAGCGGGCCCGGCTCGAGCGCCACGCGGCCGCGCTGCTCGAATACTCCGGCCGGGTCGTCCAGGCCGAGCGGAGAGCAGTCCAGCCAGGCGAGATAGGTCGCTTGGACGTCCTCGGGTCGCCACCGCAGCGCCGGCAGGTGCTCGGCCAGCAACGTGCCGAGGTGGCCGCGGTTGGCGTGCAGCGCGTCGAGTAGCTCGTCCAGCCACGGCTCGCCCGCGTCGAAGGCCACCGTGTTGGCGACCGCGCCGAACAATCCCGCGCCGTAGGCGACCTCCTCACCCATCCCGGCCAGCAGCGCTGCGCCGCGGGCGGACCCGGCCACCGCCAGCGCACACTTCAGACCGGCCAGGTTCCACGCCTTCGACGCGGAGGTGAAACTGATCGCCTCTGCCGCCGCCGCCGCGTCCAGCGTGGCGAACGGGACGAACCGGTGTGGCTGGTAGACCAGCGGCCCGTGGATCTCGTCCACCAGCACCAGCACCCCGTACCGGTCGGCGAGTGCGGCCACGGCCTCTAGCTCGGCCCGCGTCCACACCCGGCCGACCGGGTTGTGCGGACTGCAGAGCAGGTACGCCCGCGCCCCGGCCGCGAACGCCCGCTCCAACCCGGCCAGGTCGAGCCCGTACACGCCATCCGCGTCGCGCACCAGCGGAACCTCGACCAGCCGCCGCCGCGCATGTCTGATCGTGTCGAAGAACGGCGCGTACACCGGCGGGTTGATCACCACCTGATCCCCCGGCTCGGTCCCGACCAGCAGCACCTCGAAGATGCCCCACATCACGTCCGGGACGACGAACATCCGGGCAGGGTCGAGCTCCTCCTGCCAACGGCGAGCCGCGAAGGCCGCGTACGCCTCGGCCAACCCGTCCCAGGTCACGTACCCCGTGTCGCCCCGCTCGACCAGCTCCGCCAATGTGTCACGGATGGGCTCGGCCAGGCGCACATCCATCTCGGCCACCCACAACGGCAGCACATCCGGCTCCTTGAAGCGCCACTTGACGCTGCGCCGCTGCCTCAGCTCGTCGAGGGTCAGGTCGAACACCACGGGTCGACGTTAGGCGGTCCGTCCGACACCAGGCCGCCGGCTGGCGCGGCTCCCGGAGCTCGCGGAGCAGGTCGGCCAGGCAGTCCGACGCTGAGAATCGGCCAGTGCCCGGTGGGTAGCCGCAGAAGTGACCACTGAGGACCGGCCATCTCGGCGAACCAAGGATGCCCATCGGCGATCATCTGCCGCACCTGGGCTGGTACACACAGGCCCGATGCAGCGCGGGGTGCATAGAAGTACCCACATCCGACGGCTGGTGGACATGGTTGTTTCTCCGGAAGCGCAGGTGATGCCGGCTGCCTAGCGTCGTATCGAGAGATCGCGCATAGCAGCTTGGAGGAGCAGACATGAACACTCGTGATCGCCTGTTGGCGGGACTACCTGTGAACGATAAACGGCTGGGGCTGGCCGGTATCTCGACCGCGGTGCTCGAGGGCGGTGCCGGTTCACCCGTTGTCCTCTTGCATGGTCCGGGCGAGTTCTCCGCCGTGTGGGGGCGGGCGATTCCAGAACTGGCCACAAGCCATCGAGTGATCGTTCCGGATCTACCCGGTCACGGCGCCTCGGGACTGCCAGACGGTCGCCTGGACGTCGAGCGTGTCCTCAACTGGCTGAGCGAACTGATCGACCAGACCTGCGACCGTCCACCCACGGTCGCCGGACATCTGTTGGGTGGCGCCATCGCGCTCCGCTTCGCGGCCAATCATCAGGATCGGGTCCGCAGCCTGGTGCTCGTCGACACGTTCGGTTTGAGCTGGAACCTGCCAAAGCTACGGTTCGCACTGCCGCTGGCGGCCTACATCGTCCGGCCGACCGAGCAATCACGAGACCGGTTCCTCGACAAGTGCTTCGTTGACTTCGACGGCCTGCGCGAACAGTTCGGGGATCAGTGGGATGCCTTTGGCACCCAGGCCCTCGAGTGGGCGAAATCCAAGACCTCCAAGGCAACCCTGCGAGGCCTGATGTCGGGGTTCGGCCTGCGTCCGATACCCGCCGCACACCTCGCACAGATCACCGCGCCGACGTCACTCATCTGGGGACGACACGACCTGCAAACCCCGCTCCGGGTCGCGGAGGCCACCAGCGCCAAATACGGCTGGCCGTTGCACGTCATCGAAGATGCGCGCGACGACCCCTTCTTCGAACAGCCGGTAGCCGCGCTTCGCGCGCTGTTGACCGAACTACCCGCCGACGCCGAACAAGAGGCTGAGCACTAGTCCCTTGGAGACGCCCACGTCGACTCGACATGCGACCGTGATCCGGTGTCTCAGCACCCGGCCGCGACGGGCCGTACCAGGCAGCCGACCGCCCGACAGAGTCAGCGTCATGGTCGCCGTCGGAGCTGGTGGGCGCCGTTGGCACGTGCCGCGGCTATGGGTCGAGACCTGGTCCCGTGGCTGACCACTTTCGAACGTCGGCGACGCGCAGGGGTCTGGCCAGCAATGCTGCGGAGCCGGGCGATATGCAGGGCGGTCGATCATCCGGCTGTCGGGGTCGCCGCGCTCGATGCGCTAGGCGGCTTGTGGTGGGTCGCCGGGTGGATCGGGCAAGGTCGGTGGCGCCGGCCGGCCCGAGCTTCGCCGCCCTGGCTGGCCCGAGGTGCGTTCCCCCGGCCGGTTCAAGATCTGCTGCGCCGGCCGGTCCATGCTCGGATGGGTCGGCGGGTTCGGGTTCGGCTGGGCTGCGGTGATGCCGGCGGCGGCGATTCCGGTCGGGCTGTCTTCCGGTCTGGCCCGACCGGTCCGCGGATTGGCACGATGTCTGGGATGCCGTGGGTCGTCGGGTGGGACCATCCGGCGTTTGCCGGTGCCGTCGACCAGCGCCCAGCCGAACCGGGTCTTCAGGTCGTGGTGGTGGTCACACAGCGGGTCGAGTTGGTCCAGCCGGGTGTGCCGGGTCTGCGCCCAGGGTTCGCGGTGGTCGTTCTCGGTGCGGGTCCGCCAGCACCCCAGCACTGTGCAGCCGGGACTGGCCCAGGCCAGGGCGATCCTCTGCGCGGCCGTGGGCCCGCGGCCCAGGTGCGTCACGTTCAGCACGTCGGTTCCGCGGGTGATGACCAGGTGCAGCACGGCCTGCCCGAGCAGCCTCTCGGCGACCGGCACCGGCACCGGGCCGACGCCGCGGATCTCGCACAGTTCGTCGCCGGTAACCCGGCCACGGCGCAGGGCCGCCACATCAACCCGCAGCAACGCCAGATACCGCGGGTTCAGCCGCTCCGGGAGTCGTGCCGCCGGCAGGTCAGCGTCTGGCCGGCTGTCAAGCCGATCAAGCTCACCGATATTGGCGTTCGCCTCACCCGGACCCGGCGAGGTGCTCGGGCCGTGTGCGGTCTGGCTTGATCCGGACTCGCCGCGGGTCTCTTCGGCGTCACCTCGAGGAACTGGCCTCGCGGAATCCTGGCCGACCTCGCCGCTCGTCTCCGGTGCGCCGAGGCCGCTGCTGATCCGGTTCGGCTGGTCGGCGGCCGAATCGACGGCCTGGTCGGCGAGCGCCATCAGCGCATCGAAACCGTAGGCCTCCACCGGCTCGCTGCGGCCGGCTCGTCGGGCAGCGTTGAAGACCTGGTCGGTGACCGCGTCCAGGACGGCGTTGAACGCGGCCCCGGCCTGCGGGGTGCCCTTGGCGTGCAGGTTCCAAAACCCTTCACTGTCGGTCCACCGACGCAGCCGCCGCTGAGCGTGCAGCCGCCGGTTGGTGGCCGCCGGGTCCGGATCGGCCGCCGCCCGTACCCGCGCGCACTCCTCCCGCAACTCCGGAACCGACACCTGCGAGGCCAGTTCCACCAGCCGGTGCTCCTCGGCCGGATTCGCCGCCACCGCAGCAGAAACGACCGCGGCCTGCGCCAGGGACAACTCACCGCGGCGCAGCGCACCATCGACGCCCGGCTGGACTGGCAGTCGCGCCGAGGTGTCCAGCGCATCCCTCGCCGCGCCGGTCGACGTACCGGACCGCCGAGCCAGCTCCTCCGCCGCGGTCTTGGCCCCGGCCTTCTCCGGCCGGTGGGTGGCGGCGATCCGCCGGGCCAGCAACGTCTTCCCGGCCGCGCACAACCGCTCCGAAGCGTCCAACACGCCCCACAAGTCCCTGGCCGCCGACCCGGACACAGCGTCCGGATCCAACCGGTCGACAAAGTCGGCCAACCGGTCCCGGATATCCACCGCGTCTTCGAACATGTGTTCGACACTATCGGACGCCGCCGACAGACACCTTCGGGCATCCACAGGCGGCCGATCAATTTGCACCATGACTGCACGTCGCGTCAGGCTTCGCGTTCGGGGAGAGGTCGACCTGGGAGTAGGAACTCGGGCGACCCACAGCGCGCCGAGACCCATTCGACGCGGCGAACATCAGCCAAGGCTGATCCTGGGTCTTCTCAATGTCTTGCGGAGCCGATCCATGACGAGCGCGCAGGTCTGCGCGGCGGAACCGCGGATCACCTCCAGCAGGCCGGACCACTCCGGCCTGGTCGTGCAGGGAGTCCGGCGCGGATCCCGCCCGTGGCGGCGCCTCACCCGGTTAGGAAGCTGGCCCAGAGGTAAGTATGTGTTGGGGAGAACAACATGAAGGCACATCTGGTCGCGTTCGGATCGATCGAGATAGACGGACGCCGTCATGAGCACGACGTCGTCATTGATCGGGGCGACGTGCGCAAGCGGATCAAGAAACCCTCGAAACCGTACCGCGCTCGCTATGGCCATACTCCGCTGTCGGCCGACGAGGACATCCCGTGGAGCGGCAGCCAGCTGATCATCGGCACAGGGGCATACGGCTCGCTACCGATCACGCCTGGCCTCCGGCAAGAGGCTGACCGCCGGGGCGTGAAACTCGTCGCCACTCCCACCGCGGATGCCTGCCGCCTCATTGCGGGTCTGGACCGGCGAGACGTCAACGCCATTCTGCACGTCACATGCTGACCACAGGCGTGGGTGCACTGGGGTTCACCTCTGGCGTCGCCCGCTTCCGCTGCCGTTGTCCGATCCGGTGACCAGGGTGATCGGCTCCGTGTCTCCGGCCGGGGTGAATCCGAAGACCTGACCGTAGAAGGACAGCTCGGCGGTCAGGCAGCGCAGCTGATTCTCTGCCCTGCGGAAGCCGTGTCCCTCGCCTTCGAACGTGAGGTAGGCATGCGGTACCCCCCGTTCGGCGAGCGCGTCGACGATCGCCGCCGACTGTGCCGGCGGTACGACCTCGTCGTCGAGGCCCTGCAGGACGAGCAGCGGGCAGGAGAAGCCGTCCAGGTGGGAGAGCGGTGATCGTGCCGTGTAGACATCGACGGCGTCGGGCAAGGGGCCGACCAGCCGGTCGAGGTAGCGGCTCTCGAACTTGTGGGTGTCCCGGGCCAGAGCCGCCAGGTCTGCGACCCCGAAGTAGCAGACTCCAGCGGTGAAGGTGTCCCGGCGGGCCAACACGGCAAGCACGGTGAATCCACCCGCGCTGCCGCCTCGCACTGCCAGGCGTGCTGCGTCGGCCAGACCCTCTGCAACGAGGTAGTCGGCAAGCGCACAGGTGTCGTCGAGATCGGCCTCGCCCCACGCGCCGTCGAGCAATCGCCGGTAATCGCGCCCGAGGCCAGTGCTTCCGGCATAGTCCAGGTCGGCGACGGCGAACCCCCGGGTGGTCCAGAACTGCTTACCGAGGTCGAACGCGGGATCCGCGGCCGAGGTCGGACCACCATGCACGAAGATCAGCAGCGGTGGCCGCTCACCGGCCGGAGGCTGTGCGTTCGGGTTGGTCGGCGGGTAGTACCAGGCGTACGCGGTCCGCCCAACGGAGCGGAACGAAAGCCGTTCTGGCCGGCTCACCTGCCCCCGGTCAAGCCCCGGATCGGCTCCCGGACGCAGAACTCTCAGCGCCGTGGGATCCCCGAGGTCGGCCTCGACCACCTCCGGGCCTCGGTCGGGCGCGGTGACGATGAGCACGATGCGATCGCCGTCCACGGCCAGCGAACGCACGGCGGTGCACGGAAGGGCGTGCTCTGTCGGGATGCCCGAGGTGGAGATCGTCACCAGGAGCCCCTGGCCGTTCCGCACCGTCGCCGCCAGTACCGTACCGTCGCTCGCGGTCGCGACGTGGGCAGCACCGAAGACCCACGCAGGCCCGCCGACCTCGCGGTCGGCCTGATCCAGGTTGGTCAACCTGTCTGTGCCGTCGACCCGGTACACGTTCCACCAGCCGGTGCGGTCGGAGATGACGAAAAGAGACCCATGCGGGCCCCAGACGGGCTCCATCAGCGACTCGTCCGGCCCGCCCGCTATTCGACGTGTGTCCTCCACGCGCACGACACCGTCGCGGAACGCAACTCGGCCAAGCCACAGCTCGGTGCCATCCCAAGGCATGTTCGGGTGGTCCCAGGTGATCCAGGCGAGCTGCCGTCCGTCCGGACTGATCCTGGGTGCGGCAAAGAAGTCCCTTCCCGAGACGATGACGTGCGGCGGCGTGTTACCGTCCGCGCGCAGCACGACCAACTCGTTGTACACGTCGCGGGCCGGATCCAACCCCTCGTGGCGTTCCCGCACGCACACCACCCAGCGGCCGTCCGGAGTCAGCCCGCCGTCGGCGTACCGCCAGCCCTGCGCCGTGGGCGACGGCGGCGTGACAGCTTGCGGCTGCGGATCGCCCACGTCGAGGCGGTACATCCGTTGGTCGGCGAAGTTCGTCGTGAACACCGTTCCGCCACGGACCCACCATGCGCCGCCGCCGTACTCATGTACCCGGGTACGCGCGTTGAAGCCCTCGGGTAGGAGGTCCTGCGGGATACCACCGGGGAAGAGGCGCACGATCTGCTCCCGCCCGCCCTCAGCCGGGCGGGTCTCACTCCACCAGGTGACTCCTCCGTCGGCGCATATCTGCGTAGGACGCGATCCGGCCGTGACCACCTTCTCCGCGCTGACAGGCGACGGCCACGTGCCGTACGGCAGGGTCGGAGGCACAACTCGCACTCTAGGGCCCGCGTTTGAACTCTTCTTACAGTTGAGGATCTGCTCGGCCGTGTGGTCTGGATGAAGCTCAGATGCTCCTACGCCGATGTTGGGCCGGCGGCGGTCGATCAGCGCGGTCGCGGCGGACGTCCGGTGTCGGAACCGCCGGCAGCGGGCGCACAATCGCGCGGTCGAGGAGGGTCACGGGCTTGGGATCATCGTCGGAGGGACGGCGCTTGTGTCCGCACCTCCGACGCTGGTCAGCGAAGCGGGTTGAGGACGCCACGGCGATGGAGGATCGTTTGCCTCACCGACGCGCCGAGCACCCACAGGACGACAAGCAGGATCGGAAAGAAGAACACCCACGTTCCGATCGCCGCGATAACCGCGCCGACCACGACGAGGACCACGGTCCACCGCGGCTGCAGCCCGCCGCGGCAGGCGACCGTCGCGGCGGCGCTCATCAGCAGCGCGCCCGCGATTCCCGCCAACCCCAGAAGGCCGAGGGCGATGCCGGTCAGGAGGGCATACGCCGTCGCAGTCGTCTTCGGGTCGGCTCCCTCGAGCACGCTGTGACCGATGTTGAACAGCGGCGCGAGCAGGGTGGTGGTGGCGGCGACGAGGGCCGTGATGAAGACGACGCCGGCGATCGGCACCAGC